>VEQK01000007.1 GCA_018883265.1 Rhodocyclaceae bacterium | reverse complement strand
AGCTAGGGAATTTTCAGCGTGGTAAGTCACGCCATCGCCCGAGAAATGATCCAAAGTTGTTTTCTGGTGGCACGCATCCTTTGATCCAAACTGGTGAAATCAAAGCAGCTAACTTATACATAACTAGACATACAGACACATACAACGACTTTGGACTTACTCAAAGCAAACTTTGGCCAAAGGACACGCTCTGCATCACCATTGCTGCAAATATCGCAGAGACTGCACTATTGGGCTACCCAATGTGCTTCCCAGATAGTGTCGTCGGATTTAACGCTTATGAAGAAAAATGCTCTGAATTGTTCATGCACTACGTTTTTACATTCATTAGACGAGCCATTCAAAACTCAGCAAGCGGTAGCATCCAAGACAACATCAATATCGACTATCTGACCAATCTAAAGTTTAAGGTTCCTCTCAAGAAACACCAAGATAATATCGTCGATATCCTCTCAGCCATTGATGCCAAAATCGACTGCAACAACCGCATCAATACTGAACTGGAGTCTATGGCTAAAACGCTGTATGACTACTGGTTCGTACAGTTCGACTTTCCTGATGCCAACGGCAAACCATACAAATCGTCGGGTGGCTAGATGGTCTACAACACCAAACTGAACCGAGAGATACCAGCCGACTGGAAAGTTGAAACGATCGGCGAATACGCAGAAGTTCTGAAAGGAGATTTAATCACTGCTAACGATACCGAGGCTGGCAGTTGCAAGGTTGTCGCTGCAGGACTGGATTTTTCATATACCCATTCAAAATCCAATCGTGCAAAAAACACCATAACAATCAGCGGATCTGGAGCCAATGCAGGTTACATTAACTTTTGGCGCGAGCCTGTTTTTGCGTCGGATTGCATCACCGTTCGGGGAAAGTCGGACACAGAAACGCTACTGCTACTTCATCACCTAAGATTTATTCAGGCTCATATCTTGAAACAAGCTACTGGCTCTGCGCAACCGCATGTCTACCCTAGCGACATAAGGATTCTAGACTACGTAGTGCCTGAAGATGCTGTGATTGATCGTTTTGGTGAATTTGCAATTCCATTAAATGACTTGGTAGCAAACAATCTTTCAGAAAACCAACAACTGACTGAGCTACGCGACTGGCTACTACCCATGCTGATGAATGGCCAAGTCACCGTTGCCTAAGGGCGTCAAACCATGCACCGCCCGCGCCCGCGTGCATTGATCGGTGGGTTTGCCTTGAGCGTCGTAGGGTTCTAGTTCCCGGCAAACCGAGGGGCGGTTTTCGTAGATACCGCAGAGTGCGCCAGGGATCTCGCCTTGGAGTTGTTCGCAACGCGGGGCCTTACTGCTGGTGCCACGCATGCAGCGCATAGTGGGTGTGAGTTGTTCCGTGGTGTCGGCAGGTACCCAACCACCCGGCGCATCGTCTGCCTCAGCCCAATAAAACGATACGCGGTACATGGCGCAGCAGGCGCCACAGTTCATGCAGGGTGAGGTTTTTGTTTCGCTCAATTACAGGAAGCGATCGAGCAAACGACGGCTGTGTTTGTCGAGTTGGCTCACGTCTTTGATCAGGAACTGGATGCCGTGGTTGTCCGAGATCAGCAGGTTGTTGCCACCCATGCCGTTAATGCGGCGGATGTGTTCTTCGCCTTTGAGCACCAGCTGGGTTTTGCCTTGCGCGGTTTGGACTTGCCAGGTACTTGGTGTGTTAAACGACGACACGCTATCAATGCGGGTGATCACGGGCATGAATTCACGTACAGCCAATGCGTCATCAACCAAAGTCCGGTCTGCTGTGTTCAAGTCGTTAATCGAATCGAGCCACAAGACTTCATGCCCATCAGAGTCGACGAACGATAGCCCATCCTCCGGATCAGAAAACGGGAACGGGCGCACCGGGGTGACACGTTCAATCACCGGGTGATCGGACCAGACCAGTTCGAGATTGCCGAAGGCGTCTTTGCGCAGGCTATAGGTGCGGTGAAAGCTCAGCAGATCATTGCTCATGGATGCGACCCCCCAGGGCAGTCATGGCCGAGGCCTTGTCTTCGGCCTCTTGCCGGGCTTGCGTTTCCACCATGCGGCGGTACGTACCATCCAGATTCATCAGATCGTCGTGCGAGCCTTGTTCAATAATCTGGCCGCGATCCAATACGATAAGGCGGTTGGCCTTACGCAGCGTCGAGAGCCGGTGAGCAATGGCGATGGTGGTACGGCCTTGGACCAGGTTATCGAGCGCTTTCTGGATCTCTTTCTCGGTGGTGCTATCGACCGAGGAAGTGGCTTCGTCCAGGATAAGGATGCGGGGATTAATCAGCAGCGCACGGGCGATAGAGATACGCTGGCGCTCGCCACCGGACAAGGCCTGACCGCGCTCACCCACCACCGAGTCGTAACCATGCGGCAGGCGCAGGATAAATTCATGCGCATGGGCGGCACGCGCCGCCGCGACGATTTCTTCACGCGTGGCGTTGGGTTTGCCGTAGGCAATGTTCTCGGCGATGGTGCCGAAGAAGAGAAACGGCTCTTGCAGCACCAGACCAATGTGCTGGCGGTACTCTGACACAGGAATCGCACGGATGTCGGTGCCGTCGATTTTGATGCTGCCTTCGCTGACGTCATAGAAACGACAGATCAAATTGACCAGCGTGCTCTTGCCTGAGCCACTATGACCGACGAGACCGATCATCTCACCCGGCTGGATGTTGAGGCTGACATCACGCAGCACTGCGCGGTTACCGTAGCGGAAGCCGGCGCGGTGAATATCAATCCGACCAGTGACTTTGTCGATATGCACGGGGTTCAACGGTTCTGGCACGCTGGAGACATGATCCAGAATGTCAAAGATACGTTTGGCGCCGGTGGCCGCCTTTTGCGTATGCGAAACGATACGGCTCATCGAATCCAGGCGGATATAGAACCGGCCGATGTAGGCCAGGAAGGCGGTCAGCACACCGACCGTGATTTTATGGTGCGCCACCTGCCAGATGCCAAAGCCCCAGAGGATGAGGAGGCCGATTTCGGTGAGGAGCGTCACGGTGGGCGTAAACATGCTCCACACTTTGTTGACGCGATCGTTGATCGCCAGGTTGTGGGCATTGGCCGTACGGAAGCGTGTCGATTCACGCTGCTCCTGGGCAAAGGCTTTAACGACGCGGATACCGGGAATCGTGTCGGCCAGAACGCTGGTCACTTCGGCCCACATGCGGTCGATCTTTTCAAAACCGAAGCGCAGTTTGTCGCGCACGATGTGAATCAACCACATGATCATGGGCAGCGGCGCCAAAGTAACGAGCGCCAGCCACGGGTCGATCGAGACCAGAATGGCGGCCGTCATGAGAATCATGATGACGTCGGTGGCGAAATCCAGCGCGTACAAGGACAGGAAGACACAGATCCGATCGGACTCGGTGCCGATACGCGCCATCAGGTCACCGGTACGTTTGCCCCCGAAATACTCCAGCGAGAGTTTGATCAGGTGGTCGTAAGTGGCCGTGCGCAAGTCGGCGCCGATACGCTCGCTGACCAGCGCCAAGATGTAGGTGCGCGCCCACCCCAGGCCCCAGGCCACCAGTGAACTGAGCAACAGCCCGCTGAGCAGCATGACAGTAAGACCGATGGGAATGTTTTTACCATTCTGGAAGGGAATCAGTACCTTATCCATCAACGGCATAGTCAGATACGGCGGAACCAGCGTGGCGGCCGTGCCCAGCAAGGTCAGCGCAAAGCCGATCAGCAGCTCTTTCCTGTAGGGCCGGGCAAAGCGCCAGAGACGCAGCAAGGTCCAGGTCGAGGGGGAGCTCAGGTTCTCGCTGTAGCACGCCGGGCATTCGTCCTGGTCCGGCGGCAACGGGGTCCAGCAAATAGGGCACAGGTGCTGCTCTTCCGCCGGTTCCTTGGGCGGCGCCATCTCCCCGGCGTCGACCCGCTGCCGCACTCGGAGACTGTCGAGCTGGCGCACCAGGCGTAGCGCCGCCGGGTTCTGGGCCAGCGTAAAACGCCAGCAGCCCAAACGCCCGCTAGGCGCGACCAACTCCAATGTGGCCATGCCGGCGTGGTCACTGAGCTTGAAGCTGAGCTCAGGTGTCAGTGGCCAGAGCATCCATTCGCCCGTCGGGGACAGGGCATAAAAGGCACGGTCCGTTAGACACAGCAAGCCACGCGCAAAGGTGAGTTGCGCGTCGAGATCCGTTTCAATGGTGGCCAGCACGGTTTCCTCGGCCGGCACCTGTGCGCGAACCGCAGGCTGCCAGAATTCCGGGATCAGGTTCGTTGCTCCGGGGGGCAGGGTCAGACTCGGGGTGGAAGCGTGGGTTGGGTTCAATTGAGAGGCCGTAGAAATTTGCGTCGAAATTGCTGTGCTAATTTTATAACGCGCCACCCCGCTTCAGGCTGACAAAACCGGAGGAATTTGCCTCCGATTCGGGGGCTTGGCGGCCGATTAGCCGGAAAGCCCGGGAAACGTCATCCGTTTGGAATCCCATGCGTTATTACACTCAGGTTTCTGTTTACAATGGCGTCATAGGTCGCCCGTGTGACAAAACGCCTGACTCAGCCCGGTTTACCGGAAGGTTACTTGACATCGCAGCAAGCCAGATGAGCCATAAATCCATAGATATCATTGATATCAAGTACATATACGGTCCGAACATGTGGACCGACTTTTACATACCTATCATCGAGGCTTGGATCGATATTGGGGATCTGGAGGATTTTCCCTCCGACAAGATTCCCGGGTTTCCGGAGCGATTGGTTAGCTGGCTACCGGGTCTGATGGAACACCGTTGCAGTTACGAGGAGTACGGCGGCTTTGTTCGCCGCCTGCAGGAGGGCACCTGGCCCGTTCACATCATGGAACATGTAACCCTGGAACTACTCGGCATGGCCGGTGTCCCCAGTGGTTTTGGCCGCGCCCGCGAGGCGAACCGTCGCAGCCTCTACAAGCTGATCGTGCACAACCTGGATGACGAGGTCACCTGCAAAGCCCTTTATGCGGCACGTGACCTCATTATGGCGGCGATGGAGGACAAGCCCTTTGATGTCGCCGCCACGATCGAGGATCTTAAGGATCTGGCCGAAGATCGTCTGCTCGGCCCAAGCACGACCAGCATCGTAAATGCCGCTCAGGAGCGTTCAATTCCGACGATGCGCCTCGCCAACAACAATCTGGTGCAGCTTGGCTATGGGGCCAAACAGCGTCGTATCTGGACCGCCGAAACCGACCGTACCAGCGCCATTGCAGAGACCATCTCGCGCGATAAAGACCTGACCAAGAGCCTGCTCAAGGCTTGCGGCGTTCCGGTCCCGGAGGGTGTTGTCGTCGAAAGCGCCGATGATGCCTGGGAAGCTGCGCAAGACATCGGCCTGCCGGTGGTGGTGAAACCTTCTGACGGCAACCATGGCCGCGGCGTTTTTACCAACATGCTGACCGAACAGGAAGTCCGCACGGCTTTCGCGGTAGCCGTGGACGAAGGGAGTAGCGTGATCGTCGAGCGCTTCATTCCCGGCAACGAACACCGCCTGCTCGTCGTTGGCGGCAAACTGGTTGCCGCCGCACGCGGCGACTTTGCATTCGTCAAGGGCGACGGCCAGTCGACAATTGCGACGCTCATCGAAACTCAAATCAACAGCAGCCCAAGCCGAGGCCCCGCCGAGGAGAACACCCTCAATTTCGTTCGCGTCGATTCGGCCGTGCGGCTGGAGCTCGAACGCCAGGGCCTGAGTGCCGAATCTGTTCCGGATGCGGGCCGTGACGTACTGATACAGCGTAACGGCAACGTATCGATCGATATCACCGATGAAGTACATCCGGATGTGGCTGAAACCGTATCACTGGCCGCACGTGTGGTTGGCCTGGATGTCGCCGGGATCGATCTGGTTTGCGAAGATATCAGCAAACCGCTGGCCGCACAGCGTGGCGCCATCGTTGAAGTCAACGCCGGCCCCGGCCTGCTGATGCACCTCCGTCCCTCGGCCGGCACACCCCGCCCGGTTGGTAAGGCCATCGTCGATTATCTGTTTCCGCCGGGCAAAGATTTCAATCTGCCAATCGTCGGCATTGCCGGTTCGCGCGGCAAGTCGGTCGTTGCCGAACTCGTCGCCAGCATCCTCCACCTGACCAACCAGGGAGTCGGGCTGGCGTGCAGCAAAGGGATGTATTTCAATCAGCGACAAATCGATGCGCGTGACTGCGCCAACTGGGAAAGCGGCCACCGACTGATGCTCAACCGCCAGGTCGAGATTGCGGTTATTGAAAACGACAACCGGGTGATCCTCAACGATGGTTTACCCTACCGCTGCTGTACGGTTGGCGTGGTGACCAATCTCGACCCGACCGACACCGTCCCCGAATGTGCGATCGAGGATGAGGTCGCCATTTGGAAAGTGATGCGGACGCAGGTTGATGTCGTTCTACCTACCGGCGTTGCCGTTCTGAACGCCGATGACGCCGAGGTCGCCGACATGGCGCGTCTGTGCCAGGGCGAGGTTATTTTCTTCAGCCGATTCGGCACCGCCGAATGTCTGACGGAACACCTGGCCAAAGGCGGCCGTGCTGTTTTCAGCCGCGACGGCCAGATTGTTCTGGCACACGGCAACGAAACCCAGCCGCTCATGGCGATTAACAGTATTCCGCTCCTGCAGCTGCGAAGCGATGCGCTGGAAAGCATTCTGGCTGCAGTGGGCGCCGGGGTTGCCATGAATGTTTCGCACGACATCATGGCCACCGGTATTCAAACTTTCACACACTAGTCATCCATGGAAATCGTCCGTCTGCGCGCGCTACGTGGCCCCAACCTCTGGGGTCGCCATACGGCTATCGAAGCGCTTATCAACTGCACCGAAGCCGAATGCCAGATCACCAATCTTGCCGGTTTCGAAACACGACTACGGGCCCGGTTTCCACAAATGGGGCCGCTGATCGCTAGTGGGCACAACGAACCGCTGACCCTGGCGCATGCGCTGGAAGTCGCCGCACTCGGGCTGCAAGCCGCAGCAGGTTGCCCGGTCACGTTCAGCCGTACCGTTCAGACACCTGAAAAAGGTACTTACATCACGATTGTCGAGTACAGTGAAGAAGCCGTCGGCAAGCTGGCCTTTGAACATGCCTTCCGACTCTGCCAGACTGCGCTGGAAGACCGCATGTTCGACCTGGATGCATCACTGCATGAACTGAGCGATCTGGATGAAGATCTTCGTCTGGGGCCGAGCACCGGCAGCATCGTCAACGCGGCGATTGCCCGTAATATTCCTTTCCGCCGCATGACGGAAGGCAGCATGGTCCAGCTGGGCTGGGGTAGCAAACAGAAACGTATTCAGGCGGCCGAGACCAGCCATACCAGCGCCATTGCCGAGTCGATTGCGCAAGACAAGGATCTGACAAAAACCCTGCTCTACTCAGCCGGCGTTGCTGTACCGCAGGGTCGCGTTGTCACGACGCTTGAAGGTGCGTTGGCTGCCGCAGCGTGGATCAAGGGGCCGGTCGTCGTCAAACCACGCGATGGCAACCAGGGCAAAGGCGTCGCCGTGAATCTGCAGACGACCGAGCAAATCACTGCCGCATTTGAGGTGGCGTTCAAGATCAGCGATGAGGTCATCGTTGAGCGGTTTTTGCCCGGCCATGATTTTCGTCTGTTGGTCGTCGGCAACGAACTGGTTGCAGCAGCTCGCCGCGATCCGCCTTACGTCATTGGCGATGGTCAGCATACGATTCGCCAACTGGTCGACGTGATCAACAGCGACCCACTGCGTAGTGATGGGCACGCAACCTCGCTGAGCAAGATTCGCCTAGATGCCATTGGCCTCGCCACCCTGGAAGAGCAAGGCATGACGCCTGAATCGATACCGCCGCGCGGTGTCCGCATCAATCTGCGCAAGAACGCCAACCTAAGCACCGGCGGCACCGCTACCGATGTCACCGATGACGTGCATCCCGACCTGGCCGCCAGCGCCGTAGCGGCGGCGCATATGGTTGGCCTGGATATCTGCGGCGTCGATGTCGTTTGCGACAGCGTCTACAAGCCGCTGCAGGAACAAGGCGGCGGGATTGTTGAGGTCAACGCGGCCCCGGGGTTGCGCATGCACTTGAGCCCGTCATATGGCAAGGGCCGCCCGGTGGGTGAAGCCATCGTTCGCCAGATGTTCGCATCCGGCGACAACGGCCGCATTCCGGTGGTCGCCGTCTCCGGTACCAATGGCAAGACCACGACCATCCGCCTGACTGCCCACCTGATCGCGCAGACTGGCCTGAGGATCGGCATGACCACCACGGATGGGGTTTACGCCAATGGTCGTCTGATTGATACGGGTGACTGCAGTGGTCCGCGTAGCGCCCGCAATGTGCTGGGGCATCCAGATGTGGACGCTGCCGTGCTCGAAACAGCCCGTGGCGGTATCCTGCGCGAAGGACTGGGCTTCGACCGTTGCGACGTGGCTGTCATTACCAATATCGGTGAGGGCGACCACCTCGGCATGAACTTCATTAACACGGCGGCCGAACTGGCGACCGTGAAACGGGTCATCGTCCAGAACGTTTCGGCGGAAGGTACTGCAGTGTTGAACGCCGCCGACCCACTGGTCGCCCGGATGGCGCGTTTCTGTACCGGCAACGTGACATTCTTTGCGGCCCAGAGCGCCGCGCACCCGGTGATGGCCAAACACCGTGCCCAGGGGCATCGCGTCATCTATCGCGATAACGGCGAAATCGTCGCAGCACAGGGCACGGCAATGTATCGCCTGCCGCTCAAGAATATTCCACTTACCGACAACGGTCAGATTGCTTTCCAGATTGAAAACGTCATGGCCGCTGTCGGCGCCGCCTGGGCGCTGAACATTTCCTGGGACGCCATCGTCGCCGGCCTGGCCAGTTTCATTAGCGACGCCGATACGGTACCGGGACGCTTCAACCGTTTCGACTACAAGGGCGCCACGCTGATCGCCGATTATGGCCACAACCCGGATGCGATCCGTGCACTGGCCGACACCATTCACGATATGCCGGCCAAGCGCCGCAGCGTGGTGATCAGCGGCGCCGGCGATCGCCGCGACGACGACATCCGTCGCCAAACGCGCATTCTGGGCAACGTATTTGATCATGTGGTGCTTTATGAAGACGCCTGCCAGCGCGGTCGCGAGGAGGGTGAGGTCGTTGCGTTACTGCGCGAAGGTCTGGCTGAAGCCCACCAGGTCAAAGAGATCGACGAAATCAAAGGTGAGTTTCTCGCTATCGATACCGCACTCGCCAAGTTACAACCAGGCGATGTCTGTCTGATTCTGGTTGATCAGGTCGAGGCAGCTCTCGCCCACATCCAGCAGCGCATCGCCGAAGCGAACTGACCACAATCCGATCCATGCTTGTCGCCAGCAATCTCAGCTGCATCCGTGGCACGCAGACCCTGTTTACCGATCTATCGGTGCAGCTGAATTCCGGGCAATGGCTCTATCTTCAAGGCGAGAACGGCGCAGGCAAAACCAGTCTGCTGCGGATTCTGGCCGGCCTGACCCTGCCCGCCGCTGGCAGCGTGACCTGGCACGGCGCCCCCATCAGCAAACAACGTAGCATCTACCATACCGATATGTTGTATCTGGGTCATCATGCGAGTCTCAAGGAAGACCTGACTCTTACCGAGAATCTGCGAAGCCTGATGGCAATGGACGGCCTGACTGTCAGCGATGCGGCAATTCAAGACGCGTTGACGCGCATGGGGCTGGCCAGACGCCAGCACTTACCGGCCCGTGTCCTGTCGGCCGGCCAAAAGCGCCGGGGGCTGCTTGCCCGCCTGCTACTGCGCGCCGCCAAACTCTGGATTCTGGATGAGCCCTTCAACGCGCTCGACACCAATGCCATCACCAACCTTCAGGAATCCCTCAGGACGCATCTCCATCATGGCGGCATGATCATTCTGACCAGCCATCAGACGCCCGATCTGGGCGCCGGTGCTACCGGCTTTGTGCTCAATCTGTCTGGGAGCCGCTAATCATGCCGCAGCTCTTCGCCATGTTTGCCGCCTACTTCGCAGCACTCAACCGCGACCTGCTGCTCGTCATGCGGCGCAAGACGGAGGTGCTGACAGCGCTTTTTTTCTTCGTGATCGTTACCACACTGCTGCCGCTCGGTATCGGACCCGAACCGGATCTGCTGCGTAAGATTGCGCCCGGCGCCATGTGGATCGCCGCGTTACTGGCGACGCTGCTCGGTCTGCAACGCCTGTTTGCCGCCGACCACGCCGACGGCACACTGGAACAGATGGCGCTCTCGCCTGAACCCTTGAGCATTCTTGTTGCGGGCAAAATCACTGCGCACTGGCTGGTTTGCGGTTTACCCTTGGTATTACTGGCGCCCGTTATTGGCCTGCAGTTCGATTTGCCGACCGACGCGATTGGCATTCTTATGCTCTCGCTGCTGATCGGTACGCCCCTGCTCTCACTGATTGGCGCGATTGGCGCGGCGCTCACGCTGGGCGCGCGGGGTAGCGCATTGCTTGTTTCGCTGCTGGTGCTGCCCTTGTACGTGCCCACGCTAATCTTTGGCGCCGGCGCCGTCGAATCCTACATCACTGGTCTAGGCGCGGCCGGCCATCTCTCGCTGCTCGGCGCCCTACTCGTTCTGGCGATCGCTTTTTCGCCCTGGGCCACAACTGCCGCACTCCGCATCTCATTGGAATAAAATAGCGGCATGATTAACTGGTTCAAATTCAGCGCCCCCAGCACCTTCTATCCTCTAGCCGGTAAGTTGGTGCCGGTTTTCTGGCTGCTGGCCGCCATTTTTGGCGCCATCGGCCTTTATATCGGCTTCTTTGTGGCGCCCACCGATGCGCAACAGGGCGAGGGTTACCGCATCATCTTTATCCACGTGCCCGCCAGCTGGATGTCGATGTTCATCTATTGTGTCATGGCCTTCTGGTCCCTGCTGGGCCTGACCTTCGGCACACGCCTCTCGGGCATGATGACCACTGCGCTGGCGCCGACCGGCGCCCTCTTTGCCTTTCTGTCGCTATGGACTGGCGCCTTATGGGGTAAACCCATGTGGGGCACCTGGTGGGTATGGGATGCCCGTCTGACCTCAGAATTGATTCTGTTCTTCCTGTACTTGGGCTATATGGCGCTGCATGCAGCCATTGACGATCCGCGGCGCGCAGATCGCGCCGGCGCCGTGCTTTCATTGGTCGGTGTCGTTAACGTACCCATCATCTATTTCTCGGTCAAATGGTGGAATACGCTGCACCAGGGTGCATCGGTTTCCCTGACCAAATCCGCCAGCATGGCCAGCACCATGCTCTGGGGCATGCTAATCATGGCCCTCGCCTTCTGGGCTTATACGCTCGCTGTGGCCCTGATGCGTGCTCGCGCGATCATGCTGGAACGCGAAGCCAATACCGAATGGGTCAAACATCTGCCGGATATCAGGAGGGCCGCATAATGCAGTGGCAATCACTCAGCGACTTCCTGGCCATGGGCGGCTACGGCCTTTATGTCTGGGGCAGCTTCGGTGTTTGCGCTGTGACCATGCTCGCCGAACCCTTACTGGTGCGTCATCGCCGCCGACAGGCGCTGCGTGACATTCAGCAAAGTCAGGATATTTAAGCCGCCATGAAACCCCGTCAAAAACGATTTGCTCTCATCATCGGGGCGCTGGCCGTTCTGGGTACCGCTGCTGCGCTGGTGCTCAACGCCTTTGAAGAAAACCTCGTGTTCTTTTTCACCCCGACTCAGGTCGTCAGCGGTGAAGCCCCGAAGCACCGGGCCTTCCGCATTGGTGGGATGGTGAAAGAAGGCAGCGTGCAGCGCGACGGCGTGAATATCCGCTTTGTGGTGACCGATACGGCCAATGACGTGCCGGTCACCTACACGGGCATCCTGCCCGATCTGTTCCGCGAGGGTAAGGGAGTCGTTGCCCAGGGCAAACTGGATGACGCCGGCAAAGCCTTCAAGGCCAGCGAAGTGCTGGCCAAACATGACGAGAACTATATGCCGCCTGAAGCCCAGCATGCACTTGACAAAGCTGCGGTGGAAAAAGCCTCCAAGACGCTCAAGTAACGCCGCATACGTACACTTAAAAAAACAGGGCGCTTTGTACGTGCGCCCTGTTTTTATTTCTGTCGTGCCTTTGCCTCGGCAATGTTTTCCTGAACGAATCTAGCCTCTTCCGATCCTGCGGGTAGCTGCTTCAATACGTCATTCCAGTAACGAATTGCCTTGGCATTATCACCCTGGGCAAAGGCCAGCCCACCGGCCAGGAAGATGATTTGCGGATCCTTGCTACCCCGCTTCAGCGCGTTATCAATCCAGAGTTGCGCGCCGGCCATGTTGCCCGAGGCGGCTAATGCTTCAGCATAAGCTGCCGTCAATTGCGGATCTTTTTTCACTTCCGGCAAGATGTGATCGTATGCCTTGATGGCTTCCTGAGGGCGATTCAGAACCATATAGGCACGACCAAGTAGCATCCAGCCCTGCGGGTTATCCGGGTTGGCATCCATCTTGGCCTGCAGACGCGCCACCATCACTTCCGGATCCGGGGTCGGGCGAGCAACATCGGGGTTCATGGCCGCCGGTTTACCAACCTTCAGGTAAACGGAGACCGCACCCAGCGGAATCAGCAGCAACAGGAGCCAGAGCAGCCAGCGACCACGGCGGGGCTGAGCGTGGTTCAGCGTGTTGCTGTCGAGGGCTGCCTCGGTTTCGTCCATCTCGTCAGCCATCTCGCCGCCCGTTGATGTGTCGGCGATTGGTGGAGACTGCCTAGCGCGACGACGCAGAAAAAGGATCAGGCCACCCAGGCTGCCAACCAAGAGTGCAAAAGGCCCTACCCAGAGCAAGAGCGTGGTGGCTTTGAACGGTGGGTCATAGAGTACGTAGTCACCATAGCGCGCCACAAGAAAATCAATAATTTCCTTATCCGATTTTCCGGTCAGGATGAGGTTACGTACTTCGCGACGCAAATCTTCGGCGAGGTCAGCCCGTGATCCGGCGAGCGACTCGTTCTGGCAAACCAGGCAACGCAGGTTTTCGGAAATCGAATTCAGTCGTTTCTCAACCACCGGATCCTGTGCCAGCGGTTGCGCCTCTCCCGCCCAGGTCATGGTTGACACGGCCAAAACCCAGGCCACGATGAAGGGGCGAAACCAGGTCATGGACGCAACCCTTTCTGCAACTCGGTCAGCATCGGGTCAATGACCGACTTCACCAGTTCCGGCGTTAACGGTCCGACATGTTTGTAGCGAATGACACCGGCCTGATCAATCACATACGTTTCCGGCACCCCATAGACACCATAGTCGATGCCGACACGACCGTCGGCATCAAAGACCGAAAGTACGTAAGGGTCGCCATGTTTCTTTAGCCAGGCAATAGCGTCATTACGCTGATCCTTATAGTCCAGGCCGATCAGGGGAATATCACCATGCGTTCGCGCGAAGCCAACCAGTACCGGGTGCTCTTCACGACAGGAAACGCACCACGATGCCCAGACATTCAGCAGCCAGACCCGGCCCTTGAGATCTTCGGGCGCAAAAGTTTGCTTGGGATCATGTAGCTGCGGCAGATTAAACGTCGGCGCCGGTTTTCCAACCAGCGGCGATGGCACGTATTTCGGGTCTTTCGTCAGGCCGCGTGCGAGAAAGAAGACCAGAACGGCAAAGACCAGCAGCGGAATCAGAAACCAACCCATGCGCTTCATACAGCCTCTTCTTTCTGGCGAATCTCGTCTGTGCTCGTCGACTTGCGAATGCGGTAACGGCGGTCGCTGGCGGCAAGCAAACCGCCCAGCGCCATGAAACAGCAACCGGCCCAGATCCAGCTGACAAAGGGTTTGTAATAAACGCGAACCGCCCAGGCATTGTCACCCGTCGATTCTCCCATGGATACATAAAGATCCCGGGTCAGGCTGCTATCAATACCGACTTCCGTCATCGGCATGGTCGACGAAAAATAAGTGCGCTTCTCGGTACTCAGAACACCAGCAATCTGCGATGGCGCGCTGATGGGTCCGAAAGTGACTTCACCACGCATACCCTCGTAATTCGGGCCCTGCACCGGGGCAACACCCTGTAGCGTCAGTCGTAAATCATGAATGGTGACAGTGTCGCCGGGAGACATGCTGACATCACGCTCGACCTGATAGCTGCTGACAAAAGTTGCGCCGATCACAAACACGGCCAGACCCAGGTGCGCCAGTTGCATGCCCCAGAACGCCAATGGCGGCCGGCTGGCCCGCACACGGACAATAATCGCCCGCACGCTGGTCGCCAGAACCCAGACGGCCAGCCCGGTGCTCAGCGCCACCATCGGGCGCCAGTGCCCCATCAGTAATGGCAGCACCATGGCGGCCACGATGGCGATAAGTCCTTCAATTTTGAGCGATCGGAACAGCGGCCACAGGGCGTCCTGCTTCCAGCGGGCGGCAACCCCCAGGGGTAACAGCAGCAGTAACGGCAACATGATCGGCACAAACACGGCGTTGAAATAAGGCGCACCGACCGAGAGCTTACCCAGGTTCAAGGCATCAATCACCATGGGATAAACCGTACCCAGCAGGACCGCGGCGGCGCCAGCCAGCAGCAACACATTATTGATAAGCAGGAGCGTTTCACGCGATACCAGTGCGAATGATCCGCCTTTACCAACGGCCGGAGCACGCCAGGCAAAGAGCGTGAGCGATCCGCCGATGACCAGCGCCAGGAAGAAGAGGATAAATACGCCGCGCGACGGATCGGCGGCGAATGCATGGACGGAGGTTAATACGCCGGAGCGAACGATGAAGGTGCCCAGCAACGAGAGCGAAAAGGCGCTGATGGCCAACAGAACAGTCCAGTTCTTGAAGCTGCCACGTTTTTCTGAAACAGCCAAGGAGTGGATCAGGGCAGTACCGACCAGCCAGGGCATGAATGAGGCATTTTCGACGGGGTCCCAGAACCACCAGCCGCCCCAACCTAATTCGTAATAGGCCCAGTTGGAACCCAGGGCGATGCCCAGCGTCAGGAAAATCCAAGCAGCCAGTGTCCACGGCCGGGACCAGCGTGCCCAGGCCGTATCCAGTTGGCCAGCCAATAACGCAGCAATTGAGAACGCGAAGGCGACCGAAAAGCCCACATAGCCCATATAGAGCATCGGCGGGTGATAAACCAGGCCCGGATCCTGCAACAGCGGATTGAGATCCCGCCCTTCTGCTACCGCCGGAATCAGCCGGTCAAAGGGATTGGACGTGAACAGAATGAAAAGGATGAAGCCGAAGGCAATGAGACCCAGCACACCCAGCACTCGCGCCACCATCTCGGTGGGCAGCGAACGGGAAAAGATCGCCACGGCAGCCGCCCAACCCGACAGAATACAGACCCAGAGCAGCAACGATCCTTCATGCCCGCCCCAGACAGCACCAAACCGGTATTCAAGCGGCAAACGGGTATTGGAATGCTGAGCGACGTAGGCAACCGAGAAATCGCTCACCACAAAGCTGATGGTCAGGCAGGTAAAGGCCGCCGCCATGAAGATAAAACAGATCAGCGCTAACGGGCGCGCCAGCCGGCTCCAGAGCGGCATCCGGCACTGGGGGCCGGCCAGGCCCAGGATTCCCAACGCCAGGGACACCATGAGCGCCAGCGCCAGCGCAAACTGGCCAAGTTCGGGAATCATTCTTGCCTATCTTTCCGCGACCGGGTTTGCCCGCGAAGGGGGGGCAAACTGAGGTTTTCTCGCTTTATTTTTGACTAAACCGTGATGCTAAAGGAGCCCCCGCCCCGATGCAACCCATCGGGCTCGGGGTAAAATCGACCCCATTATGGTTTGGGCATTTATTTTCGACTCCCACTGGCTGTATCTGTTGATGCATCCGGTAGTGGTCATTCTGTTTACATTACGCATCATCTGGATCCGACGCCCGCCGGGGGTGGCTTTAGCCTGGATCCTCATCGTAACGATCGTACCAGTGATCGGCCTGATTGCCTATTTTATGATCGGTGAGCGCCCCATCGGCCGTGACCGGAAAAAACGCATCGAACGAGCAACCCCGGTGTATCAACGCATGACGGCGCTGCTCGATGAGCGTTACCCCAATGCGAAAACTCAGATTGCCGCCCCATTTCAATCGATGGCCCGATTAGCCGAGCACCATGGGGGTATGCCGCCCGTCCAGGGCAACCGGATTACGTTGCATTCGGACACCGAACAAACCCTGCATGCATTAATGCACGATATTGATCAGGCGCATCAGCGATGCGACCTGGAGTTTTACATCTGGAACCCTGGTGGCACCGCTGACGAAGTCGCCGAGGTATTAATGCGTGCCGCGCAACGTGGTGTTTTCTGTCGTGTCCTGCTCGATGAACTGGGGAGCGCCGCCTTCTGGAAAAGCCACTGGCCAGGACGCATGCGTCATGCCGGTGTGCATCTGGTGAAGGCCTGCGCCATTCACCCGCTGGAACTTCAATTCGGGCGCGCCGATCTGCGACTGCACCGCAAGATTGTTGCCATCGACCAGCAGATCGCCTGGACCGGCAGCATGAACATGGTGGACCCCGCTTTTTTCAAGCAAAACGCAGGCGTTGGTGAATGGATCGATGCCATGGTGCGCGTCGAAGGCCCGGTCGCCGAGGCGCTGACCATCGTCTTTGAAGGCGACTGGGCCGTCGAAAGTAACAACATTCCCGGCTTCAGCGCCTATCTGGATACCATTCAGAAATCATCACCTGCTGCATACCCCGCTGGCATTGTTGCCCAGGCCGTGCCTTCCGGTCCAAGCTACAAGTGGACCAACATGTCGCATGTATTACTCAGTGCCATCCTCGATGCCAAGAACGAAGTGGTCATGACCACACCGTACTTTGTCCCGGATGACGCCCTTTTTCAGGGGCTACAGACGGCCGCCGCACGTGGCGTCAATGTCACGCTGATCGTACCCCAACGCATTGATTCGCTTCTGGTACGTTACGCCAGTCGTAGTTATATGGACGACCTGATCAGTGCGGGCGTCAGGATCCAACAGTTCAGCGGTGGTCTGCTGCATACCAAGAGTCTGGTGGTCGATCGGGCTTTTAGCCTGTTTGGTTCGGTCAATCTGGACATGCGCAGCCTGCGTCTGAACTACGAAATCACGCTCATGGTTTACGACAACGAATTTAGTGCTCAGCTACGTGCTCTGCAGGATCAGTACCTCGCCAAATCATTACCCATCGATCCGTTGATCCGGGCGAACCGTTCCCTGCGCGAACGCCTGGCAGAAAATGCCGCCCAACTTGTTTCCCCTCTGCTCTGATTCATGCTCAGCTATCGTCACGCCTTTCATGCCGGAAGCCCGGCCGACGTTCTCAAACATCTGGTCTGGATTCAGGTGCTGGATTACATGACGCGTAAAGACAAAGCCTTCATGGTAGTCGATACCCATGCCGGCGCCGGTATGTATCTTCTGAGCAGTACGATGGCTCAAAAGACGGCCGAATGGGCCACGGGAATAGGCAAGCTCTGGGTGCAGCCACTCAATGAGATACCCGAGGCCGTCGCCCGCTATCGCACCGTTATCGCCGACGCCAACCCTGGCAAAGCCCTGACGCAATACCCGGGGTCCCCCTGGATCTCGGCGCACTGTACGCGTGATATCGACCCGCTCCGTTTTTTTGAACTGCACTCCAGCGATGCGCCCTTGCTCGCGCAAGCCCTGCGCTTCGCTCAGAAACGCACACAAATTACCCAGGCCGATGGTCTAGCCGGACTGAAGGCGCTGATGCCGCCGCCCGCCCGACGCGCTGCCGTGCTCATCGATCCTGCCTACGAAGATAAAACGGATTACGGCAAAGTCATCCAGACGCTTCGCGATGCCCAACAACGTTTTGCCACCGGCACCTATGTGCTCTGGTATCCTGAACTGGCACGACGTGAATCGGTAGAGCTACCGGAACGCCTACTGAAACTCGGCGTACCCAACTGGTTGCACGTCACGCTGAGCACCCAACCGCCGGCGACAGATGGGCTGGGCATGACGGGAAGCGGGCTCTTCATCATCAATCCGCCGTGGACCCTGCCCGCCACGCTGGAAGAGACCATGCCCTGGCTGCTCAAGGCGCTGGACGAGAGCGGACAGGGCGATTACACGCTGGACTGGCAGATCAATTAACTGACTTCCTGATGGAGCTTCTTATGAGTGATGCACTGCTTTTTACCCCGATCCAGGTCGGCAAGACCCGTTTGAACAATCGCATCGTCATGGCGCCGATGACACGTTCCCGTGCGGGTGCCGGTGATGCCGCCACCACACTGAACGCCACCTACTACGCCCAGCGCGCCAGCGCCGGCTTAATCGTGAGTGAAGCCTCCCAGATCTCGCAACAGGGCCAAGGCTACGCCTGGACGCCGGGCATCTACAGCGAGGCGCAAGTGTCCGGCTGGAAAACCGTGGTCGATGCGGTTCATGCCCAAGGTGGCCACATGGCGCTTCAACTCTGGCACGTCGGCCGCATCTCACATCCGCTGTTACAACCCGGAGGTGCCGACCCGGTCGCGCCTTCGGCAATCCAGGCCAAAGGGCAATGCTTCGTCATCCAGCCCGATGGCACACCGGCCAACGTGCCCACCGCCCTGCCCCGCGCCCTGGCACTCAACGAGCTCCCGGGCATCGTGGCTGACTACGCCAACGCGGCGCACAATGCCGTCAAGGCCGGTTTTGATTTTGTGGAGGTGCATGCGGCCAATGGGTATCTGCTAAATCAGTTCCTATCCCCCAACAGCAATCAGCGCACCGATGCCTACGGCGGCAGTCTGGAAAATCGGGCACGCTTTTTACTGGAAGTGGTCGATGCCGTTGTTGCCGCCATCGGCGCCGACAAGGTGGGCGTTCGTCTGTCACCACAAGGGGTGTTCAACGACATCGACGATCCCGAGTCGACAGCCATGGCGCTCTATCTCGCCAAAGCCTTTACCCAGCGTAATCTGGCCTTCCTGCACATTGCGGAACCGGATTGGGCAGGTGGCCAACCTTTGTCGCAAGAATTCCGTCTACAACTGCGCGAAGCCTTCGTGGGTACCCTGATCACCTGTGGGGGTTACAACGCCACGACGGCCGAGGCTCTGCTTGGCGCTAATCTGGCAGACATGGTGGCCTTTGGCCGACCATTTATTGCCAATCCAGACTTAGTGCGCCGACTGCGAGAGAACGCACCGCTCAATGAACCGGATCCCAATACCTTTTATGGCGGTGCCGAAGCCGGTTATACCGACTACCCTGCACTCGCCTGAAATGCTGTCTTAACGTTTACCCGTTTTTGCTTCGAGCGCTTCCCAGCGCTCGAGCAATGAGAGCAGCAGTTCATCGATCTCGGCCAGCCGGTTGCCCATCGTCTGGGCTGCGGCCGGATCCGCTGCATAGGTCGCCGGGTCGTTGATCTTTTCCATCAGCGTTGTCTGCTCGGTTTCCAGCGCCTCGATCCGTCCGGGCAATTCGTTCAGCTCCTGCTGTTCCTTGTAGCTCAGTTTGGTGGCGCGCGCACCACTCGCGGGCGCATCGGCCGCTTTGGCCACTGACACGGCCACGGTTTTAGCGGGCACGGATTTAACCTGAACCGTCTTCTGCTGCGCGGCATGCCAGGCAGCCCAGTCACTATAGCCACCGACGAATTCGCGCCATTGCCCATCGCCTTCGGCTGCGATGACTTGCGTCACTACGTTGTCGAGAAAGCTCCGGTCATGGCTGACCAGAAGAATCGTGCCGTGGTAATCCTGCAGGAGGCTTTCCAGCAGTTCCAGCGTGTCAATATCCAGATCATTCGTTGGCTCATCGAGCACCAGGATATTGGCCGGGCGCGCAAACAGGCGGGCTAGTAACAAGCGGTTCCGTTCTCCGCCGGAGAGCGACTTCACCGGTGATCGGGCACGCTGGGGTGAAAACAGAAAATCACCGAGGTAACTCATCACATGCGTGCGATGCCCGCCCACATCGACATAATCGGAACCCGGTGAAATGACCTCGTGCAACGGGGCTTCGGGGTCGAGTGCCGTACGGAACTGATCAAAGTACGCCACCTGCTGTTTGGTACCGCGACGCACCGTGCCGCTATCCGGTTCGATCTGACCCAGAATCAACCGAAGCATGGTGGTCTTACCGGCGCCATTGGGTCCGATCAGACCGACCCGGTCGCCGCGCATGATGCGGCCGCTGAAATCGTCGATGATCTTGCGCCCATCGTAAGACTTCGACACATTGATCAGATCGGCCACCAGCGCGCCGGACGATTCCCCGGCATCGACCCGCATGGCGACCTGCCCCTGCTGGTTCCTACGGGCAGCGCGATCGGCTCGTAGTTTGTCGAGTCGCTGCACGCGGAACTGCGCTCGCGTACGTCGCGCCTCAACCCCTTTACGAATCCAGACCTCTTCCTGAGCAAGCAATTTATCGGCCCGCTCCTGTTCCAGGGATTCTTCATGCAGGCGCTGTGCCTTGCGCTCTTGATACTTGGTGAACGAGCCGGGGTAGCTACTCAGATGGCCACGATCCAGTTCAACAATGCGGGTCGCCAACCGATCCAGAAAGCAGCGATCATGCGTAATAAATAGCAGTGCCACATTACGCACCAGCAACAGATTTTCCAGCCAGTCGATGGCAGCAATATCCAGGTGGTTGGTAGGCTCATCCAGTAGCAGGACATCGGGTTCGGACACCAGGCCCCGTGCCAGCGCCACGCGCTTCTTTTGCCCACCGGAAAGATCATCGACGCACGCATCCGAGTCGAGATGAAACTCGGCAATCACCCGCTCAGCCAAGGCATTCTGCTGCCAGGCATCGGCCGCTTCCAGCTCATGCTGCAAGCGAGCAAGCTCATCCAGTGCGGACGGGCGATCCGCTTCCGGCATATCCGCCAGGCGGTGTGAAAGATCATGATATGCCGCCAGCAGACGGGATTGCTGGCCCAGGCCACCGACCACTGCATCGAAGACACTGGCGCCTGCGTCAAACTCGGGTTCCTGAGCCACATAGGTCACCCGTAGATCGGGCGTTTGCCACAGGGCGCCGTCATCCAGAGGGCGCAGGCCGGCAATTGCCGCCAGCAGAGAGGACTTGCCGGTGCCGTTACGACCAATTAGCGCAACACGCTCGCCGGGATCGATCTGGAATTCAACATGATCGAGGAGGGGCACATCGCCATAGGCGAGGCACCCGTTACTGACTGACAGCAGGGGCATTGAGAATCAGTGTCCTGTGAGACGGCGCAGGTCTGCAACAACCTCGGCACTATGTTCGGATACCGCCACATCGGTATAGACACGGGCGATTCGACCATCCGGATCAATGATGTAGGTATAGCGGCGAGGAAACCCGGTAATGCCAAGATTCATCCAGGCGCCATACTGGCGTGCAAAGGCCCCACCGGTATCGGACAATAACGGAAACGGCAAATGAAACTTCAGGGCAAAGGCTGCATTGTCAGCCGGCGTATCTGCACTAATGCCGACCAGGACGACGCCCATTTCCTGAAAACTGTGCCAGTCATCGCGAAACTTGCAGGACTGACGCGTACACCCTGGCGTATTGGCCTTGGGGTAAAAATAAACGACCAGCCAGCGGCCACGGTAATCACTCAACTTGTGATGGACCCCGCGCGTATCGCGCAAATCAAAGGCCGGCGCAGGCAAACCAACGGCCGGCAAGCCCCCCTCGGCCACCGCGCCGCGCGAACGCGCTTGCCATAGCCAGAACAGCAGCCCGATCACAATCACAAAGATGAGGTATTTCATGAGGGATCCATCGTTGATGACAAATTCTGGCGTCCCCGAGAGGAATCGAACCTCTAATCTTCCCTTAGGAGGGGAAAGTTATATCCATTTAACTACGGAGACGACACCCAGAATTATACCGTTAGCCCTCTTCGCAAGCCGTAGCCAACGGCCATTACACATTGAATTGATCTGGATGCTAGAAGCCAAGCCTTGTTATGTGAGATTGATCTTTGAAAATCGGACGCATCATACCGGGTTACTTGATATTGAATTAAATCACTATCGGGCTGATAATCTTTCCATGAGTCTCAAGAAAATCATCACTCTTCTGGTCGGATTATGTGTTTTGCTAGCGCCCGTGCTTAGCAGCGCCGCTGTTTTTTCGGTTGTTCCCGTGGCACAGGTACAAGAGGTACAAGCTGACTGCCACGCAGTCAAGACCGTGGACGATCATGAAACCCACCATGACGTCCATCAAACCAGCACCAAAGCAGCGCATACATGCTGCTTCAATATTGTGGGGGTGTTATCGGGAACTAACCTCGTTAAGGCCGACGCGAGAAGCAGCGAACTTATTCCATTCAGCCCGTCGTTGACTCTGATATCCAGGGCTGAGGGACTCTATCGCCCTCCTCGATAAATCTCCTGATCAGCACAATTTATTTGAGCCTGTGTTGTACACAGGCTGTTATGCCTATTTGGAGATTTGATATGAACATGACTCACTACATGGAACTTCTGGCGACCAACCAGCCGTGGAACCTAATTATTTTTATGGCGATCCCCGTCATTCTGGCCGAAACCGTTGCAATCACCGAGTTGTACATCCTCTACACGCGAAAACTACATGGCTGGGTTCGCGACCTGAACCGTGTTGCGGGCGTGGTAGTCGGCCTGTATTTTGTCGGGATTATTGCCTACCTGTTGATGAATGCCGTTGTGCCGATCACCAAGGCAGGCGAATGGCGAACAGTGATTGATGTAATTGCTGTTTCAACCTATCTGATTGGCGGCATCCCGATGATTCTGATTGCACTTCAGGATCTAGGGGTTCTGCACAAGGGGGCAAGCGAAGAAAAGAAATTGGGTTACCACGCGATCTATGTGGCGATTTTTCTGGTTTTCGCGCACCTGGCGATGATCGCCGGTATGGCCGACCCTGCGCTTCTGGGTTACAAGGGGGAGGGAAGTCACGACATGCCTGCCCACCAGCACAGGATGCCTGATGGCCAAATGATGGATAACGTAAGTAGGCCCATGAGCCCTAGCCAGATGCCCATGCATCATGGCGGGAATCATAAATAAGCTCCTTGCAATCATTGAAGCCGAATCGTTCTCGACCTCAAAGTAAAAAAGCCACCATGAAATTCGGTGGCTTTTTACTTCGAGCCAATCGTCTTGATTAGCGCTTGAATAGAATCGAGCGAGCCTACGTCTAGACTGGCTTTCAGACGCGCGGCTAGAAGATAAATCCCGGCCAGCTTGCGATGTAGAAAGAGTGCATCAATCGGTGGCGTGTGCCAGAAGTCACGATCCATTGCGAGTGCCATGCCGGCATCATGCATTCTCTTAGGCAATGTGGACGCTCCGAAATCATAAGGTCCCACATGACATAGAGGCTCACATGCCATCTCAAACAGATCCATCACAACGTCAACCTGTTGCTGACTCATTTCAACGGTGAAGTAACCGATCTCGGTTGCTGCATCATGCATTTTCTTGCGATCTCTTGCCAGAGCCGCCCTCATGAGATTTCGGTATCCAGCCGCTATATGCTTAGGAAAATTTCGGGTTGCACCAAAATCAAGCAGGACTATTTTCTGGGCTTCACGATTGAAGCGGTAATTGGCAAAGTTTGGATCTGTCTGTAGCGCACCGAACTCAAAAATCTCTTTAAGCGCCAGTTCGAAAAGTTCCTTAGCGACACGATTCCTCAGACTTGCTGGTTCGTTTACTAGGGACTCGACAGGGTCGCCTTCAACCCAGGTCATCGCCAACACGTTTTGCGTTGTGAGCTGTGTGTACGGCCGTGGCATCAGAAAATTAGTGTCCGTACCTAGGTTGCCCGCATAACACGCCAACCAATCCTGCTCTTTCTTGTAGTCTGCTTCTGCATGAAGTTGCTGTTTGGCCTCATTGAGGATGCTTTTGATATCGATAGAAGCGGGCAAAAGCCCTGAGACTCTCAATAGCGCAGCGACGTTGTCGATGTCGCTGTCAATGCTTTCCTTCACGCCGGGGTACTGCACTTTAATGGCCAGAGATAATCCATCGACAGTCACTGCACGGTGAACCTGGCCAATCGAGGCTGCCGCAGACGGCGTAAACGTAAACCGAGAGAAATACTTGCTCCAGTCGGTCCCCCACTCCTTTTCCAGTACCGCTACCAATTGGCTCATGGGCATGGATATCGCATCATTACGTAACCTTGCCAAAATTTCTGCCAGGGCCGGAGGAATGATGTCGCCTGCATCCATAGAGAGCAGCTGCCCCACCTTCATCGCCGCACCGCGCAACCTAGACAGCTCGTCCGTGATACGACGGGCATTGGCAGGCGTCAACAACATCTCGGGTACCGATGGAATATTGCCCTTGGCTAGGCGTCTGGCGCCTTCTGCCAACATACCACCTGCAACAGAAGTTGCCATGACGCCCAATCGCGACAATCTCGATACGCGCCCTGCCGGCACGGGCTTCTCAAGCTTATTCATGCTGGTTTGGCCATAGCTTGCCAATCATAAGCGAGCGTAAAACCAGGTGGGTTTAAATGGGTTTAATCTTCGATCTCAGGCATATCGGGTTTTTGCGCCAGAGCTTGCCGCATCCTTGGAGGTAACATCCAATACGTGAGGACACTTGACCCTGTGCAGATTAACCAGAAGAACAGAAAACCCAGCGAATAGGTTGCACTGATTGAAAGCTTTACAGGCAATCCCATCCAGTAAAGTACCTGTGGATCTACCAATGCAAAAAAACAAAATTCAGCAATCGCAGCGGCCACAAAAGCAGGCCAGACAATCCATATCATTGAGCGCATCGATTCTTCTCCCAAACATAAAGTTCATACATGTAGCGCGTTATCCCTATCTAAGCAGATTACAAGTGTGGCCTCTCTGAATCCTGCAGCGGGTAGGAGTCTGCCTGATAGACGTTGCCTTTCATCACCTTGACGATGGTGGCGCCAATGCCAATGGTAAAAAGGACCGTCCAGTAAAGAATAAGCACGGCCGCCACACCAATGTCTATACTGGTTATAGTTAGCTGCACATCAATGATCCGGCTGTTCCACTCGAACACTCGTGCAAAAATCGATGGCTCCACGATGAACAGCGACCCCCATAGACTCCAGCGCAGAAGCGATTTAAGAATCTGCGTCTCCATGCCTGGCGGCTCTGCCCTTGGAACCGGGAGCTTTCTGCCGGGAAAATTCATTTAGTGCAGTCGTCTGTTAAGTTCATCAATCGCTAAAGCCCATTCACCATCACCAATAATCTCCTCTTTGAGGAATGTTCTTTGCGCTGGGGTCCATATCGTTGCTCTGTAGAGGGCAACCTCATTAGGAATCGGGTGGTGTTGTGCAATAAATTGCTCAATAGACTCATGGTCGCTTTTCAGACCAAGTTGAGCAAAAAGATCTTCCAAGGAGCGATTTACGTGTTTCATGATGAACTTCCTCCAACGACAGGGATATTCCCTACTAAAATACTAGGTCATCAAACATTGTTTGTCTAGGACATTTCTACTTTACAACAGGGCATCACTGGAAAAGCCATAATTTGTCCTAGACAAACAACGGTTAGCACCTTACTATATAGATGTAGAAATCACCAGAGGTAATCGCCATGGTTTACGCATCTGCCCCTGAAGCTGAGGCAAAAGATAAGTCTCTGTCAATCCAACACGTCTCTCTAACCGCACCCTTCGTATGGCTCAAAGACGGTTTCAAGGATCTGTTTCGCGCGCAGTTTGCAAGCCTATTCTATGGGGTCTGCTTCGCTTTGATGGGTTGGACGATCGCATTTTTTAATGGCACATCCTACGGACTGACACTTGCTGCAGCCAGTGCGTTTATGTTGCTTGGCCCGATCTTGGCGATTGGGCTGTATGACCTCTCCGATCGTCTGGAAAAGAACGAACCACCTGATCTGAAAAAATCGCTGACCTGCTGGCGTACCAATATTTCCAACCTGGCCCTCTTCGCGCTCGTCTGCACGATTGTTGCGCTAATCTGGGCTCGTGCGTCCGCGGTCATCTTTGCGGTCTTCTACAACACCGGGTTGCCCGAAATGAGCGACTTCGCCCGCGCCATTGTCAATTTTGACAACATCGAGTTCATTGTCATCTATTTTGGCATTGGCCTCTTGTTCGCGACCTTTGTTTTTGCGATTAGTGTCGTTTCCGTGCCGCTCATGTACGACCGAAAAACCGATGCCATCACCGCCGCATTAACTAGCCTGGGGGTCGTTGCCAAGAACCCTGGAGCGATGCTTGTCTGGGCTGTCCTTCTCGTGATGCTAATTACGGTGGGTTTCCTGACCGGGTTTCTAGGACTCATCTACACCGCGCCGATTGCCGGCCACGCTACGTGGCACGCATATAAGTCACTGGTGCATTGAGACTTCAACGCACTGTCGTTACGCTGTTCGAGGGCCTGAATTAACTCGCATGATCAGAATAGCGTTGCTCGATCGATTTCACCATCGCCTCGGCAACTAGGCGATCCGAAAAAAAGACCTGCCCCAGTTGCGCGCCTTCGAGAATCTGGGCGGTTGAGAAATCCTCGGCGTCGACCATGATGCCAATCTCGGGATTCAGCGTGCGTGCTGTCTCGACCATTTTACCGATGGCCACCGGATCATTAGCCGTTATGACCAGGAGCGAGGCGTCAGCAATGTGGGCCTGAATCAGCACTGCAGGTTCAACGGCATCACCATAAACCGCAGCAACACCGTCGCTGCGCAGCTTTTCGACGCTTTCTCGGTTCTGCTCAGCGACAACAAAGGGGATCTGTCGGATTAACAAGGCATCCGCTAGAGTTTTTCCAATAACCCCATAACCCACAATGACCACCTGACCCTGTAAGAATCGGCGCTCAGTGGACATGGGCAACTCGGCCATGGGGTCTTGACGTTGTTCGAGCGATTTTGCCCTGGGCGATCGGGCGCACAACCAGCCACACACGGGTTCCACCAGACGAAAGATAAATGGATTTAACGCGATCGAAATGAACGCACCAGCGATAATCAGACTAAATCCCAGCTTGGGGAGCAGACCAAGAGACAGGCCAAGTCCGGCCAGGATGAAAGAAAATTCACCAATCTGGGCAAGGCTCGCTGCGATGGTCAAAGCCGAGTTCAGCGGGTAGCGCATGAGCAGCACCAGTGCGATGGCGGCCAGCGATTTGCCGAGAACAATAATCCCGACCACCGCCAGCACCGCTCCGGGATTCTCTAAAAGCACTCGGGGATCGAGCAGCATCCCCACCGAGACAAAAAAGAGGACTGAAAACGCATCTTGGAGCGGGAGAGATTCTTTGGCGGCACGGTTGCTCAGTTCGGATTCACGCAGAACAACGCCGGCAAAAAACGCCCCTAGCGCGAAAGAAACGTTAAACAACAGGGCAGCGCCAAAGGCGATGCCAATGGCCGATGTAATGACCGCCAGCGTGAAAAGCTCTCTTGATCCGGTTCGGGCAATCATCCAGAGCAACTTTGGAATCAGCCGCTTGCCAACGAGCAGCATGGCGGCAATGAAGCCCCCCACTTGCAGCAACGTCTTGCCGAGATCGAATAGTAATGAACCCCCAGACTGGGGTTCGCGCAACGGATCGAGCATACTGGCCAAGGCAGGCAGCAATACCAGCACAATCACGGTCACCAAATCCTCAACGACCAACCAACCCACGGCAATCCGACCGTTCATCGATTCAATGATGCCTTGTCGCTCCAGCGCCTTGATCAGAACAACAGTACTAGCGCAGGATAATGAGACGCCAAAAACCAGGGCGGCGCCGATATCCCATCCCCAAAAAGTGGCTACCCCAACCCCTAACGCTGTGGCGATTGCCATCTGGAAGACCGCCCCGGGAATGGCGATTTTTTTTACCCGCAAGAGATCCTTGATCGAGAAATGCAACCCGACACCGAACATGAGCAACATAACGCCAATTTCGGAGAGCTGCCCGGCAATATGCAAATCGCCAGCAAACCCTGGTGTTGCCGGACTAATAACGATGCCGGCTAGTAAATAACCCACTAGCGCAGGAATACCGATTTTTTCGGTCATAAAACCGAACGCCAACGCAAGTGTGAATGCGGCGGCTATAGTTGCGATCAGTGGAATATCCGCGTGCATGTCTTGACCCTTCAGGAAACCACCAATACATCTGCTACTGATGTCGACAAGACATACGCAGCAACACTCCCAAGCAGGTAATTCTGAAAAATTGATTGACCATGCTTGCCCAGTGCAATGAGATCGCATTCAAAATCATTTTCAAGGCTAATAACTCTTGCCCGTGGGTGACCATGATTGACTACCGCAGTGTATGAGTCCCGCGACATACCTAATTCTTTAGCCAATTTCTCAATTTTACCCATTGCCTCGTCCCGTTCGCGCAAACGGTTATCAACGATAGATTCTTTATCCGCGCCTGCCCGATAGAGCAGTCCCTCGTAAGCGATTTCGCATGTGTGCTGGATATAAAAATGAGCTTCTGGCGCCAAAAGTATTGCTGCCTCAAGAGACCTCATCGATGTCGATGAAAAATCGACTGGCACAAGAACCCGCTGATATAACGACGTCACTGGACGCTTGACAACGAGCATGTTACACATGGTTTCTCTAAGGACCCGAGACACATTTGCGCCAATCGGCTGACCAGCCAGGTAGCCATTCCCGTGAATACCCA
This sequence comes from Rhodocyclaceae bacterium, assembly GCA_018883265.1. GTDB lineage: Bacteria > Pseudomonadota > Gammaproteobacteria > Burkholderiales > Rhodocyclaceae > Fluviibacter. The sequence goes on along the minus strand of VEQK01000007.1, from coordinate 30,312 downwards.
TTACGATGAGATTTACACCTAATCGATCGATAACACCGGGAATTACTGATGCCGGATGGCCCTCTTCCAATAACAGGCGAACTGAGCCTGATTGGATTTCTGCGATCTTGTACAAGCTCTCTCGAACATGCGATTTAATTTGATCCAGCAGATCGGCATCCCCATCGATCAATGGAAACCTCATGGGATCAATCGCATGAACGACAGTGACATCCGCATTCAAATTCTTGGCCAGCTGCCTTGCCCGCAAGACTAAATTGGTGTCACCCTCGGAAAGATCAGAGCAGACAAGAATTTCCGGACTTGGCATCTTTGTTCCTTACAAAACCTGTCGATAAGACGACGACCATGACATTTTTTTCATCATACAGTGCTTTATCCTAGTAAACTAGTAGGACATTGAGGGCGTCTCCAAGCTGTCAATCCGTGTCATACCCATCAAATAACCATGTCAGATCCTGTCATCCTGTTTTTTATTCTTGGTGTGATCGCAGGCTTGTCCCGCTCAGATCTCAAGATACCCGGCGTACTCTACGAAAGCCTGAGTATTTTTCTATTGCTGGCCATAGGGTTAAAAGGCGGTGTCGCATTGGCACAGAACAACCCGGGCGAGCTGGTAGCACCGATAGTTGTGGTTACTTTGACGGCTATGGTCGTGCCGATCCTTGCATTTCTGATCGCCTCCTATGGGGGTCGTTATGGGCGGGCTGACGCCGGCGCTCTGGCGGCACACTACGGATCCGTGAGCGTAGTCACCTTTGCAGTAGCATCCAGCTATTTGACACGTCTGTCTGTCCCTTTCGAGGGCTTTATGTCTGTGTTCCTCGTGATCCTCGAAATCCCCGGTTTGCTGATTGGTGTAGCTTTGGCGCGCTGGTCCGCTGGCAATACTCGCTGGGCAGCGCTGATGCATGAAATTGTGACCGGCAAGAGTATTGTCCTGCTGGTTGGCGGACTCATCATTGGCTATGTAAGTGGTGAAGCGGGCCTGTCTTCCATCACCCCGGTATTTTTTACCCTGTTTAAAGGTCTGCTCGCGATATTTCTGCTTGAAATGGGTCTCGTAACTGCCGGTCGGATCGCTGATTTAAAAAAATCCGGTGCCTTCTTAATTACCTTCGGAGTCGTTATGCCGCTTATCTCTGCTAGCATCGGCATTGTGACGGCCAGCCTCATCGATCTCAGTGTGGGTGGCGCCACATTGCTTGCGACGCTCTTTGCAAGCGCATCCTACATTGCAGCGCCAGCGGCGATCCGTATGGCGGTTCCCGAGGCCAACCCATCTCTCTCGATTGGCGCAAGCCTGGGTATCACCTTTCCGTTTAACATCACGATTGGCATTCCGCTTTACTATGCGGCCAGTCAATGGCTTCTGGGAGCTTCGATATGACTTCGCGCCTTTCAGTTCGAAAACTGATCACCGTGATTTGTGAAAGCTGCCTTGAGGAGACGATCACAACGGCAGCCAAAGAGATCGGCGCGAGTGGTTATACCGTAAGTGATGCGCGAGGGAGTGGCGCTCACGGTTTGCGCGATGGTTCCTGGCCCGAAAACGCCAACATCCGTATTGAAATCCTCTGTGATGAGGTTATAGCAACCCGCATACTGGATCTAATCCTTGACACCTATTATTCCCATTACACCCTGGTTACTTTTGTAACAGACGTAGGCGTACTTCGACCTGAAAAATTTCAACATCGAGCGCCATCTCACGAGCGTTGATCATGTTCCCTGCCCCGCCATTTCTAAATTGTTTCTACATGTTCCGATTCCTTGTGTTATGCCTCATATCTTTAGGATCATCACTCACCATGGCCACCGAAACGCCTAAATACAAGGTGATGCAGCAAGACGGCGACTTCGAAGTCCGGCAGTACGAACCCCGGATCGTCGCCGAAGTTTTGGTGGAAGGCGATATGGATGCCGCCACTCGTGAGGGATTTCGCAAGCTAGCCGGCTATATTTTTGGCGATAACCACATCAAGGCAGCGCAACCGGTGACTATATCTGCGGAGACGAGCAGCAAAATCGCCATGACCGCACCCGTCAGCATTGAGCCGATGGAAGACCGCAAATCCTTTGCCACGGCTCGCACCTGGCGGGTGGAATTCACAATGCCGAATCAGTACAACCTGACGACACTTCCCAGGCCAAACAACGCATCGATCAGTATCCGAGAGATTCCCTCAAGACGCTATGCGGCTGTCCGCTACTCGGGCATGAATACCGAACAGCGTATCAACGAGGAAACACAACGACTCGAGGACTGGGCACACAAGCAGGGTTTATCCATCTCTGGCATGCCGGAACTGGCAAGATACAACCCGCCCTGGACATTGCCGATGTTTCGTCGCAACGAAATCCTTTTTCCTCTTCGCCAGGATTAAGTCGAATCAAATTAGGGCTAGGCCAGCCCTGATCAACCTCGCCGCTCCCAACAGGTGACCTGCGCCACGCTGTGCTGGAATTTACGGGCAGTTTCGCGAATGACAAAGGGCAGATCGCGCGGCGCACCCATTGGCACAAAGTCTTGTGCCAATAATTCATGCAGGGCATCCAGCGTGCTGTAGCGCTCGCCACCCTTCTTAAAGCCCCCCAGCCATTGCGAACGCGGCGTGTGTTCTTCCAGCCAGGTGTAAGGCGAAGTGATGACGAGGACGCCACCCGCTACCATGCGCTGGCCAATATCGGCCAGGAATTTGTGCGGATCATACAGCCGGTCGATGAGATTCGCGGCAACGACCAGATCATAATCGCGATGCACATCTTTGAGATTACAGGCATCGCCCTGCCAGAAGGTCACACGTGATGCAGCGTCGGCAAAACCCAGCTGATCGAGCCTGATCTCGCGGAAGGACTGCAATTCGCCTTCGTCCGTGAGTGCATATCGCACCAGACCCTGCGCAATCAGTTCGTCGGCAAGATTGATAAACCGCGCCGAAAAATCGACCCCAACCACGCTATCGAAACCGCCACGTGCCAGTTCCAGGCTGGTTCGCCCCACGGCGCAACCGATATCCAGTGCACGCCGTCGTGGCCGGCCCCGATTGACCTCGAGCGCGATCTGCGCGACAGCCGCCGGGAAATTGGGCACGGCAAAATAGGACTGACCATAATGAAATTCGGCATATTGGGCCAGCAAGGCATCGTCTTCATAACGCGAGACCACCGGCGGCGCCGGCGGCGCGCCCACCACGTAACGAAAACCGGCATGCTGGAAAAAATGCCGGCGGAATGCATAGCGCGAAGCACGCAAGGCCTCGTTGCCACAGGAGATCCAGCTACCGCCCTTGATCAGATTGTGCCGTTCGTCGAAGGTAGGTATGGAGAAATCATCATAAAGCGGATGCGCTTCAAACCCTGCGAAAGGATAAATCGGTGTGCACGTCCATTGCCAGACGTTGCCGACGATGTCGTAGAAGTCGCCGTGGGAAAAGCGGTTGACTGGCACCGAACTGCAACCCCCCGCAAGATGACGCTGCGCCGGTGTATCCGAAGAGATGCCTGCAAGATCATAGAGCCGTGCCCACTCATCTTCGCTAGGTAGACGCACGGGCTGGCCAGTTTGCTCGGCCTTCCAGGCGCAGAAAGCGGCAGCCTCGTGATAATTGACTTCGACGGGCCAGTCCCAGGGCATGGGCACTTCTTCGCACATCAGGCGCAATGTCCAGCCACCCGCGCGATGGTGCCAGAAAGTCGGGTGCAAGACGCCGGTGAACTCGCGCCAGCCCCACCCCTCTTCACTCCAGTACCGGGCATCCGCATAACCGCCGGCCTCGACGAAACCCATAAATTCTGCGTTGGAAACCAGCAGCCGACTTGCCTTGAAAGCGGGTATCTCGGCTTCGTGCCGACCATATTCGTTATCCCAGCCATAACGACGTGCATCCCCTTCGACCGAACAGGCATTCTGGTTCGGGTCGCCCTTACCAAGTAACACTAACCCGGCCGGCACGTCGGCCAGCGTGTTGATAGGCGCCATCTCCAGCACACAGGCGCTAACGGGTTCCGGTTGCCAATTCAGCTGAGGCCGTACGTACTCTAGGCGATGCTGGCGGATCAGCACTGACGATGTTTCAAGATGAATAAGTTCATGCTCAATACCCATGAGGATGGCCCACCAGGGGTTATCCCAACCCATGGGGGGTGTAAAGGGCGCCTCTTGAATGATGCGGGTTACGCAGGCACGCACCTGATCACGATAGGCTTTGACTTCCGCCACGGTGGGCCAGTCGTAGTGCGCATCGTTGAGATCGTCCCAGCTCATTTCATCTACACCAACGGCAAACATGGCCTCGAACCGGGGGTTGATTCGCTCGGAGATCAGTTTGGCAAGCAGCAGTTTGTTGACGAAGAAGGTGGCCGTATGGCCGTAATAGAAAATTAACGGGTGTCGCAGCGTAATGGGCTTCTCTAAATAAGCCTGCTCGCTGCTGAGACAGCTAAAGAGCGATTCGTAGCGGTCAAAACATTTCGTAAAGTAAGCAAGGAGCTCGCAACGGAGCCCTGCTTCGTCGAGACCACACCAATCTGGAGAAACTAAAAAACCGTTATGTTTCATGACACTGCTGCTTTCCAACCCTCAGTTTTACTAATAGATCAATTGGGGCGCCGTTCCCAAGGCCAATGCCAGACATGCGACGACGGTCAGCCTGATTCGCATTGGCAGATACCACACTGGCCATTGAATCTTTTGCGCCAGCGAAGAATCCCGCCAATACTGCAACAGAAAACCCATTATCAACACAAGCGCGGCCGGGATTGGCGACAGTATGTAAGTTGCCCAGGCCATAAGGGCTGGAACAACACTCCAGACATAAGCGGCGCGACGATCATGATCGGTCAGATTGGTATCAATCATCGCAACTCCCCAGTGGATAGCTCCAACAAAGCTCAGGATCACCGAACCGTAGAGCAGCAACGCCCCTCGATACAAAATTCCATGGGCAGTATCCGCGTTAGACATCAGCGCTAGCGCAAGAAACGGAATTAACCCGCCATAGCCGAGTAAACCGACCGATGTGGGCATTGATGATTGCCGCATAGAAGTGCTCCTATTTCACCAGTGGTCGAATACCGGTAAAACCACCATCGACCGACCATACCTGTGCCGTAACGCGTCCACTCCGATTCGACATCAACCAGGCCATCAGTTCAGCCAATTCAGTGGTACTACCAATTCCAGGCAGCGGGTACTGCCTTGCGGCGGCGCTGCGCAGAGCCTCGGTTGCCAGTATCTTCTCAGTGGCTGGCGACTCCATGATGCCCGGAGCGACCACATTTACCCGAATGCCATAGGGTGCATAGGTAGCGGCAGTCCCCCGCGCCAGGCCCTCAACACCTGCCTTAGCGGCAGCGACAGCTTCGTGGTTAGGCGTACCGATCTGCGCCGCGACCGAAGAGACCAACACGGCACTACCAGGGAGATTGTGCTGACGTAAGTTTCCGACAAAGGCACCCATCGCATGGAAGGCGCTGGTCAAGTTGGCCTGGATCGAGTCGTTGAAATCTGCTTCGCTAAGCCGGTGGAGTGCGCCAAGTCTGATGTTTCCAACGCAATGCGCGAATGCCTGCGGAATCAGCCCATGCGCATTCGCTATTTCAATAATCTTCCGGGCGCCTTCAGGCGTGGAGCAATCAGCACCGATTTGAAGATGACTTTCCCCAAAGGCCGTCTTCAGCCGTTCGGCATCTCTACTGGTGACAATGAGACGCCAACCGTCGGCCGCCAGGTAATCTGCCAGAGATTTCCCCAGCCCACCCGCTGCCCCTGTGATCAAAGCTGTTTTAGGCACTTTTAGCTCCTCTGTATCGGTTGCGCCAATCCATAACCAAATCCGGCACACCTTTGATGTTGGTCAACACGCTAAGATTCGGGAGGCTGATGCGCTTCTGGTTCAAGGCGGCGCCCCCGGCCCAGATAGCAATCGGTGCCGCCAACAGCTCACGGAATTGCTTCAGATCCCTGATGGCATTGCGCGAGGGATAGGCCGCACTAAATGACACGGCGACAACATCGTAACGGCCATCCAGCGCATATTTTGCGATATCTGTCAGAGGAATACGCGTCCCCAGAGAGGTGCAGTGGGCGCCCTCGGAAACACACATCGCCTCAACCATCAATATCCCGAGGCAATGCTCCTCGTCAGGGAATGTCGTGAATAAAATGCGTGGCGCCGATACATCGGTCTCCTGTGAATGAATCGCATGCCGAATGACGTTTTGCAATTGTTCGGTATAAAGATGCTCTTCGGGAATGGTGAGTTCACCGCGTATCCAGTAATCACCGACGATACTGTTCATGGGCACGACGGTATCAGTAATAAATTTCTGAAGCCCATCTCGGTCGAGAATGTGCTTGAGGCTATCTTTCAACTCCCGGCTGCGATGCATCCGAAGAAGTTTGACCAGACTGAGACAAATGGCATGACGCCCGGTATCGACAGTATTTGTCGTGTGGCTATCGAGCAGCAGATGGAGTTGAGACAGGTCCAGACTCAGAACTTTTCCTGGTCGCATTCCCTTGTCGAGCAATCGTCGTATCACCCGTAAGCGCTCAACCTGGTCTGAAGGATAAAGCCGATCACCCAGGGTGTCTCGATGCGGTCTCGGGAAGTGGTAACGCCGTTCCCAGACTCTCAGGGTGTCTTTTCCGATGCCGGTGTCACGCTCGACATCGGCGATTCTCATTGGTGGTTCCAGATCTTGAATGTTCATTTGTCTTGGACAATCTATTGACATGACCCATTTTAAGGGATAATTTGAAAACGTAAAGACTTTTGTCCAAGACAACCAATGAAAAAAACCGGCTCCCAGATTACAACTCTCGCTATCGGCACCTTGATCTCAGGCGCCCTGGCGATCCTGGCGCCTGCGGCCCAAGGCAATGACATGACGACCTCTAAAGATAGGGCGCTTTCCACCAAAGCCTGCCCAGCTATCCTCCAGCACACTTTCCCGAAGCTCCAGGATGAGTCACCCCAGGCACTTTGCCAGTTCTCCGGACAGGTGATTCTGGTCGTGAATACCGCCAGTTACTGCGGCTTTACCCGTCAGTACGACGGCCTGGAACGGCTTTATGATCGCTACAAAGGTCAGGGATTTGTAGTTCTGGGCTTTCCATCCAACGACTTCGGTCAGCAGGAGCCTGACAGCAACAAGAAGATTGCAGATTTCTGTCGGAACACCTACGGGATCAAGTTCCCCATGTTCGCCAAGTCCAGCGTTCGAGGCAGTGATGCAAACCCACTGTTCAAACAACTCGCGGCCCTGACCGGCGACACACCGAGCTGGAATTTTCACAAGTATCTGATCGGCCGGGATGGCAAGCAGGTCCTGAGCTTTGGTAGCCAGATCGCACCGGAGAGCAAGGCCATGACCGAAGCCATTGAAAAATTGCTGGCCATCGCACCTTGAACCCATAACCTTTTAAACGACTTCCAACCCTAACTATCGAGACAATCACCATGAACGCACCTGATAAACCACTCCACAACCTAATGCTTCCTGATATACAAGGCACACCCGACCACCGTGACGTCGCGATCAATCAAGTGGGTGTACGCGGGCTACGCTACCCATTGCGATTGATCGGCGCCACTGGCGAAACCCATGCTACTGTGGCAACCGTGACAATGACCGTCGGTTTACCGCCCACCGTTAAAGGAACGCATATGTCACGCTTCATCGAGATTATGGAGGCACAGGATTCCCCGATGTCGCTGATCGACATGAAGGCCCTATTTAACCGCATGCGAAAGCGTCTGGATGCGACAAGTGGGCAGGCCGAGTTCACTTTCCCTTACTTCATCAGGAAGCAAGCGCCGATCTCGGGTGTGACCAGCCTGATTGATATTGACGCAGGCATCGCACTCAGCGGCACTCACTCGGGACAAACCGACATCACGCTTAAGGTTGTAGTGCCGGTGACCAGCTTATGCCCCTGCTCCAAGGAAATATCGGATTACGGCGCGCATAACCAACGCTCACACATTACGATTCATGCAACGCTCAAAAACGATGCCCTGCTAGATCTAGAAGATCTCGTACGCATGGCGGAAGAGGAGGCGTCCTGCGAGGTTTTCGGTTTGCTAAAGCGCCCCGATGAAAAGTGGGTTACCGAGCGCGCCTATGACAATCCCAAGTTCGTTGAGGATCTGGTACGCGATATTGCCTTACGCCTTAAAACTGAACAGCGCATTACCCATTGGTCGGTAAGTTCGGAAAACTTCGAATCTATCCACAACCACTCGGCCTACGCTTTGATTGAAGGCACCAACCGTTGAAAACCGACATCATGCGCCAAAAAATCGCCATCATCGGCAGCGGTATTTCGGGATTAGGTGCTGCCTACTTGTTAAGCCAGCACCATGATGTCACTGTCTATGAGGCAGACCACCGACCAGGTGGCCATAGCCATACGGTCGATATTCTTGTGGATGGACACCGTTTTGGCGTAGACACCGGGTTTCTCGTCTTCAATGAGCGGACCTACCCCCTACTCTGCCGGCTTTTCGGTCATCTGCAGGTGCCTGTCGTTAAGAGCGATATGTCGTTCTCGGTACAGATAGCCAATCCAAAACTTGAGTGGGCAGGAACCAACCTGGATTCGGTGTTTGCCGAGCGACGTAATCTCCTCCGTCCTGCCTTCTGGGGCATGTTACGCGACATTCTGCGCTTCAACAGGGGGGCGACTCGAGACCTTGATAACCCTGACTTTTCTGATGTTTCACTCGGTGATTATCTGGATAGCCATCAGTACGGCCGCGCTTTTCGTACCGACTATCTGCTCCCCATGGCTGCGGCGATCTGGTCGTGCCCAACAGAACAGATGCTGGCTTACCCGTTCCAGACTTTCGTCCGGTTCTGTCATAACCATGGCCTGTTGCAGATCATGGATCGTCCGACCTGGATGACTGTGGCTGGCGGGTCCCGAACTTATGTCTCGATGTTGATTGAGGCGCTCCGGGCCCAGGGCGGTCATATCAGACTCGAATCGCCTGTCTCAAAGATAATCAGAAGTCCTGAAGCGGTCTCTGTGAGCAGTGCCGAGGGCAGTACATCATACGATCAGGTCCTTATGGCATGCCATAGCGACCAGACCCTGGAGATTCTGGGAAATGATGCAACGCCCCAGGAGCAGAATCTCCTGTCCGCGATTCGATACCAGGCCAACCGGGCAGTATTGCACACGGACCAGACGCTGCTCCCGGCACGCCGTAAAGCATGGGCCGCTTGGAATTATGCATCTCCGGGGAAGATGTCCGAAACTATCGGACAAAGCCCCGTCAGCGTTTCTTATCTGCTCAACAAGTTACAACCACTGCCCACCGAAACACCGGTGATCGTGACATTGAATCCATGGCGTGAACCAGATCCGGGCAGGACCTTTCGTCAGATGTACTATGCGCACCCGGTTTTTGACGGGCCTGCGATCAAGGCACAAAGCGCAATCAAGGCGCTTTCCGGACAGAATCGGACCCTGTTCGCGGGTGCATGGTTAGGTTACGGTTTTCATGAAGACGGGTTTGCATCGGCTGTCCGTGCCGTTTCCCAACTGGCGCCCCTGCCCGATTGGCTCCTAGGCGAGCAGCCTGTGTTGAATGAGCTCGAGTTAAACGGACAAACGCCATTGGCGGTGCACTCATGACATTGTCTGTGCGTAGCTGGTTAACACCGACGCTTTGTGTCGGTGACGTGATGCATGCACGTACACGGCCAGCGCGCAATGTTTTTCATTACCCGATCTTCTATTTGAGATTGCCCCTAAGCCGACTTTCACTGCTCAATGTGCGTGGTCTGGCAGTCAATAAGTCGGGAATCTGCCAGATTTTAAACCGGGACCATGGCCCACAAGATGGCACGGACTTGCTGATTTGGATACGTGAACTTCTCAAACAAAACAACCTGGATAAGGTGACTGAAGACGGAGAAGTGATCCTGCAGACGATGCCACGCATCTTCGGTTATCTGTTCAACCCGGTCAGCTTTTATTTCTGTCACGACCGCGTAGGCTTATTGCGTGCCGTTGTCTGCGAGGTGAGTAACACCTTCGGAGAGCGACACAATTATCTGGTTATGCACCCAGACCATCGTCCAATTGAACCGCAGGACCGGCTTCACGCACGAAAAGTCTTTCATGTTTCACCTTTCTTTCCATTGAATGGCGCCTATGAGTTCCGCTTCGGAGGAACACCACAGTCCCCTGTCGCCATGATCAACTACAGCGCCGAACCCCATGAAGACGGGGTTAGCGGCAGCGGCCAATATGGTCTGCGCACCTGGGTTCGGGGCAGCGCAGTCCAACTGAATTCAACTGCACTTCGCAATGCCCTCATTCGTTTTCCATTGCTCACCCTCGGTGTCATCGTCAGAATCCACTGGCAAGCTTTTCGCCTCTGGGTGCGCAAGGTCACTTTTTTCTCCAAACCGTCATCACCACTCAAGGAGACAACGTCATGAACACACGCAGTGAGGCATTGCAATCTGGAGCGATGACGAAAACCCTTTACACGGGTTGCGTTCCCGATGTATTGGCGCCCACTATCCCTGGGCATCATATGGCCAGGCTACCCGCCACTGCGCGTATCGTTCTGCAAATGCTGGACGGGATAACCGAAGGCCAGATTCTGATGACCCTTCCGGATGGTCGCCAACACCATTGTGGCATCAGCGAAGGGGCACCCGTCGTCGACATGGTTGTTCACGACTGGGCAGTTTTCGGAGAGATTGTTGCCCGCGGTGATATCGGCGCCGCAGAGACATTTATTGATGGGTTATGGGGCACCGATTCCCTGAGCGGCCTGCTGACCCTAATCGCCAAAAACCGTCCCGTACTAGAAAAGGCTATCCATGGGCGTCGCTGGCAGTTATTGAGTGCCTGGGTTCTACATCGGCTGCGCGCAAATACCCGCCGTGGCAGCAAGCGCAACATCATGGCGCACTACGACCTTGGTAATGATTTCTATCGTCTCTGGCTGGACGAGACGATGACTTACTCGAGTGCATTGTTTCGAGAACACTGCCATGCAGATGAGGCCGACTGGAAAGCGCTTCCTGCTGCACAGCGCGCCAAAAACGAGCGGATGCTTGAGGCTCTCGACGTGAAAACCGGAGACCGAATTCTGGAAGTCGGTTGTGGCTGGGGCGGATTCGCAGAACAGGCCATTTCCCGTGGCGCTCACGTGACCGGACTCACACTGTCGCCCGCACAGCAGGCCTTTGCGCAAGACCGCGCCAGGGCCGGTGGATGGGATGGGCACAGTGATTTTCTGCTAACCGACTACCGAGATATGCAGGGACAGTTTGACCATATTGTCTCTGTAGAAATGTTCGAGGCTGTCGGTGAGCGCTGGTGGCCCACTTACTTTCAAACGCTGAAACGCCTGCTAAAACCCGGTGGCCGCGCCCTGATTCAAGTCATCACGATTCAAGACGCCCTCTTCCAGCGTTATCGGCGTGGCACAGACTTTATACAGCGTCATATATTTCCTGGCGGAATGCTGCCCTCACCGACGGTCTTCTGCCAGCAGGCAGTAAAAGCCGGCTTTTGTGTCAGTGACGACCTGGCCTTCGGAAGTCATTATGCCCGTACGCTTGCCCTCTGGCACGACGCATTCTGCGACCGTTTGTTAGAAGTTAAAGCGCAAGGCTTCGATGATCGCTTCATCCGTTTGTGGCGTTTTTACCTGGCCTACTGCGAAGCGGGCTTCCGGGCAGAATCCATCGATGTACACCAATTCACACTCCAAGCCTGAGGAGTAGATCATGCTACAACTCTCTGCCTTATTACGGAAACCATTAATCACGGTATGTACATTGCTTGGTCTTAGTGGCTGCGGGAGTATTGAGGTATCGCAATACGCACAAGAACAGCCGGCTCTTGATCTGCAACGCTATTTCAATGGAACACTGGATGCTTATGGTATGTTTCAGAAACGTTCCGGTGAAGTGGTCAAACGTTTCCATGTAGTCATCGACGCACGCTGGCAAGGCAACGTTGGCACTTTAGATGAACGATTTACCTATAGCGATGGGTCGACTCAGCAACGTGTATGGACCATCACCAAAACCGGACCACAGAGCTATCGGGGTACGGCTGCCGATGTGGTTGGCGAAGCCATTGGAGAAAGTTCCGGCAATGCGCTGCGCTGGCGTTATGTACTGGCATTGCCCGTTGACGATAAGGTTTATAACGTCGACTTTGATGACTGGATGTTCCTGATGGACGAACGGGTCATGCTCAACCGATCATCCATGTCTAAGTGGGGGGTTGACCTAGGTGAAGTGACTCTCAGCTTTGTTAAGCGTTAATACGCAAATCATGCCTCAACATCTGAATCAGCCCATCCGAGCCCAAGATTGGGCAGGGCTTCGTGTCTGGATTATTGGCGCCTCAACGGGGATCGGTGCAGCGCTTGCCCACGCATTGGCCAAATTGGGGGCTAATCTCATACTCTCCGCACGCGGAAGAAAAGCGCTGGATGAAGTCGCCGATCATTGCCGACATGTGCATGAAGATAACGAGATCCTGGTGCTGCCTTTTGATGCTTGCGACGGAAATGAAACGCAATCTGCTGCGGCACAGATTCAGGAACGCTGGGCAGGCGTTGATCTGGTGATTTACAACGCTGGCACTTACGAAGCAACGCGTATTGACTCATTAACGGCAAAAAGTAGCCGCCATTCCTTGCAAGTCAATTTACTCGCTCCGATTGCCGCAACAGCAACGATCCTGCCATTACTATTGCAACAACCTTCGGACGCCAGGCCCCGTGGCTTTGCCTTTGTCGCCAGTGTTGCCGGATATCGCGGTTTACCTCGCGCCCTGACCTATGGCCCTGGCAAGGCGGGGTTGATCAGTTTTGCCGAGTCCCTCTGGATTGATCTTAACGGCATGGGACTTAACACCTGGGTGATCAATCCGGGGTTCGTCCGCACACGACTGACCGAACAGAATAATTTCGAGATGCCCGCCTTGATCACGCCGGAGGAGGCCGCCTCTGAGATTATCTCGGGTTTTTCAAGAGGATCCTTCGAGATTCACTTTCCCAAACGATTCACCGTTTTCATGAAGCTGCTGAATATCCTGCCGATCAGCTGGTATTTAAGGTTGGTGCGGCGCCTCGTTCCCCCGCTATCTCCAGCGGCTATATCCGCTAGCCACACCCATCACAAGGAGCAATCATGACTCGTTTAAGCATCGAAAAAACGCGGGCAGCCGTCGATGCGCTCGTTCCTTTCTATGAGCATCTCCGACCAGAAGATATTGCAGGCTTTGACACGTACTACCGTCACGATGCGCGCTTCCGGGACCCGTTTAATCACGTCACGAGTATTGATGGGATCAAGCGTATCTTTACTCACATGTTTACCCAGGTGAATGATCCGGCATTTCGCGTCACCAAAGACATCATTGGCGAGGGCGATGCCATCCTTTTCTGGACATTTCATTTCCGATTTAAAGGCATGGGTTGTAAGACCGCTCAATCGCTGGAGGGTGTCACCCATTTGGAATTTGATGATGAAGGCCGTGTGACACTCCACCGCGATTACTGGGATGCTGCCGAGGAGCTCTATGGGCGACTCCCGGTGATCGGGTCGTTGATGCGTGGACTGCAGCGGATGATTCGCGCCTGAGGCGGATTGAACTAGGTACTGATCGTTAGCTGATTTCGCCAGCGATAAAGTAAGGCCAAGGCAACTCCTTTGAGCCCGATCGGCAGCAATACATAAGCAGCGATAAGCACGTTGGTATGATCAATACTTCCCGGGGCATAGCCCAACATGGCCAGCGTCGGCAGAGCGATACCTGCGGCAAGCGCCAGATTGAGTTTGGCAACCAGGTTCCAGACGCCAAAATAAGTGCCCGTAGCATCACGCCGTTCACCAAGATCAGCCACCATCGATGCTGGAATTGTCAGATCCGTTCCAACAGCCACCCCCGAGATCAGACAGATAATCAGAAATAGTGACCAATCGCCTGCTCCAAGTAACGCAGTGCCCAGAAAAGCGGCGATGGCCAAGAGCATCGCCAGAATCCAGGTCCATGGCCGGCCGATTCTTTCGGCCAATCGAACCCAAAAGGGCACGGCCAACGCCGCCGCGAGAAAGTAACTGCCCAGTAACATGCCGACCTTATCCGGTGTCTGGAGTACATCTGTCACGAAGAAAACAAATAGGGTTGCCGGAAATGCCGAAGCAATACCGTTTGCAAAAAAGACCGCTAGGAGTTTCCGATAAACGGTATCGGACCATGTCATTTTAAGTCGTGATACCAGAGATTCCTGCCCCATGATCTGCTGTCCAGCCGGTAACTGCTGAACGATCACAGCCGCAATGATGAGAAATGTCCCCAGAAACCATGGCAGAATTTGCATGCCAGCGATCGGGTCACCAGAAACGAAGGTTGGAATGACGGCAGCGATAACGACTCCGGCGAGTATAAAAGCTTCCCGCGACCCGGTAAGGCGAAGCCGCTCAACGCTATCAGCGCCAAGATCGCTACCCCACGCCTGATAGGCGATCATGGCGCCCGAAAAACCCAGGGTACAAAAAGCCAGCGTGGCAAACAACCAGACTGCGGGATTGGTTGAAGCGATCAGCGTAGGGCTAAACAGCGCAATGAACCCCAAGCCGAAGGGGATCAGGGTGGCATAGAGCATCGGCTTTCTGGGATATCGATCAATCAGCCAACCAAAACAGGGGTCGGCCACTGCATCAAGCAAACGGGTCAGCAGTAAAACAATACCGATGACGGAAAGACCCAGTAAGCCACTACGCGCATAGAGATCCGGTACAAAAAGATAGATCGGCAAAGCACCAAATGCCAGCGGGAGCCCGAGGACACCATAGCCGAATACCTGCCTCCGCTGCATTACCCCATCCCTGTCTGCAGGAGGCGATTACGCAATTTAGGCTCGGTAGTTCGGGGATCCAGCCATATGCCGAAGAATAGACGCGCGAACTCAGGATCATTGATCTGGCCAATTTCTCGATTGTTATATAAAAATGTCGCGGCTCCTGCGCGATAAATCCCAACAATCTGGTCACCGGGTTTCACATCGGGAAATATTTTTGCCATGGCTGCACCCCAGACCGCCAGTTGTTGCTCGCTGGCGCCCAACTCTCGCATCTGGTCAACACTGGCATTCACAATTTTCGAACCCGCGATGTCGCGCTTATAGGTTAGCTGTAACGCGATTGGGGGCTCCGCCGGGTTAGCGCCTGCCCAAAGCTGCGCTTCATAGACCAGAAAACCGAAACGCCTCAATTCACCCATTCCATATTTTTGCAGACTGAGATTGCCGCTAAAAACGCGGGTCTCCGCGTAGCTCAAACTCGCGCCGGTCAACGCTATCCAAACAGACAAAGCGATCAGGCAGACGCGCCCAATTATCTTTGTTTTATTCATCCACTTTACCTTTGAGATTAATTAGTTCTGAATTGTCTGTATTAGGCCGGACAATCAACGCATACCTGTCTAAAATACTAGGCTAGAACGGACAAATAGCCAAGCAGTGATTACAACAGAAAGCTACGATCACACTCTGTAAGCGACTCAATAAATTTCCCCATGAATCTGCCCCTGAACTTTGCGCAATCCTTACGCCAGCATATAGGAAATCACCCTTTCGCAACGATGGGCTTGGCGGTTTCATGTTTTACGATTCTGGGGCTTTTTCTGGTGGGGCTTTATGATGTTCTCGCTGGTGAAGATAGCACCACGATGCGTTACGCACTGTGGGGTGGTTTCGCAGGATTCGCCCTCACGACGACTGGCGCCATCCCCGGATTTTTTTTAAAAAGCCTCCCGCAAAAAATCGAAGATAGCCTGCTAGGTCTAGCGGCAGGCATGATGCTGGCAGCAAGTTCCTTTTCGCTAATCATCCCCGGTCTTAAAGCAGGCGCCGAGATAACCGGTAGTCCCCTGCTTGGGGCTTTCACCGTGGTCCTTGGTATGACGCTGGGCGTCATGCTCATGCTCGGGATGGATGAATTCACACCCCACGAACATACCCACAGCGGCACCTTTGGGCCTGAAGTTCGCCGACTCAGCCGAATCTGGCTTTTTGTACTGGCTATTGCTCTACATAATCTACCCGAAGGCATGGCGATCGGTGTCAGCTTTGCCCAGGGTGACTTGCAGGTGGGTATCCCACTCACCTCGGCCATCGCCATGCAGGACATCCCGGAAGGTCTGGCCGTGGTGATGGCATTGCGCAGCGTCGGCTACAGTGCGCTCAAATCGGTCAGCATTGCCTCGGTAACCGGATTGCTTGAACCACTGGGATCCGTAATCGGCCTCACGCTATCCAGTGGCCTGGCGATTGCCTACCCGATAGGCCTGGGTCTCGCTGCAGGCGCGATGATCTTTGTGGTGTCGAATGAAGTCATCCCCGAGACCCACCGAAATGGCAATCAGCGTTTTGCGACTATCGGTCTCGTGATCGGCTTCGCGCTGATGATGACGTTGGATACGGTGCTCGGTTGATTGAATTGCTTGAAACCAGTTGAGCCTGTTTAAGCCAACCCTTTGAAATGGATACTCCATGACTCTTGATTGGACTGGGCAACTTGTCCTTTTAGCGACGGCCATCGTTGCTAATTTTTTCTCGGCCATTTCAGGCGGTGGCGTTGGGCTTATCCAGTTCCCAATCCTGATTTTTCTCGGTCTTAGCTTCGCCGCTGCGTTGTCTACCCACAAGGTTGCAACCGTCTTCATGGGCTTTGGCGCCATCCTGCGACATTTACGGGAAAGCCATCTTGAACGACGGATTTGCCTCATCATTCTCGCCGCCGGCATTCCAGGCGTTATTCTGGGGGCGTCTTTGATTCTCAAAGCCCCGGAAAAACCCGCCATGATTACGCTGGGTGTACTGACCACCAGCCTGGGTATTTATTCCATCTTCAAACCCAATCTTGGCATGGAGCACACGCCAAAGAACTGGCACGGTCAGGGATTATGGGTTGGGGTCATCGGGCTGTTTGTAGTCGGGTTTCTCAACGGCTCGATCACTTCCGGTACAGGCCTTTTCCTGATTGTCTGGCTTATCCGTCACTTCGGCATGGATTACAACCATGCCGTGGCTTACACGATGGTAATTCTGGGTTTTGTCTGGAATGGTGTCGGCGCTTTTGTCGTAGGGCTGGGTGGTGATATTGCCTGGGAGTGGCTGCCCGCGCTAATCCTGGGAGCCATTGTCGGCAGTTACTTGGGAACCCATCTGGCGATCCGCCAAGGTAATCGTTTGATAAAGCGGGCTTTTGAGATCACCACGATTCTCATTGGTTTGAAGCTGATCTTTTCCTGATTCCCGGAGGCCCTGGCTTACTTCGGAACCTTGTAACGGTTGTAGCCCCACAGATACTGCATCGGCATTTTTCGAATCATCTGCTCAAGCGCCGCGTTCATCTGGGCGGCTGCCAGTTCAGGGACTTCGGACAATGGTTCAGCCATCGGCACGACATGAAAATAGTACCCCTGACCGTCGGGCAGTCTTTCCAGTCCAACGGTAAAGATCGGACTATTGCGAATGGTCTGCATCCGCTGCACCAGCGTAATCGTATAGGCATCTTTGCCAAAAAACGGCGCATAGACCCCATCACCAAGTGCAGGCACCTGATCCGGTAGAAAGCCAATGGTATGGCCTTTCATGAGAGTTCTCACGAGCCCTTTGACGCCCGTCTGATTGGCCGGTACGAGCTTGAGGTCAGGAGAGAGACGGATCCAGTCGATGAAGATCTTTAGCCAACGCATTCTGGGTTCTTTGAAGATCACGGTCGCTTTGTGGCGCTGCGTGTAGAAAGGGCCTAGCATTTCAAAAGAACCGATATGCGGCGAAATTAGAATAACGCCGCGACCCTGCGCCAGAGCGTCGTCAATCAGTGCCCAGTGGTCACACTTAACGATCTTATCCAGCCTGCCTGCGTTACTACTCGACCACAGATAGGGCAATTCAAGAAACATCTGCAGAAGCTCCACCATAGCGGCGCGTTCCATCGCTGGTGTCGCATCCGGGTAGGCCAGACGAAGATTCTGCCGCGCACGCACCCTGTATTTTCCGGGTAGCACAGAACCAAGAATCCCCAACGCCTTACCAAGCACTTGCAGAAATGACAGCGGCAAAAAACCCAGTCCTTTGAACACTAAATATGCAAAGGCTGCCAATACATTATTGAGCATCGCTAATGGGCTCAGTATCTTTTGCGGTTGGGCGCTCTGGGAGCGCCGGCGGATGGCGCGTCGAGGTGCCGGAAAGAAATGCGACCCCTGGTCAAATCGTATGGAGAAAGTTCCAGTGTTACCCGATCACCCTGCAAGATACGAATGTGGTGTTTACGCATCTTGCCGCCGCTATAAGCGATTACCTGATGCTCATTTTCCAGAACGACGATGTACTTGCCATCCGGCAGGACCTCGGAAACAACGCCCTGCATTTCAATCAGTTCTTCTTTAGCCACTTAGTGTCCCACAGTACAAATAGGGGAATACGCCCCGAAACGGGCGAAATTCAAGTGGCGAGAGAGTCTTGGGGGAAAGGCGACGCTGTGAGGCGAAACGGATCCGACGAGCCAACAACACTAAATGAACGTCGCGGCCGAAGCATACGCCTGAGCGCCCCGGATAGCAAGCAAAAAGCCGCAATTTAACAAAGGGTTAATGAACCCCCGAGGTATCGACAACCCGATTTGGCTTGGGTACCAGCCAGATAAAGCAAGCGGAAACAATGAGCATGACTGCCACCACCAGCATCAGCTCGTTGGTTGCCAGCATAACGCTCTGTTCGGTCACCATACGCTCGAGAACCAAGAGAGCCTGGGCATCGGTCATGCCCTGACTCGTTAGCTGGTTGTAGATGACCTGCCCCGGATCAATCACGCCGACCAGTTCGGAACGGTTACGGGTGATCTCATCTTCCCAATAGGTAGTGACCATCGAGGTTGCAATCGCGCCTGATAGGGTTCGCATAAAGTTCATGAGCCCGGCTGCCGAGTTGGTCTCTTCTTCTTCAACGCTGCCCAGCGCCGCTGCCGTCGACGGGATAAAGAAGAAAGGCATCCCCAACCCTAGCAACATCAAGGGCATAGCAACATCCCAATAGGACATCTCGGTCGTTGCGATCGTCCGGTACAGGGTAATCAGACCCAGCCAGAGAATGCCGAAGAAAACGAGCTTGCGCGGATCCATTTTCATCGACATCGCCGCCACTGCGGGCGCCGTAAAGAATGCCGTGATACCGATCCAGGCGGTCGTCATGCCGGCATCTGTGGCGGTATAGGCCATGAAGCTTTGCAGCCAGAGCGGAGTCAGTACATTGGCCGCAAAGAAACCGGCAAATGTAAGCGAGATGGTCAGTACGGCAGCCGAGAACCCCCGGTGTCGGAATACGCGGAGATCAACGATCGGGTGTTCTTCCGTAAACTCCCAGATCAGAAATGCAACGAACCCCACCACGGCAATGACCGCCAGGCCCACAATGATCGGTGACGAGAACCAGTCGAGATTCTTGCCTTCATCGAGCATGATCTGCAAAGCACCGACCCAGATGATGAGCAAGACAAATCCCACCACATCAATCGGATTGCGCACAATTCGCGTTTCATAGCGCTGTAACACTTTCCAGCAAATCCAGGCACAAGCCGCCGCAATCGGGAGATTGATCAGGAAGATCCAGGGCCAGGTGTAGTTATCACAGATCCACCCCCCGAGTATTGGCCCCAGTACCGGCCCCACAAGGGTGGTCATTGCCCAGATACCCGTTGCCGCGCCCGCCTTCTCTTTGGGAAAAATTCTCAGCAACAGTGTCTGGGACAATGGCATCAGGGGGCCGCCCGCCATCCCCTGCAGGACTCGGGCAAACACCAGAAAGCCCAATGACGTCGACATTCCCGCCAACGCAGAAAACAGACCGAAGGCCGCCATAGCAACCACAAAGACCTTGACCGATCCGTAGCGCGCCGTAAACCAGCCCGTCAAAGGCACGGTAATCGCCTCGGCAACGGCATACGAGGTAATGACCCAGGTCCCCTGGGTTGGCGTCACGGCAAGGCCACCCGCAATGGTCAGCACCGAGACGTTGGCGATGGTCATGTCCAGGATGGCGATCAGATTCGCCATCGACAGGAACAGCGCTGCAGCCCAGAGCTGCCAGCCTGTCAGAGGTTGCAGCGTCGGTTCATTGGCCGACATCAGTCACTCCGCGTGTCGACACGCGCACGCATTGACACACCTACACTTAACGGATTAGCGGCCAGTTCCTCCGGCGACAACCGGATACGCACAGGCACCCGTTGTACGACTTTGATCCAGTTGCCCGTCGCATTCTGCGCTGGAATAGCCGCGAAGGCCGCGCCTGTGCCACCGGAAAACCCGTCGACGACTCCCTGATAGACGACACGGCTTCCATACAGATCTGCCGTGAGTTGCACCTTCTGCCCGACCCGGATCTTTTCAAGCTCACTTTCCTTGAAATTGGCGTCGACATGCAGGTTTTGTAACGGAACGATCACCATAAGCGGTGTTCCGGCGCGGACCCGCTGTCCCAATTGCACCTGGCGCTTGGCAACGACGCCGTCGATAGGCGCCTTGAGCGTTGTGCGCTCCAGGTTCAACGTTGCCTCACGGTAACTGGCGCTGGTCTGGGCTAGTTCGTTTTCGGATCGTGTCAACTCGTCTGCCGAGACGGAACCCGATGATGCCAGGGCCTTACGACGATCATAGTCAATTTTAGCCCGCTCGTAATTCGCCTTAGCCTTATCGTAGGCAACCTGCATATCACGCGGATCAATCAATACAAGAACGTCTCCGGCGCTAACACGATTGGTGTCAACGACATTAACGGTCGCAATCGTGCCGTCGATCTCCGGGGTGACCTGTGCGATTTCTGCTGCCGTGTAGGCATTGTCGGTACTGACGTAACGCGACCCATAAAAGGCCCAATACAGAACAAAAGCCAAGGTGGCTACTGCGACAATGCCGCCGAGGATGCCAAACGATTTTTTACGCGCCGCAATTTTGCTCACGATTTGCTGTTTACGACTCACTTGGGAAACTCCTCAGTCTTACTGATATCCAGTCGATCCTGGGCAGCACTGGTTTGATACCCCCCACCCAGCGCCTTGATCATGGCTACATCAAGAATGAACGCCCGGGTTTGCACATCGGTCTGTACACGCCAGCTATTCAGGAGCTCATCTTCGGCAACGAGGACATCAAGATAGCTGGCTAAGCCACCACGGTAACGGTTAGCCGCGACTTGAAGACCCCGGTTCTGGGCAGCCACACTGCGATCTGTCAGGTTGATCTGCTTTTGCAATTGCTGCAGGCCGGCCGCCACATCGGCCACTTCATTAAGCGCCTGAATCAGAGTCTTTTCGTAGTTAGCAACGTTCTCGTCATATTCGGCGCGCGCTGCTGCCAGATCCGCTCTTAACTTGCCACCGAGAAAAATCGGCAAATAAACCGCAGGGCCCGCATTGCTCATGTAGGAACCACTTTCAATCAACCGGTTGATGCCCAGAGACTGGCCGCCAACAAAAGCGGCAACATTCACATTCGGGTAAAACATCGCTTTGCGATTTTCGATACGGCTCTGCCCAGCTTCAGCCTGCCAGCGTGCAGCAACGATATCCGGACGGCGCCCTACAAGATTAATGCCTATATCCGGCGGCAGGGCATATCGAGCCTGCAACAAAGTAGCCGGTGGCTTGATCTTCAGACCTCGATCAGGCCCGGCACCGACTAGCGCCCCCAGACGGTTACGAGTTTCTGCGATACGCACATCAATCTGTACCAACTCATTTTCGACCAGGTGCATCTTGCCAGCAGCCTGGCTCACGGCGCCGACATTCTCGAGACCCTGTTGCTGTCGATCATTAAACAACGCCCAAGTTTTAGTACGGATATCGAGCGCTTTTTCAGCGGTGGTTCTGTCGGCCACCAATCGCGCAAGGTCCGCGTAACTTCGGGCAATCGATGTCGTCAAAATCAGACGGGCCTGCGCAACCTCGGCCCGCCGAGCCTGGCTTTCCGACACGGCGCTGGCCAGCGCGGCTCGATTCTTACCCCAGAAATCGATTTCCCAGTTGAAGTTAAGCGTCGCCTGCCCGTAGGAATACCAGCCTTGAGGCGTGTAAGGCGCCGGCACAATATAGTTCGTACTGGTCTCCTGACCAAACACGGTTCCATTGGCCGATAGTTGGGGATACAGCACCGACCCCACCGACTGTGACAATGATTCGGCGCGGCGCAATCGCGCCTGTGCTGCTTTGAGGTCAGGCGAATCGGCCAGCCCTTCTTCGATCAACTGATTGAGTTGCGGGTCGTTGTACTTTTCCCACCAGCGGTCAGCCGGCCAGCTGGCCTCGGGGGCAGCCAGTGTTTCTTTGCTCTCGAAGGACTCCGGCGGTCGTGCATCCACCACGGGCCCCAGTGATGGCATGGGTGCGCATGCGGCAAGGATTGATGACGCAACCGCCATCACGACTAAACGGCTTTTCGCAAAGAGGATTCGGTGAAGACTCATGATCAACCTGCAATCTTGCGCAATATCGAGGAGGCCGAACGGATCTCATCCTGGCCCAGGATTGAATGCATCCATTCCTGGGTCATACTGACCAGATCGCGCATCGTACGCGCTATGCAACGGCTTCCCGTTGCCGTCAGCCGGACGGGCTTCACCCGGTTATCGTTACGGGCGACCGAGCGTTCGACGTATCCCTTTTCTTCCAGCAAATGAATCACCTTGGTCAAACCACCCGACGTAATTAAAACCCGATCCTGAATCTGGCCTGGCGTTAGCTCGTAGGGCGATTCGGCATTACGCAGCGTGGCTAGCACATCAAACTCGGCAGGCGTCAGACCGTGCTGATCCCAGACCGCACGAGCGCGGGCATGCGCCACCTTGCGCGCCCGCTCAAGATTCAGAAACAGCGGAACGATCAACGGATCGTGTCCGACCGCCCATTCATGAAGTTTGTCTGCATCAGCCATGTCGGGATATTAACTATCTTTCCAGAAAGATACAAGCAGCTTATGGCTGAAGTTCTGGAAAATTCTCACTAAATCGTGCGGGCCAACATCCAGGTGTCACGCGCGATAACCATCTCTTCGTTGGTTGGAATTACCCAGACACTTACCCGGCTATGCGGTGTAGAAATGCAACGAGGGCTATCGGAATGCGCCTTATTCGAAGCGAGGTCCATCTCCACCCCTGCCCAGGCCAGGGCTGCACACGTTCGCTCCCGGACCATGGGGGAATGCTCGCCAATGCCCGCCGTAAAGACGATCCCATCGAGGCCCTGTATCGCTCCCATGGCGGCCCCGGTTTCCCGTGCCAGCATGTAGACAAACAGGTCTATCGCCAGTTTTGCGCTAGGTTCGTCGCTCGACGCCAGATCGCGCATGTCGTTGGAGAACCCGCTCACTCCCAGCAAACCGGATTCCTTGATGATGAGTTTTTCAACCGCCTCAACAGACATCTGCTGCTGGCCAATCAGGTAAAGCGGGATCATGGGATCCAGCGATCCTGTCCGCGTACCCATCATCAAACCGTCAAGCGGCGAAAACCCCATCGATGTATAGGCACTCTTTCCGTTAATCAGCCCGCACAAACTGGCGCCGCTGCCCAGATGCATAACGACCGTGTGACCTTTTGCCAACCTGGGGTCGAGCGCCGGCAGCTGACCGCTGATGTAGTCATACGAAAGTCCATGAAACCCCCACCGACGGATCCCCATGTCACGGTAGGACAAGGGCAGCGCATACAGATCCGCGAGCTCCGGTTTGGTTCGATGAAATGCCGAATCAAAACATGCCACCTGGAGCAACGACGGGTACTGCGTGCGCAACAGGCGCATGGCTTCCACTTCGGCCGGTTGATGGCTGGGAACAATCGGCGAGTAACGATCCAGAACCTGCAAAACATGGTCGTCTACCACCACCGCCTGTGGGTATTCGACCCCACCCAGGACGACACGGTGCCCGACTGCCTGAAGGTGATACCCCAACGCCTGCTGCCTGATGAACGCCAGAATGATTTCAACGGCGTCAGACCGACGCATGGGCACATCCCACTGACGTTGCGCAAGAACTACACCTTGAGGATCTCCGGCTTTAAAGTTGGGCCGACCCAGCAAGCCCTCGATTTGGCCGCCAAAAACCAACTGGGGCTGGTCATTCTGAACGGCATAGAACGAGAATTTGACGCTGGACGAACCAGTATTCAGGCAAAGAAGTGCAGGTTTGGCATCACTCATATCAGCGATCCGGATTTAGTCTGGATAAAGTCTGCAACGGTCTCATCACAGGAGGATGACAGCACCCCAGTTAACGGCCGTAATAGCTGCGGTACCAGGCAACGAAGCGGGCCACGCCCTCATTGACGGTTGTCGCCGGTTTGAAGCCGACCCAGGCGTCCAGCGCACGGGTATCCGCGAAGGTCTCGGTGACATCCCCTGCCTGTAGCGGCAGGAAGGTTTTCTGCGCCGCCATGTCCAGTGACGTTTCGATGGCGGTGATGAAATCCGTCAGCGGCACTGGGTCGCTATTACCAATATTGAAGATACGATAGGGTGCGCGGCTCGTGTGCGGCAGCGGGTTCTGCGGATCAAAGCCGGCATCCGGCGTCGCCGGCTTGTCGAGCACCCGGATCACACCCTCGACGATATCGTCGATGTAGGTGAAATCCCGACGCATCTTCCCCTTGTTAAAGACCTTGATTGGCTCATTGTTCAGCATCGCACTGACAAACAGAAACAATGACTGATCCGGGCGGCCCCAGGGACCGTAAACCGTGAAGAAACGAAGCCCCGTCACCGGCAGGTTGTAGAGATGGCTGTAGCTATGCGCCATCAGTTCATTGGCGCGTTTGGTCGCCGCGTAGAGGCTGACCGGATGATCGACGCTGTCGGCTTCGGAGAATGGCATTTTCTCGTTGCCACCATAGACGCTGGAGCTGGATGCATAGACCAGATGCCCCACCTGATTGTGACGGCAACCCTCCAGCACATTCAGAAAACCGGTCAGGTTACAGTCGGCATAGCTGTGCGGATTAGTCACGGAATAGCGAACCCCTGCTTGTGCCGCCAGATGGACAACGCCGAAAAATTGCTCCTGCGCAAACAATTTGGCCATGAGCTCACGATCACCAATATCACCCTTGATGAAACGAAACCCCGGATACTGCTTCAAGACTTCAAGACGGCCCAGCTTCAGCGCCGGATCGTAGTAATCATTGAGGTTATCCAGCCCGACAACCGTATCTCCCCGCTGCAGTAAACGCTCAGCGGTATGCATGCCAATAAAACCGGCTGCACCAGTAACCAGGTAGTGACGGGGCATCAGAGGTGTCCAGGGCTTATAATTTGCCCATTATCTCATTAAGGCTTTCGGTTGCCATGTGCCCGAATCCGCCCACACTCCTGATGACCTATCTCCCCACCATATCCGGCGCTCGACCCCGCCGCCTGCTCCGTTGGATCGCACCCGGCTTGATCGCCTTGTTCATCTCTGCCTGCGCCGGCGTCGGCACAAAACCAGACCCCAACGAATTTATCGACATGGCCGATTACGACCGGCTAAAGCAGGTATCGACCCAACCCGGCATTCGTATCTACCGCTACCTGAGCCCGGATTTCAAACGCAGCGATTTCAGAACTGTCATGGTCGACCCGATCGTGCTGTATCAGTCCGCCGAAAAGGATCTAGGCAAAAACGGCATCACGGAAGAAACCATTTACCGCATCCGTAACTCCATGGACATCACCATGCGCCAGCTGGTGCGCAAACAGTTCGGCATCAGCTACAAACCGGGCGAGCGGGTCGCCCGGCTGAGCACAGCGATTACCGGGGTTCTACTTGACGGCGCCGCCTTCAAGCCCAGCCGCCTGGTGCCCATTTCTACCGTACTCAAAGCCGCCGGCACGGGCAACCGCATCAACGGCAGCACTCCTTACCTCATGGTGGAAGCCAAACTCGTCAACAGCACCACCGGCAAAGTGATGGGCGAAGGCGTGTATCTCGTCTCGAGCGAACAGTTCCGGCGCGAAGTGGATTCACCGGAAAAATTCCAGCAACTCGCCAACCAGTGGGTTCGTGGCGCCATCAGCGTGGCGAGCGGACTGCGCTAGTCTGGGTACGAATCCCACCCTATCCACCAAACATCATTACAGAAAGCGCGTTCCGGGCGCTTTTTTGTTTCTACCCGTTTTTTTTCTGAAGTGAAAGCCAGATAGAAATGGCAATGAAGGCTGCAACAATAGCCAGCGAAAATCCAACGGGGATCTTGTAGAGATCGATCAGCATCATCTTGATGCCTATGAACACAAGAACTGCCGCCAGTCCATACTTCAACAGCGAGAATCGATCTGCCATATCAGCCAGCAGAAAATACATCGCACGTAAGCCAAGAATGGCAAAAATATTCGAAGTCAGAACGATGAACGGATCGGTGGTGATTGCAAAAATCGCCGGGATTGAATCAACGGCAAAAATCAGATCCGAGAACTCGACAAATACCAGCGCCAACAAAAGAGGTGTCGCGAATCTGATCGGTTGACCATTGACTTGCTGCGTGACGAGGAAACGTTCGCCATGAAGCGTTGGCGTGACATTGGCATAGCGGCGAACCAGTCTCAAAACAGGATGATTCTCAAGATCCATTTTTCGATCAGCAAACCACCACATTTTGATGCCGGTTACCAATAAAAAAGCGCCGAAAACATATAACAACCAATGGAATTTAACTATGAGCCATGCCCCAGCAAAAATCATGATGGTTCTCATGACAATCGCACCGATAACTCCATAGATGAGGACGCGTCGCTGGAGTTCGACTGGGATCGAGAAAAAATTGAACAGCATCAGCCAAACGAACACATTGTCGACTGCTAGCGATTTCTCGATCAGGTAGCCGGTGATGAATTCGAGCGCTTTCTCATCGGCTACAGCCTCTTGTCCCATCGCTTTGAGATAAAACCAGAGTCCCGTCGCGAACAACAGTGATAAAGCAACCCAGATTACAGACCAGACTGCCGCAGCGCGCATGCTCATCCGGCGGCAACCCCCTCCGCCCATTCGAAGATCAACCGTCAGCATAATCACTACAATCGCGATGAAGACTCCCCAGAGCAGAGGGTGGTTGATGTTATCCATGTGATGGGGCTTTATTTATCCGGTGCCGGCTGGTTATTTGAGTTAGACGACGTTAATAACTTAGTTGGTATAGATTGCCGTCAGAAGCCAAGTAATCTCAAGAAGCGGCATGGTTAATGTCTGCTTTTACTCCCGGGTGCCAAGGGATGTCGCTCAGACACAACCTTGTA
This sequence comes from Rhodocyclaceae bacterium, assembly GCA_018883265.1. GTDB lineage: Bacteria > Pseudomonadota > Gammaproteobacteria > Burkholderiales > Rhodocyclaceae > Fluviibacter. Next base: position 2,988 of record VEQK01000007.1, on the reverse strand, counting down.
GGTTTCGGCAAATTTTAGGGCTCTCTCTGGGTCATGGCATTCAATCGCATGTTCGATATCCTCGATCACCATCTTGTGCAGGCAAAGAACGCCCTCCTGAGTGCTTAGCAAGTTTTCGCCAATTACGACGGCCACCGCCATCGGCACGTGCTCATGCTCGGCAATCGCCTCAACCTCGCACTCGTAAAGATTACTGCATCCAATAAAATCAGTTTGTGAAAGCATGATTGATACCTCCGTGTAATCTGATAATTCAATGCAGGCGTCGGTTGAGTTCATCGATCGCAAGTGCCCAGGCACCATCGCCAATGATCTCTTCTTTGAGAAACGCCCTTTGGGTCGGATTCCAGATGGGCGCCCTGTACAAAGCCACTTCGTTTGGAAGGGGATGGTGCTGACTGATGAAAGCGTCAATAGACGCCGCATCATTCTTGAGACCCAGCTGGGCGAACAGATCTTCAAGGCTGAAATGAACTTGACTCATGACGAAGCTCCTAGACAAAACGTTAATAACCAAGTAAAAAGGTAGGACACTTGGTTTGATTTGTCCAGGACGATCGTCATAATTTTTAGTCATATCACTGAGAAAAAAATTATTTAAGCGAAACTTAAGCTTAGTTTCACACTACAACCGATCTAGTACTTGGAGGTCAGGATGAATTCTCATAACAAATGCGGCTGCGGCCGCAGTCCAACCGGTTTTTGCATCGGTTGGCATGCCCTATCGGAAGATGCTTACAAAAAGGCAAAGTCTGACTATGAATATGAACAGTACCTAAAACGCGCAGAGAACCTGTGGTTTAAAGAGGGCAGCTGTACCGGAGGTAGGCCTCCGGGAGAGATTGACTAGTGCAGGCTGGTATTTTTGAGATTGCATTGACGTGACGTGAACCCCTAGATTATGGGCTGCACCCGGTTCAGTAGACACGGACTTAAGCGAATTGCGCCTCCTCGAACTGTACCGACTTTTTAGCCCACTTGTCGTAGAACCAGCGCGACCATCGGCCATAGTGTTTGAAGTCTGAGTGATGTTCACGGGTCTTGCGTAGACTTTGCCTCTCCCTTGCCAGTACATTGGCTATCCATCGGCGAAGGGAGTGTTCTTGAATGGGAGTCACAGCGTCACGCTCGATTATGTAACAGTATCGAATGTAGCAAGCTTAAGCCCCATTTTTTACTGGACCGTGGGGAAATCGGTGGGGAAAAAGCAGAAAGGGGCCACGAAAGCCCCTTCTGTCTTGACATTTTGGCGGAGAGGGTGTCCTTAAGAATCACTCCGAAAGCCGCTACAGGACTGGGTTTAGAAAAATTTCCCCATAAAACCCACCAACCTACCCGCCGTAAACCGAGCAAGGTGCTGATCGAGACAATACCCCAACGAGTAAAAATTGCTTCTTTAGGCGCGGAAACGCTCCCTGAATGTACGATCGAAGCCCCCTCAAACAACCGTTCTTACATAATATGTTACTTTTCGAACTTGCTTTCGGGGTGTGTCTTGGCGATCACGGCCTCTGAGGAGTGAACTCTTAAGACTGCTCGCTTTATTGTCGAGCGAGCGGGTTAATTCATGCCCACAATATCCTTAAATTTGCTGTTCTATTCAATCTCATTATCTCCCCAAGGCAGGTCGAAAAGTGTTCATCATCAGGAAGCAGCAGCTTTCTGTTTTTTAGACAGAACGGCAGCACCCACAGTTTCAGCCCAGTGGATTTCGGGAAATCGAAAACAGGCAGCGCCTGGTTAAACGCAGCGGTCTTGGGGTAAACCAGCGCCAAGACGCCATTACCATCCAAATAGCTCTGGCCGTAGGCCTGCAGCTGGTAGAAGTCAGCCTGGGACAGACCATACTTGTCTGAACCGTTGGCTTTCATGCCGTCAAGCAACTTCCACTTGGTGTCCAGCACCAGTCGGTTGGCATGGTCGTCGTGAATCAGCAAGTCCGGTTTCATCCGGAACCAGTCCTGTTCTTCATGGCGAACCAAGTAGTGGCTGTGGGCCTGTGTCTTGAGCACAAAGCCATGGCTGACCTGCTTTTGTAGGTGCTTTGCGACGAAGGCCTCGAATAATCCCTCCATCGGGAACAGCAAGGAAGGCGCAGAGTGAATACCTGAACCGGTCAACGGTGACTCATTGCCCAAGACGAGCCGCGTCCACGCCAAGGCACCTTCATAATGGCTCATACTGCGGTCAATGCGCACCCGTTGAAAATCAGCACTCGGCTGGTCAGACACCGGCACATCGCCAAACACGAACGCCAGCTCGCGCGCCAGCTTCTGGTTTTCTTGAGATGTGGTCAATCGCAACACATGTTGCAGTGCGGTGTGCAGCAGACGGTTTTCCGGCCGGTCCGTGGTGAACTCATCAAACTGGGTAAAAAATCGATCCGCCCGGAACAGGTTTTGCCGCATATGTGCAGCCACCATCAACTTGCCGCGCAGGGCAAAAACATTGTCCTGCCGGGCAGAGTAGTCACTTTGAGGACCGCGCTTGACGACCAGTTCGACTGCCCGCAGGAACTCGGATATGAAGACTTCCAGCAGTGGCATGCGACGGGCCAGCAACTTGGCCTTGTCGGTCTGCACATGCCTGAAGCGCTGCAGACAGCAGAGCATGTCGATCAACAGCTGCCTGGCCTCGACGGCCCCGCCATCGATGGCCTTGCCGACCTTAGGCAGCACCTCAATCTGGAATCCGTTGGGCGCACGCAGGACGCCGACAAAGCTGGTCACCTGAACGGCGCGGCAGCCCTTGCGTTGAGACAGGCGAATCCATGAACCTTCGCCGAGGTCTGCGATGCGCAGTGCCTCGGTTTCAAGCCAGGCGAACACGGTTGGCGGAACCGCGTGAACACCATCCAAACCGATAACACCGCCCCCGCTAGGCACCATCGCGTCGAATTCGTAGATGGAGATGGGCTTCATTGCAGGGTCAATCCGCCACGGCCTCGTAGATGCCGATATAGGCCCTGGGGTGGCCAGTGCGGCATCC
>VEQK01000038.1 GCA_018883265.1 Rhodocyclaceae bacterium | reverse complement strand
ACCTTGTGCGGCATGGTCGACGAACCGACTTCACCGGCTTTCACCTTCTGCTTGAAGAAGCCCAGCGAGATGTAACCCCAGACGTCGCGATCGAGATCGATGAGGATGCCATTCACACGGGCGAAGGCATCGAACAGTTCGGCCAACGCATCGTGTGGCTCGATCTGAATGGTGTACGGGTTAAAGGTCAGACCCAGCGATTCGACGAATTTTTTGGCGAAGCCTTCCCAGTCGTAGCCGGGATACGCGGCGAGATGGGCATTGTAGTTACCGACCGCGCCGTTGATTTTACCGAGCAGCTCGACCTGGGCGATGCGCACACGGGCACGTTGCAAGCGGTAAGCGACGTTGGCGATTTCTTTACCGATGGTCGATGGCGTCGCCGGCTGACCGTGCGTGCGGCTCATCATCGGCACCTCGGCATGCGCGTGGGCCATCTCGGTCAGCTTGGCGATGACGCGGTCCAGCGTCGGCAGCATGACTTGTTCGCGGGCGCCCTGGCACATCAATGCATGCGACAGGTTGTTGATGTCTTCCGAGGTACAGGCAAAGTGGATGAACTCGCTGACCTTGGTCACTTCGGCGTTGGCCTTGGTCTTGTCTTTGATCCAGTATTCCAGCGCCTTGACGTCGTGGTTGGTCGTGGCTTCGATGCCCTTCACTTCGGCAGCGTCGCTCTCGGTGAAGTTATTGACTAGGGCGTCTAGCTCGACGATGGTGGCCGGCGAGAATGCGGGAATTTCGGCGAAATGCGGTTCGGCGGCCAGCGCTTTGAGCCATTCGATTTCAACACGCAAACGGGCGTGGATCAAGCCGTATTCCGAGAAGTACGGGCGCAGGGGGTCGACCTTGGCGGCATAGCGGCCATCCAGTGGCGAAAGGGCGGTCAACGCACCGAGGTTTTGCGACATGTGAAGCTCCTGAATCCGTGGAAATCAAAGGTTTGATTTTACCATTCGGCGCCCGGGTCAGATGCCTGGCTCAATCGCCTTAAAAGGGGTGCTGGGCACTGCCAGTCATTCCGTGTAGGGTGTCATTTTCATGCTTCACCCCCGGAGACTCTGATGAAATTGCTCGGCACCCCGACCAGCCCCTACGTGCGCAAAGTGCGTCTGATGCTGCTAGAAAAGAATATTGCCCACGACTACCTGATCGACCCGCCGCGCGAACCGGGAAGCCTTGTAGCGAGAGTCAACCCGCTGGGTCGAATCCCGGCGCTGGTTCTGGATGATGACACCTGCGTCTTTGATTCACCGGTCATCGCCGAATACGTGGATAGCCTGAACGAAAGCCCGATTCTGATTCCACGAGACAACGCGTTAGCCCGTATGCGGGTCAAACGTTGGGAAGCGCTGGCCGACGGCATTATGGACTCGGCGATTGCCGTGCGAAACGAACGTCTGCGTCCGGAAGAAAAACAGGAGCCGGGCAACATCTCGCTGCACAACAACGCGATCAGCCGCGCACTGGATTTTGCGAGCATCAGCCTGGGTGACGACACGTGGGTCAACGGTGAAGCAATATCACTCGGCGATCTGGCGCTATTCAGTACGCTGGTCTACCTGGACTTGAGGCAGCCTGAACGAGATTGGCGTTCGCCACATCCGAACCTGGCATCTCTGTTCGATCAGATCGCGGCGCGGCCCAGCGCCCAGGTGTCGCTGGCCGAATAAGGACTACTCGGGTGTCTACTCGGGGGCTACTCGGCCAGAGACTGCAGATCGAGTCCGGCACCGTCTGAGCGACCGGCCATGCGGGTTGATTCGATGATGCCACCCCCGAGACAGACGCGGCTTTCGTAAAGCACCAGCGACTGGCCCGGTGTCACCGCCCACTGCGGGGCAGCAAAGCGGACAACGGCGCGATCGCTATCAATGTATTCGATCTCGCAGGCGGCATCCGGCATGCGGTAACGCGTTTTAGCCGTGTAGACCCAGTGGGTGTGCGGGTGTTCACCGGCAATCCAGTTCATGTCGGTGATGGTGACCTCGTTCACGAAGAGCGCCGGGTGATCATGCCCCGAGACAACGTAGAGTACGTTCGTCTGCATATCTTTTGCGGCGACGTACCAGGCGTCGTGCTCACCGCTTTGCGTATCATGACCCTTCACGCCGCCGATGTGCAGCCCCTTGCGCTGGCCGATTGTATGGAAAGCCAGTCCCTGATGGGCACCCAATAGTTTGCCGGAATCCAGATCACGAATCTCGCCGGGATTCTGGGGTACATAACGCTGCAGAAAATCGTTAAACGGGCGCTCGCCGATAAAGCAGATCCCCGTCGAGTCCTTTTTGCCTGCCACCGGTAAACCTGCCGCCTCAGCTTTGGCCCGCACTTCGGGCTTCAGCCAGTTGGCCAGCGGAAATAGCGCGGGCTTGAGCTGGGACTGATTGAGGCGGTAAAGGAAGTAACTCTGATCCTTGTTGCCATCTTCGGCTTTGAGCAACTGCCGTTTGCCATCGAAATCCTGCACGCCCACATAATGTCCGGTAGCTATGAAATCGGCACCCAGGCTGATGGCATGATCCAGAAAGGCCGCAAATTTGATTTCGGAATTGCAGAGGACGTCCGGGTTGGGCGTTCGGCCTGCATTGTATTCCTGCAGGAATGTGGAAAACACGCGGTCACGGTATTCCTGGGCGAAGTTGACCACCTCGACGTCAATACCGAGAATATCTGCCACGCTCATCACGTCGATCAGATCCTGACGCGTGCTGCAGAACTCATCGGTATCGTCATCTTCCCAGTTCTTCATGAATAGACCAATGACGCGGTAGCCCTGCTCCTTGAGCAAGAGGGCAGCGACCGAAGAATCAACGCCGCCGGACAGTCCGACAACAACGGTTGGCGCAGGTGACATTCAGATTCCTTATAGCGGCGGCTAGCGAGGGGCGCCAGCCAGCGGTTTTTGTGTATGGTGCTGCGTTTCCAGTGTGAAGAAACGCGCTCCTGCCCATTCTCTCACGGGCACTACCTCCGGCAAGCCTCCAGGCTCAACCTCCCAGGGATCCAGGGTGTAGATCAATGGGGCGTCAGACTCCACACCGGACTCGATCAACGTGGCGCTGTAGTGCGAGTCCACGAGCAGCGAACGATGTGCATAAGGCCCAACCTCGTGCCAGCGAAGCAACTTCCGGTGTTGCAGAAAGCTCAGGATATTCCGGGTTGTCGTGGAGTGATCAATACAATCCATCCGGCCATTCACATCAAGATCTTCATTGTTGCCGGGTTCATCTGCAGCAATAGGCGTCTGCTCGGCCGCTCTGACGTAGAACCGGCGTACCATTTCGGCCACCGCCTCTCGTTCGGCCTCGGGCGTGTTGGCATGGCGTAGCGGTTGCAACTGCTTACGTAACCAGGGCTCGGTATAAACGACTGTAACACGGTCTTTGCAACTCCAGTTATAGCAGACGACAACCAGGCCGTCGGCGTGGGCAAAGTGCGACAGGGCCATACAGACTGCCCACGCCATGCCACGCCTGAACCAACCCATCAGATGCCCCACGCGACTAACCGTAATGCCGAACCGCATCCAGTGGAAAACGACGACCATTAACCCAGTCTTCGACACATTGCAGCACCAGCGGACTTCGATGCCGATCCCGGTTCGCCCGAAGCTCGTCGAGGCTAAACCAGTGCGTCGCGACGATACCGGCATCCAGCGGTCGGCCGGCTTCAATCTGATCCAGCTGGCAATCGAAAGCAAAGCGCAGGTAAGTGATATCACCAGCCGGTATAGTCCACTGGTAGATACCCACCAGAGTCTGCGGGGTGACGTGGCAACCGGTTTCTTCCAGCGTCTCACGTACACAGCCGGCGACAAGTGATTCGCCTTCCTCCATATGCCCGGCGGGTTGATTGAAGCGCAAACCGGACGAAGTCTCTTCCTCGACGACCAGGAAACGGCCATCCCGTTCCACCAGTGCCGCCACGGTGACGCTTGGTTTCCAGCGGTGATTTTGGCTATTCATGCCCGGTATTTTACCGAAGACCCCAAAAAAGCATGTTTCAGCGCGGGGACCCGACCTGATTTCCAGCCCGAAATCGGCTAAAATCAAAAATATTGTCTGCTGCGTACTCGGGCTGGATTTAACCGCAGATCACGCTGGCAATTTCATTGCAATGTTTCACCAAAGGATTCACATCATGTCGATGTCAGACCGCGACGGTTTTATCTGGCTGGACGGCAAGCTCGTCCCCTGGCGCGATGCCAATACGCACGTTCTCACCCACTCGCTCCATTACGGCATGAGCGTATTCGAGGGAGTTCGCGCCTACGATACCGGACGCGGCACATCGATTTTCCGGTTACAGGATCACACGGCACGTCTGTTCAACTCAGCGCATATCTTCCAGATGGAAGTTCCATACGATCAGGACACCATCAACGAAGCACATAGGGAAGTTGTTCGAGTCAACAAACTGGAAAGCGCCTACATTCGCCCACTGGTCTACTACGGCTCGGAAAAGATGGGGGTTTCGCCCAAGGGCGCCAAGGTGCACGTTGCCATCGGCGCGTGGGCCTGGGGCGCTTATCTGGGTGAAGACGGCCTGAAGAAAGGGATCCGCGTCAAAACTTCCTCGTACACCCGCCACCACGTTAACGTCTCGATGGTACGCGCCAAGGCCAGCGGTCACTATGTCAACTCGATCCTGGCAAACAATGAAGCAGTAGCCGATGGTTACGACGAAGCGCTGCTCCTCGATACTGAAGGCTATGTATCAGAGGGCGCCGGCGAGAATCTGTTCATTGTCAAAAAAGGCAAGGTCTACACGCCGGAACTGTCATCCTGTCTGGAAGGCATCACCCGCGATAGCGTGGTGACGCTGGCTCGTGAACTGGGTATCTCGGTGGAAGAGAAGCGCATTACGCGTGACGAAGTTTACTGTGCTGACGAGGCTTTCTTTACCGGTACTGCCGCCGAGGTCACACCAATTCGTGAGCTGGACAACCGCAAAATTGGCATCGGTAGTCGCGGCCCGGTTACCGAGCGCATCCAGTCAGCCTACTTCGACGCCGTTAACGGCCGTAACCCGAAGCATGAAGACTGGCTGAGCTTCATCTGATTTATCTTCTGATCACTTCTTTTTGAGGTCCAGACCATGAACACACCGCTTGAAAAGACCCTATCGGCCACTTCGCTGACTGTCACTGCTGCCGATCTGCCCCTGCACTGCCCACCTCAAGGTACACAGCTCTGGTCGGGTCATCCGCGTGTGTTTCTGGATGTACTGAAGACCGGCGAAGTGAAATGCCCCTATTGCGGGACGAAGTACACCTTTTCCGGCCCGCAACCGCACGGTCATTGATGGCGTGGGTTGCGCGGCCGTAATGAGCGCAACTTCCCTACTTGTCGCCCCTGCCTGGGTGGGTGATGCTGTGATGAGCGAACCGCTCTTGCGGCGAATTGCAGCTCAGGATCGATGCGCGGTGGATATCCTGGCACCACCGTGGGTGGCGCCGGTTTTTGAGCGAATGCCCGGCGTTGGCAAAGTCATACCGGCACCCTTTGCGCATGGGAAGCTGGATCTGGCAGGCCGCTGGCATGTTGGCAGGATCTTGAAAACTCAGGGGTATCGCAACGCCTATGTACTCCCCAACTCGCTCAAATCGGCGCTACCCATCGCTTTTGCCGGCATCCCGAATCGGATCGGTTTTACAGGCGAAAGCCGTTACGGTCTACTGAATCGGCGACTAACGCTCAACAAACGGGCATTGCCCCGCATGGTGGATCGTTTTCTGGCACTGGCGCCCGGAACCGGGCAACCATCCCCGGAAGACGCCGTACCCCAATTGCACGTGGCGAAGGGTGCTTTCGAGGCGATCTGTCATCGCCTGGGGCTAACGCGCAACGAACGCCTGGCGGTTTTGTGCCCCGGCGCCGAATATGGGCCGGCCAAGCGCTGGCCACCTGCTCACTTTGCCGAACTTGCACGTAAACTGGCCGACGAGGGTTGGACAATCTGGACGATTGGTTCCGGCAAGGATGAAGAAATCGGCGAATCGATCCGCGCATTAAGTGATGGTGTTGCCATCAACCTCTGCGGACGAACCCGGCTTGCCGATGCCATCGATCTGTTGAGTGGTGCTGATGTTGTTGTCTCCAACGACTCCGGTCTGATGCATGTCGCCGCTGCTCTGGACAAGCCGCTAGTTGCACTATTTGGCTCCTCGTCTCCCGAGTTCACGCCGCCACTGGCCAAACGCGTGACCATTCTCCGGAACCCGGTGCCCTGCAGCCCGTGTTTCGCGCGCACCTGCCGCTATGGCCACCTGGATTGTCTGACGCAACTGACGCCAAATCGAGCTCTAGAAGCCATCCAAGCCTTTCTACTCTGACGCAAGACCTAAAATACCGCCATGAGCCTGCCACCACCGACTGCCCCGGTTCCGAATTTTTCGACACCTGACGAAGCCGAACAGGGTTTCTATCAGAGCATTACGCAGGCGAATATTGATGCGCTGATGGCGGTCTGGGCCGATGAAGACGAGATCGTGTGTATTGATCCGGATGGCCGTCGGGCAGCAGGCCACGCTGCCATCCGTCAAGGTTGGCAGTCCATTTTTTCCGGCTGTCATCATCTGGAAATCGAAGTCACCCAAATCATGCGCTGGCAAAGTGGGTTAGTCGCCATACATCTTGTCCAGGAAAGCGTCACGATGTTCAGCGTCCCCGAGGCGCTGACGGATACCGAACACCCAAATGCACTGGTTAAGCGTAACGGCATCACCACGGCAATGAATGTCTACGTCCGTGGCGGCAACGGTTGGCGACTGGTCTGCCATCAGGCAACAGCACAATTGGCCACGATTGAAGCACAGGTAGCCGCTGCTGCGCATACCCTGCACTGACCATGGATCCGCTTGAGCCCTACCGGCCACCCTTCTGGCTATTTAACGGGCATCTGCAAACCCTCTGGCCCGTCTGGAAGACGCTGCGCCTTGCTCCGATTGCCTGGCCGCGTGAGCGCTGGGATACGCCAGACGGTGACTTCATCGATGTCGACTGTATCAGTGTCGGCGAATCGGATGCACCCCTCGTGGTGTTGTTCCACGGACTCGAAGGCAACTCGCAATCCCATTACGCCCGGATCATGGCGAAAGTTTTGCAGCAAACCGGATGGTCGGGATTTGTACCGCACTTTCGCGGCTGTAGCGGCGAACTGAACCGACTACCGCGCGCCTATCATTCCGGGGATTCGACCGAGATCGACTGGATCCTGCGCCGCTTCCGCACCCGTTATCCCGACAGGACCATCTGCGCTGCGGGTGTTTCGCTGGGAGGCAACGCCCTCATGAAATGGTTGGGAGAGCAGGGCGCGTCAGCCAGCACCGTTATCAATGCAGCGGCGGCCGTTTCACCGCCGATGAATGTGGCCGCCTGCGGCGCCTGGCTGGATCAGGGTGCCAACCGAAGGGTTTATACCCAACACTTTTTGCGCACCATGAAGGCACAGAGTGAGGCACGATTGCAGCAGTTTCCCGGATTGTTCAATGCCGTACGAATGCGTGCAGCAACCACGCTGCGGGAATTCGACGATACCGTGACTGCACCGTTGCATGGCTTTGCCGGCGTCGACGACTACTGGCGCCGTGCCTCAGCGCTACCGCTACTGAGCGGGGTTCGTCTGCCAACGCTACTCCTTATGCCACGCAACGATCCGTTTCTGACCGAGGCTTGTTATCCCGCACCTATCCAGTGTTCGTCCGCTATCACCCTCGAAATGCCGACGTCCGGAGGTCACGTCGGATTTACCGGCGGACGGGGCGCCCAGCGTGATCTATGGCTGCCCACCCGTATAATTGGTTTTTTTGCGCAATCGCTCGGGCTTAGCCTGCCTGCCCGTGCGTCCCACTGACGAGAGCTCTATGTCACGATTTTCGATTCCCGACCTACCCACATCGATCTTCAAAGCCTACGATATCCGTGGCATCGTCGATGACACACTCACTCCGGAGGTGGTTCGTGCAGTTGGCCTCGGTTTAGGTACGCTGGCACGTGAGAAAGGCGTGAAAGCAATTGCGGTCGGTCGCGATGGTCGACTGTCCGGCCCCAGTCTCTCCCGCGCGTTACAGGAAGGCATTACCGCCGCTGGCATCGATGCGATTGACGTGGGCTGCGTGCCGACACCGGTGACTTATTTTGCCGGTTTCCAGCTCGAAACCTATTCTTGTGTTTCGGTGACGGGTAGTCATAATCCGCCAGATTACAACGGCCTCAAGATGGTCATCGCGGGTGACACACTTGCCGGCGATGCGATTCAGGCATTGAAACAACGTATTGAAGCGGGTGATGTTCACTGGGCTGACCAGCCCGGCACGATACGCACGGCTGACGTCAAATCCGCCTATCTGGACAAGATCGTCGGTGACGTGAAACTGGCGCGTCCGATGGCGATTGCCGTCGATTGCGGCAATGGTGTCGCCGGCGAACTGGCGCCCGAATTGTTCCGGCGCATGGGCTGCAACGTCATCCCCATGTACTGCGAGATTGACGGTACCTTCCCGAATCACCATCCGGACCCTTCCAAACCGGAAAACCTCGAAGACCTCGTCGCTGAACTCAAGAAGTCGGATGCCGAAATCGGCCTGGCCTTTGATGGCGATGGCGACCGCCTCGGCGTAGTCACCAAAGACGGCGAAGTGATCTTCCCGGATCGCCAGATGATGCTGTTTGCGCAGGATGTGCTCTCACGTTGTCCCGGCGCACCGATCATCTTTGACGTGAAATGCTCGCGCCTGCTCGGCGATGCGATTCGTGCTGCCGGTGGCCAACCGCTGATGTGGAAAACCGGTCATGCCCTGATCAAAGCCAAACTCAAGGAAACCGGTGCACCGCTGGCCGGCGAAATGAGCGGCCATGTGTTCTTCAAGGAGCGCTGGTTCGGCTTCGACGATGGCCTCTACACCGGCGCCCGTCTGCTGGAGATTCTGTCGCGCGCCGCAGACGCCAACCCCGTACTGAAGGGTCTGCCCAATAGCCAGAGCACGCCGGAACTCAACATCGCCATGCAGGAAGGTGAACCGCATGCGCTGATGGCCGAACTAGCCATTGCACCGGATTTTCCCGGTGCGCGTGATGTGATCACCATCGATGGCCTGCGTGTGGAATACGCCGATGGCTTCGGCCTTGCCCGTCCCTCGAACACCACCCCGGTCGTCGTGCTGCGCTTTGAGGCCGACACGCCCGAGGCACTCGCCCGCATTCAGGGCGAATTCCGACGCGTGCTCAAACAAGCACGCCCGGAGATTCAACTACCGTTCTAGCGTCCGGCAACCCAGGCGCTGACCGATGCCAGCGCGTTCGCCAGATTAGCCGGCTGTGTGCCGCCCGCCTGGGCCATATCCGGACGACCGCCACCCTTGCCACCGACTTGCGCCGCGACATGGTTGACTAATTCACCGGCCTTGAATCGTCCGACCAGATCCGGCGTCACGCCGGCAATCACCGAAACCTTATCGCCTTCGGCCACGCCGAGCACGATGACGCCCGACTTGAGCTGCTCTTTGAGTGTATCCAGCGTCTCTCTCAGCCCCGAACCAGTGACACCTTCGAGTTTGACTGCCAGTACGGAAACACCGTTGATCTGCTCAGCCTTGCTCACGAGATCACCACCCTGGGCGGCTGCCAACTTGGACTGCAGACGGTTGATTTCCTTCTCCTGGGCTTTATGACCTTCCAGCATAGCGCCAACACGCGTTGGTAATTCCGCCGGCTTGCACTTCACGAGCCCGGCCACTTCGTTCAATGCCTGACGACGGAACTGGACGGCCGCCAACGCATAGTCGCCGGTGAGCGCTTCGACACGGCGAACACCTGCCGCGACACCCGACTCGGATAGGATGGTGAAGAGACCAATATCACCCGTGCGCCTGACATGCGTGCCGCCGCACAGCTCACGCGAACTACCAATATCCAGCACGCGCACTTTGTCGCCATATTTTTCACCGAAGAGCATCATGGCGCCCAACTTCTGCGCATCTTCAATCGCCATTTCGCGTGCTTCGGTCGGCACGTTACGCATAATCTCGCGGTTGACAAGATCTTCCACAGCGCATATCTGCTCCATCGTCATGGGTGCGTTGTGCGCAAAATCGAAACGGGTCTTCTCCGGATCAACGAGCGAGCCCTTCTGTTGCACATGTTCGCCCAGTACTTCGCGCAGTGCCTTGTGCATCAAATGGGTCGCCGAGTGGTTGCGCATGGTGCGTTCACGATCAAGCACGTTGACGCGCGCATCAACCGTATTGCCGACAGTTAGCGAACCCTGTCGCAGCGTGCCGTGATGACCGAATACCTGCGGCTGGATCTTCTGGGTATCTTCAACCAGAAACTCGCCGTGCACCGATGTCAGAATGCCGTCATCACCAACCTGACCGCCCGACTCGGCATAGAACGGTGTTTTGTCGAGGACGATGACGCCGGTATCTCCGGCGGCCAGGCTGTTTACAGCCACACCATCCTTGTACAAGGCGATGATGTTCGATTCGGTAGCGAGAAGTTCGTAACCCTCGAACTGTGTCGTTGGACCATCGTAGGACAAGGCGGCAGCCATATGGAATTTACCGGCTGCACGCGCCTGCTCGCGTTGACGCGTCATGGCAGCATCAAATGCCGCTTCGTCCACGTTAAGGTCGCGTTCACGGCACACGTCGGCAGTCAGATCAAGCGGGAAACCATAGGTGTCATGTAGTTTGAAAGCGGTTTCACCATCCAGCACCCCACCTTCCGGCAAGGTCGCCAGAGCGCCATCCAGAATTTCCATACCATGCGCAATGGTCTCGAAGAAACGCTCTTCTTCCAGACGCAGAATGTCGGTGACACGCTGCTCGGCACGTGCGAGCTCCGGATAGGCTTCACCCATTTCGGCGACCAGAGCAGGCACCAGCGTATTGAAAAATGGCGTCCGGGCGCCGAGCTTGTAACCATGACGAATCGCGCGGCGAACGATCCGGCGCAACACATACCCCCGCCCCTCATTGCCCGGAATAACGCCGTCAACGATCAGGAACGCACAGGCACGAATGTGGTCGGCGATCACCTTCAGCGAAGCCGCGTCAATGCTAGCTTCACCACCCGCGACATGTACGGCCTTCTGTGCAGCCGTAATCAGGCTCTGGAATAGGTCAATTTCATAATTGCTGTGTACGTGCTGCAAAACGGCAGCAATGCGCTCCAGCCCCATGCCGGTATCGACGCAAGGACGTGGCAGCGGGTGCAGCACGCCATTCTCATCACGGTTGTACTGCATGAACACGAGGTTCCAGATTTCGATGTAGCGGTCGCCGTCCTCTTCCGGGGAGCCCGGAGGGCCGCCCCAGATGTCCGGGCCATGGTCGTAGAAAATTTCGGTACAGGGACCACAGGGACCAGTGTCGGCCATCTGCCAGAAATTATCCGACGCGTAACGGGCCCCCTTGTTGTCACCAATACGGATGATGCGTTCGGGCGGCACCCCGACTTCTTTCGACCAGATCTCGTGAGCTTCGTCGTCTTCCTGATAAACCGTGACCCACAACTTGTCTTTGGGCAAACCATAAACACCGGTCAGCAGCTCCCAGGCGAAGTTGATAGCGTCACGCTTGAAATAATCGCCGAAGCTGAAGTTGCCCAGCATCTCGAAGAAGGTGTGATGACGCGCCGTGTAGCCGACATTCTCCAGGTCATTATGCTTACCACCTGCCCGCACGCTACGCTGCGACGAGGTTGCCCGCGTATACGGCCGCTTATCCTGTCCCAGAAACACGTCCTTGAACTGAACCATCCCCGAGTTGGTGAAGAGCAGGGTCGGGTCGTTACCCGGCACCAGCGAGCTGGAGGGCACGATGGTGTGACCTTTGGATTCGAAGAAACGGAGAAACTTGTTCCGGATTTCGGCGCTTTTCATGACGAATGGGTCCTAGTGCAATACTGAGCGTGATGTCGTGTTTGAATGGGCAAGCAGGTCGTTACAGGCATGACTCGATTACTTACGGCCTTTTTTGGCGGCTGTCCTTGTCACCGTTGGCAGGGGTTCATAGACCGCCTGACCGCGCACAACAGCATTATCTAACGCAGACTTGGCTGACTTCTTGCCCGTGAAGACCTGATCCATTTCTTCGTTCACGATCTGGCGAAGTTTCGGGTTAAAAGAGATCCAGCCAACCGTGGCACCCGGTGCACTGGCTTTCATCACATTCGCCAGACCCATATCCTGTGCTTGCAGATCATCGCGCAGCAACTTACTCTGGGCGCCTGCCTGAGCAGCCGGCGTCAGCGGCAGGAAGCCACCTTGACGGGCAATAATGAGCTGGGTTTGCGGCGTCAGCGTGTATTCCAAGAACTTTGCCGCTGCTTTGTACTCTTCCTTGCCATGGCCCTGCCCCACCCAGATCGCAGCACCCGAAGCCAGTGTGTTGAATGGGGCGCCTGTGTTGTCGTCAATCACCGGTAGCGGCGCAACACCAAAGTCAAATTTCTTGCTGGCTTGGAGTTCTGTCACGACTTCCGAGTTGGTGGTGATCATGGCGCATTCGCCATTGACGAAATGGGCGTCCGCTTCGTTGCCAAAACCGAAGCTGGTGAAGTACTCGGTTTTGTACCAGGAAGTCAGTCGTGCCAGGTGTCGGACCTGAATAAGCGTATTAAAGGCAAGTTTGCCATCGCCAGTGACCGTCGGAGAACCAGCCCAGGCCGAAACGTTATCGATGTGGATCCATACCGGCCACGATGTCGTATAGGAGCAGCGTGCCTTGAGCTTGCCGGAAATATCCTGAACCTCTTCCCAGGTCTTTGGTGGCTTGTTCGGATCGAGGCCCGACTCTTTGAAGAGCTCCTTGTTCCAGAAAAGTAGCGGCGTCGTAAAAGCGACTGGCAGTGCCTGAACCTGATTGTTGACAGTTACGGAGTTACGGAGCGGCTCGGCAATCGACTTCGGGTTGAACTTGACCTTGTTGTCCGCGAGCAGCTTTTCAACCGCGACGTAGGCATCCGGTTTGTTTAGGTACTGCGCCAGATCAGCACGGGTTGCCAGATTCAGCACCGAGGGTTTGCCATTGGGCGAACGCTTGACCAGGCGAACCTCGACATCTTTGTTCCCAGCGTTGAAACCGTTGACCAATTGCTCAAGTTCGCGCGCATGCTGACCTTCCAGTTGGTGCGCCATGGTGAGCTCGGTTTTGGCGAAGGCCATCGCCGACATTCCCAGTAAGGCACACGCCAGGAGTGAGCGAACCGGCGTCAGGGTCATAGCGGTCGAACGATGTGAAATCATGGGATTGCCTCTCTTGAGATTCAAAAACGTGGTTTTGCCTAGGGTTTAAGTTTTCCAGGGCCGCTTTATGACTCCGGAAAACCTTCCAAAACCCTGAATTATACGGATTTAAAGGCCGATTCTGGGATTTGCGCTGTGTATAATCGACCCATGAGTGAATTGAACGCAGAATCAGGGACAAAAGCCCTGTCAGAGTTACCCGAGAGTGACAAGTCCGCCACCCTGACCTTCGCCGAACTGGGGCTGGATCCGGCGATCATGCGTGCGATCACCGAGACCGGATATACCACGCCAACGCCGATTCAGGCAGCGGCGATCCCGACTGTCATCCGCGGTGCGGATCTCAAAGCCTGCGCCCAAACCGGCACGGGAAAGACTGCAGCTTTCAGCCTGCCTCTACTGCAACGTCTGTTACCCCACGCCAATTCCAGTACTTCCCCGGCCAAACACCCGGTTCGCGCGCTTATCCTCACACCAACCCGCGAACTCGCTGTCCAGGTTTACGACAACCTGAAGACCTACGGCAAATACCTGCCGTACCGTATTGCCTGCGTCTACGGCGGTACCGATATCAAGCCCCAGATCGCCGAACTGAAGCTGGGTATTGAGTTCCTGGTCGCCACACCGGGTCGCTTCCTGGATCTGGTCGAGCAAAAAGCCGTCAATCTGCAGTCTGTACAAGCCATCGTGCTCGATGAGGCGGACCGAATGCTGGACATGGGTTTCATTCCCGATGTCCAGCGCATTCTGAATCTGCTGCCGAATACCCGTCAGGGCCTGCTCTTTTCCGCCACCTTCTCGACTGAAATCCAGAAGCTGGCGGACACGATGCTACAGAACCCCGAATTCATTGAAGTGGCTCGCCGTAACAGTGTGTCCGAGACCATCTCGCATCAGGTGCATCCGGTCGCCGAACATCGCAAGCTACCGCTGCTCGTGAACCTGCTGCGTTCGGGAACCATGCCACAGGCGCTGGTATTTGTTCGAACCAAGCAAGGTTGTAGCCGTCTGGCACGAGCCCTGAGCCACGCGGGCATTAAAGCCGATGCCATACATGGCGATAAATCCCAGTCGGAGCGGATGAAGGCGCTCAACGCTTTCAAGAACGGCGAGATCCAGACACTGGTCGCCACCGACGTTGCGGCACGGGGTATCGACATTGAAGAACTGCCCTTTGTCGTCAACTATGAACTTCCTCACACACCCGAGGACTACGTGCACCGCATCGGCCGTACCGGCCGTGCCGGCAATCTGGGCAATGCTATTTCGTTGGTCTGCGCTGAAGAAACGTCCTACCTGGCGGACATCGAAAAGTTGATCAAGAAGGCCGTCAGCCAGAGCATCGTTCCCGGTTTCGAGCCGGAAGATGATTGGTGTTATCCGCCGTCCGGTAAAAAACGTGATCGCAGCGCGCTCAGCAGCCAGCGCACCCCCGATAACCGGGAACGTCAGGAGCGTCGCGACGGCGAAGGCCGTCGGGATCGTAGCCGAGACCGTGAGCGCGACCACCGGAGTGGCCGACAAGATCATGACCGTGCTGATCGGCCGCGTTCAAGCAACGCCTACACCCCACCCCGACTGAACACGGTTGCAGCCGATGGCTTTGACTTCAACAAACCCTACGAATCAGCGACAGCCAATACATCGGGCGCCTCGACTGCCGGCGTCATGCCAAACAGCACCACAACAACCCAACCACGACGCGCCACCCGCCCCGTAGCAGCACTTCTGGGCGGCCTAAAAAAGAATCCTGCTCCCTAAGGAGAAAAGTCATGGGTAATCGACTCAGCAAAATTGTCACCCGCACGGGCGACGGCGGCACCACCGGCCTAGGAGATGGTTCACGGGTCGGCAAAGACAGCCCTCGCATCGATACGCTTGGCGAAATTGACGAGCTCAACTCGGCCATTGGCGTCCTGCTCGCAGAAGAGTTTCCGGCAAGCTGCACTGATGTCCGCGAGGCCTTGCTGACTGTTCAGGATCAGCTATTCGATCTCGGCGGCGAAATCTGCATCCCGGGACACAAGAGCATTGGTGATGACCACGTCGGCCAGCTGGAAAGCTGGGCGGAAACCTACAACGGCAAACTGACGCCGCTTAAGGAATTCATTCTGCCTGGCGGTACCCGGGCGGCAGCATTGGCGCATCTGGCCCGTACGATCTGTCGGCGTGCCGAACGTTCGATTGTTCATCTAGGGCATAACGAGGCCGTTTCCGATCACGCCCGTCAGTATCTGAATCGGTTGTCCGATCTGCTCTTCGTCATCGGGCGCACGCTGAATCATGCTGGCGGTAACGGCGACGTGCTCTGGAAAAACGCCCGCAGCAAATAACCTGTCCGCAGAGGTGACAAAGCCCAGTCAGCGCAATACGACTGGGCTTTGTTGTTGTTAGCGTTGACGCTTACTTGTCGGCCAGCACCAGACGACGCTGTCGCACCCCTTCGGCCAACTGGTCAAGGAGTGTCACGCTGTCATCCCAATTGATACAGGCATCGGTAATGCTCTGACCGTAGGCCAGCGGCTTACCGGGCACCAGATCCTGCCTGCCCGCATTGATGTGGGATTCGACCATGACTCCCATGATGCGTTCTTCGCCAGCGGCGAGCTGGACAGCCACGTCCGCCGATACTTCCATCTGACGCTGGTATTCCTTGCGGCTGTTGCCATGCGAGAAGTCGATCATGACACGTGCCGGCACGCCGGCTTTGGCCATCTCGGTGCAGGCGGCATCCACGCTGGCCGCGTCATAATTCGGCTCCTTACCACCTCGCAAAATCACGTGACAGTCTTCATTGCCTAAGGTCTGTACGATAGCGGCATGCCCGGATTTGGTCACCGACAGGAAATGGTGTGGCGATTGGGCTGAACGGATGGCATCCATGGCAATACGGATATTGCCATCGGTACCGTTTTTGAAACCGACTGGGCACGACAAGCCGGATGCCAACTCTCGATGAACTTGCGACTCTGTCGTACGTGCACCGATGGCTCCCCAGCTGATCAGATCCGCCACATACTGCGGCGTGATCATATCGAGGAACTCGGTAGCACACGGCAGGCCGATGGTATTGACGTCGAGCAGCAGCTTGCGGGCGCGACGCAGGCCTTCGTTGATGTCGAAGCTATTATCCAGATGGGGATCGTTGATCAGCCCCTTCCAGCCAACCGTGGTGCGAGGCTTCTCGAAATAGACGCGCATGACGATCAACAGATCGTCTGAGAGCCTTTCGGCCTCGACAGCCAGACGGCGAGCGTAATCCAGCGCGGCTTCATTGTCATGTACCGAGCAAGGGCCGATGACGACCACCAGCCGATCATCGGCGCCATGCAGGACACGGTGGATGCCCTGGCGGGCTGCCGTGACACGCTGGGCAACCGCGGCGCTGACCGGAAACGCGTCCAGCACATTCGCCGGTGGCGCCAGTTCACTAATCGCGGCAATCCGGACATCGTCCGTGGTGGATTTAGCGCTCTGTTGCTTCACGGTTTCACTCATAATGACCTCACACACCTTCCTGCGGGTTGAGCTTGGCAGGTTCGTTATGCAAACGGTTCAACGCGTTCAGGTACGCCTTGACCGAGGCGATGACGATATCGGTATCAGCGCCGCTGCCGTTGACCACACGCCCACCCTTGGCCAGGCGCACCGTCACATCACCCTGAGCGTCCGTGCCCGAGGTAATGTTGTTGACCGAATAGAGCAGCAACTCGCTACCGCTATTGAGCACCGACTCGATCGCCTTGAAGGTGGCATCAACGGGACCCGAGCCGCTTGATTCGGCTTTTTTCTCTTCGCCACCGACCGAGAGGATCAGGCGGGCCAACGGCGTTTCACCGGTTTCCGAGGTCACTTGCGAATAGGTCAGCTTGTAATGTTCGATTTCCGGCGTCACGGCTTCATCCGA
>VEQK01000037.1 GCA_018883265.1 Rhodocyclaceae bacterium | reverse complement strand
TGGCACAAACCGAAGCCGGTCCGTAGGTTTCGGTCAGGCCATACACATGCGTAATATTGAACCCGATCTTGTCGCAGCCCTCAATAATGGCAGCCGGTGGCGCAGCACCAGCAATCAGGCCGTTGACCGTATGGTTCAGCCCCTTGCGGCACTCCTCCGGTGCGTTGATGAGCATACCGTAAACGATCGGTGCGCCGCACATGTGGGTGATGTTGTGTTCCTTGATCAATTCGAAGATCTTGACCGGATCAACCTTGCGCAAACACACGCTGACACCTGCGTTCACCGCCATGGTCCAGGGAAAGCACCAGCCATTGCAATGGAACATCGGCAGCGTCCACAGGTAGACGGCATGCGGCGGCATACCCCACGACACGACGTTTGACACGGCATTCAGGTAGGCGCCCCGATGGTGGTAGACCACGCCCTTCGGGTTGCCCGTGGTGCCGGAGGTGTAATTCAGGGCAATCGGATCCCACTCGTCGGCCGGCAGGCTCCACTGGAAATTGGGGTCACCCTCGGCGAGCAGTTTGTCATAGTCATAGGTTCCCAGGCGCTCCTGGCTTTCGTATTCCGGATCCATGACGTCAATAACAATCAGCTTTTTGCCCGGCAACAAATCCAGCGCGCCCTTGATAACGGATGCAAACTCCGGGTCGGTCAGCAGCACCTTGGCTTCGCCGTGCTGTAGCTGGAAAGCGATCGCTTCGGCGTCCAGCCGGGTATTCAAGGTGTTCACCACGGCACCGGCCATCGGCACGGCGAAATGCGCCTCGAACATCGGTGCAATGTTTGGCAACATGCACGCGACCGTGTCATTCTTACCCACGCCCAGCTTTTTGAGCGCAGAGGCCATGCGTTTCACCCGCTCATAACTCTCCGCCCAGGTGTATTGCTTGTTGCCCTGAATAACCGACAAACGGTTCGGATACACCATTGCCGAACGGCGCAGAAAGCTGAGAGGCGATAACGCAACGTAGTTCGCCTGGTTCTTATCCAGCCCCTGATCGTAAATCGACCCCATTGCTGTCTCCCAATATCTTGTTTTTGATGGAATTCACTATCGGCGGTATTTCGGTCTTGCCAGAATCTTCACAAATCTTTGTATCAGCCACCTTACAGAAATGTAGTGAATTTTTTCAGCCCGTTTTTCAGCGCAGGCCCAGATAGAATATAAAGAATACTTTCGCCAAGGTCATTCCGCATAGCACCATGACAACCCCCAACCCCCAAGATGTCAGCAGGCTTAAACAGATTGAAGCCGGTCTTGATCTTCTGGACCAGGGGATCACCGTCTTTGACTCCAATCTGAAGATGGTGGCCTGGAATGAACCCTTTTTGCGCCTACTGGAATTTCCGGCCTCGCTGGCCTTCGTCGGGGCAGACTTCGAGTCCTTTATCCGCCACAATGCCGAGCGCGGTGAATATGGCGAGGGCGACATTGAAGCGCTGATCAAAGTGCGCGTTGATGCCGCACGGGATTTCCAGCCACATAACTTTGAACGGGTACGCCCGGATGGCAGGATTCTCCGGATTCGCGGTGAGCCGCTGCCGCTGCGCGGGTTCATCACACTTTATACGGACATTACGGAGCAACGGCATTACGAGAATCTAATCCAGGAGCAGAACACCGCGCTTGAAGAAAGAGTTATCCAGCGCACCGAGCTTCTAGAAAAGGTGAATGCCGGCTTGCTTGAGGCCAACCAGAACAATACGCGTATCGCCGAAGCGCTTAGGCGTAGTGAAGGCCAGATGCGGCTTATTACCGACACGATTCCTGCACTGATCGCCTACTTCGACGGCAGCCGGACCTACCGCTATGCCAATCGTGGCTACTGCGAATGGTTTAACAAGACTGTCGAGGAGGTCGTTGGCGAATCGATTGACGAAATTATCGGCAAACGGGCCCTGGACAGCGTCAAGCATCACATTGCAAGAGCCCTCTCGGGCGAACAGGTGACCTATGAATACGCCATGATTCGCAACGGAACCAAGGTCCATGGACGCAGCACTCTGGTTCCGGAGTTCAACCCTGAAGGGCTCGTGATCGGGTGCTTCGTCCTATCCTTTGACATCACGGAACAGAAAAAACTGCAAGCAGCGCTCATCCAGGCGCAGAAAATGGAAGCTATCGGCCAGCTGAGTAGTGGCATTGCTCATGATTTCAACAACCTACTCACCATTATTATTGGCAATCTCAATCTATTGATGGAGCAGACCTCCCATCAACCATCGCTCAGAGAGCTTGCCAAGCCCGCGCTCGACGCAGGCAAGCGTGGCGTGGAACTGGTTCAACGGCTTCTTTCTTTCTCAAGGCAGCAACCGCTGCGGCCTAAAATTATTGATATCAATCACCTGATTCGGGACATTACCCCCCTGCTGGATCGATCACTACCTTCGAGAATACAGCTGCAGACTGAATTAACGCAATCGCCATTGATCGCACGCATCGACGCCCATCAGTTGGAAAACGCGCTGCTCAATCTGGTGGTCAATGCCCGAGATGCCATGCCCGATGGTGGCGCTATCTCAATCCGTACCTCATCGACCCTGGTGGCAGAAGACACCTCGGAGGAATTCGACGTTGAACCCGGCGAATACACCCGAATCGACGTTGTGGACAACGGCGCTGGTATGGAGCCCGAGATTGTCACGCGGATCTTTGAACCCTTCTTCACGACCAAAGACTTTGGACAAGGCAGCGGTTTGGGCCTGGCGATGACCTACGGTTTTGTGAAGCAGTCGGGTGGCGGCATCGTGGTTCAGAGCGAACCCGATCATGGCACATCCATGTCGATTCTGCTGCCCCGGTGCGACGTCCCCACCGAAGAAGCGCTAATCATCGAGAGCGACCAACCGGCTATCGTTCGCGAGGGTCAGCTCGTACTTCTGGTCGAAGATGACACCGCTGTAAGACAGGTCGTTCGCCGGCAACTGCTTGAGCTCGGTTTCCCGGTCATCGAAGCCGGGAGCGCAGCCGAGGCGCAAAGTCTAATAGAGCAGGTCTCGGAAATAGCCATTCTGCTCACCGATGTCATTATGCCGGGGAGTCAAAATGGCCGCGAAATGGCCCAAGAAGCCAAACTTGTCAGGCCCACACTTCATGTCGTGATCATGAGCGGCTATGAAGAGCTTGGAAAGACGATTAGTAACGCCAGCGCATCATTCGCAACCCTGAGCAAACCTTTTACCAAGAAAGAACTAGCTGCTGCGCTAGGGAGAATTTAGTCATGCCAGAAACAAAGCGGATCAACGTATTGGTGGTTGAAGACGAGCCGCAAATAGCCGCCAGCATCAAATCCACGCTGTCGAACGCCGGTTTTGAATGCCACCTCGCACTCAGTGCTGCCAACTTTCTGCAACAGCTCGCCACGGTCATGCCCGACCTATGCGTCATTGATCTTGGGCTTCCGGATCTTGATGGTATGGATCTGATTAATGAAGTCAAGGCACGCACTGGCGCCGGCGTAATGATCCTGACCGGTCGAGGCGGTATCAAGGACAAAGTGAGTGGCCTGGAAACGGGCGCCGATGATTACATGGTCAAGCCCTTTGATCATGACGAGCTGGTCGCTCGAATCAAAAGCATTGTCCGCCGCAAGCCACCGGGAAAAACCGTGCCGCAAGCCAAGGAAGTTGCATGCTTTGAACATTGGCAGTTCAACCTCTCCAGCAACAAGCTGCTCTCCAAATCCGGGGAGATGATGCTGCTGACTGTCGCGGAAGCCGAATTACTCCGAACGCTCGTCAAAAACCCGCGACGGATCCTTTCGCGCGAGCGCCTGCTCTGTCAACGCAATTTCTCGCCCACGGATCGTAGTGTTGACATCAGAATCTCCAGGCTTCGAAAGAAACTGGAAAAGGGCTGCACCCAGATGGAATTGATTAAAACTGTCTACGGTGCAGGTTATGTCTTTCTTGCCGATGTTGTGTGGACGACCGAACCCAATGAATAATTCCTCCGATTTTCTTGCCGGCTACAATATTCGAGCCTGTTATGCAGACACCGACGCCGCGGGCGTCATCCATCATGCCCGGCTTCTGGAATTTTTCGAGAGAAGCCGGACAGAGTGGCTTGAGCGTATCCATGCCGGCCCCAAAGCCCTTGAGGATCTCAACCTGCTGCTCATTATTCGTGAGGTCACGCTTTGTTTTCACCGGCCGGGCCGACTGAACGACCGCCTCGGGTTCACCCACAGGATCAGCAAACTCGGGAACTCCCAATTCGTACTGGATCAGTCCGTATTTGTCCTTCAGGACGACGAACTCGAGCCGCTCGACCAACACCCTCCCCTGGCTAGCGCCACTTTTCACCTCGTCTGCATCAGCATCGACAAAATGAAGTCTCATCCATTACCATCCATGATTGTTAACGCTGCACGATCAAATGACTTGGGTTAATCACCATGCGAACAGACAAGCAAATATCCTCTCATGATCTGAAACGACGTTTTCATGATGGGATCAGCATCATGTTCGGTGGATTCATGGGTTGCGGAACACCCGAAAAAATTGTTGATCTGATCCTGGATTCCGGTGCCAAAAACCTCACCGTCATCGGTAACGACACTGCTTTTCCGGACACAGGCATTGGCCGCCTGATCACTGCCGGCCGGGTGCGCAAGGTGATTGCCTCTCATATTGGAACGAACCCCTTAACCGGGAAGTTAATGATCGAAGGTAAGCTTGACGTAGAACTTGTGCCGCAAGGCACGCTGGTTGAAAGAATTCGCTGCGGCGGCGCCGGTCTTGGTGGCATCCTCACGCCCACAGGCATAGGCACGGAAGTCGAGTCAGGGAAAACGAAACTTAACCTTGACGGGATCGAGTATCTGCTCGAACGGCCCCTCAAGGCGGATGTCGCCATCCTGCTTGCCCACAAAGGCGACCGTCGGGGCAACCTGGCGTATCACCGGGCTGCAAGAAACTTCAATCCGATTATTGCGCTGGCTGCGGACTTCGTTGTGGCAGAGGTCCAGAATTATGAACCGGAAGCGTATCTGGAGCCCGATGCCATCATGACTCCCGGTGCACTGGTTGACGCCTACATCAGCTGAGGACCGGCAACATGGATGCCAAAAAACGTATTGCACGAAGAGCTGCGAAAGAGTTAATGGATGGTGACATCGTCAACCTCGGGATTGGCTTGCCGACCCAAATCCCCCACTATCTCGATCACAACATCGAGATTACACTCCAATCCGAAAATGGCTTCCTGGGACTCGGCCCCCTACACGGCGAACCGATCCAAGACCTGGTGAATGCCGGGGGAATCCCCTGTGGCATGGTTCCGGGCGGCGCCTTTTTTGATAGCGCCCTGTCATTTGCGCTGATCCGGGGCGGGCATGTCGATGTCACTATACTGGGTGGCTTGCAAGTGGATCAGCATGGCAACCTGGCAAACTGGAAGGTGCCCGGCAAAATGATTCCCGGGATGGGGGGCGCCATGGATCTCGTGACCGGCGCCCGGAGAGTGATTGTCGTCATGGAGCACTGCGCCAAGGATGGCAGTCATAAAATCCTCGAACAATGCACATTGCCACTCACGGCGGTTTCCAAGGTACACAGAGTCATTACCGAATGTGCCGTATTCGACATCGCAAATGATCAGTTGACCCTTGTTGAACTCGCTCAGGAAGAAACCATCGAGTCTTTGGCAAAAAAAACGGGGGCGCCTTTTCTTATTTCGAAAGACCTCAAGCCCATTTCCTGAGTTCGGGAACCTACCTTGCCGCCATCCTTATCGCCGCATCCAGGCGGATGACCTCACCATTGAGATAGACATTCCTGATGATGTGTTCAACGAGAGCCGCATATTCGCTCGCCCTGCCGAGCCTGGGAGGGAATGGCACCATCGCACCCAGCGATGCCTGTACCTCCGGAGGCATCCCGAGCAACATCGGCGTCTCCATAATACCCGGGGCAATCGCCATCACCCGTACCCCGTGACGACTCAACTCGCGAGCCAGCGGTAGTGTCATGGCCGCCACACCGCCTTTGGACGCGGCATAGGCAATCTGCCCAATCTGGCCCTCATAGGCAGCTACCGAGGCCGTATTCACGATCACTCCCCGCTCGCCATCCATGAGAGGTTCAACCCGACTCATGACCTCAGCGGCCAACCGCGTCATATTGAACGTACCGATCAGATTAATGCCAACGGTTCTCACAAATTCATCCAGAGAATGCAACCCGTCCTTGCTCAAAAGCTTTCTGGCGGGCGCAATACCGGCGCAATTGACCAAGCCCCGAAGCGCTCCCCAGCCTGCCGCTATTTCTATAGCGTCCCGGGCGCTGTCTTCGTTGGTTACGTCAGCTTGGACGGCCCGTGCCTGACTGCCCAGTCGAGCACCAACCTGCTCACAGGCTTGCCGGTTGACATCGACCAGCACAACGCGACCACCCTGCTCAACCAGTAGTTCGGCGGTCGCGGCACCTAAGCCGGAACCCGCCCCGGTGACCACGAAAACCTGGTCTTTGATTTTCATTTGATTCTCCTAAGCTGCTACAACAAGCTTGCCATATCCTTCACAGCCGACATTTAACATCACATCACTTCCGATGGCGAATGACTCCAGACCTGCCGCCTTGCGCCTCACCGTCATGGCACAATAGGCAAAGCGCCCAACCAACGATCGTTCCCTTTGGGACGCACCAAGATCCCCCAATGAATTACATTGAGCCCTTATTCCGTCCCCCCAGCGAAGCCGAATCGCTCATCCTGCAGGTCACGAATGGCTGTTCGTGGAACCGCTGTACCTTCTGCGACATGTATACGGCTTCACAGAAATCATTCCGGGCCACCGATGAATCAGCGATCCTGAATCAGATCGCCGACATCGGCCGTTACGCTGGCAATCGGGTTAAACGGGTTTTTCTGGCGGACGGCGACGCCCTCGTCTTACCGACCCGCCGCTTGTTGAATATTATGGAAGCCATACGCACACACCTACCCGCCGTTCACCGCATCTCTTCATACTGCCTGCCGCGCAATCTCCGCAAGAAAAGCGTGGCAGAAATGATCGAACTGCACGACGCCGGTTTAACGCTGGCCTATGTCGGCGCCGAATCCGGCGATGATGTCGTGCTGGCGCGCGTACATAAGGGCGAAACGCAGGCCAGCACGCTGGAAGCGCTGGACAAGCTTGGCCAGGCTGGTATCAAACGCTCCGTCATGATTCTGAATGGCCTGGGGGGTCAGATCTATACGCGTCAACACGCCAAAAACTCGGCGCTTTTGGTCAATGCGGCTCAACCCGAGTTTCTGGCAACCCTGGTCGTCAGCCTGCCGAAAGGCGAGCGACGTTTTCGTGAAAGCTTTCCCGAATGGGAACCGCTTTCCCAGCAGGGGCTATTCGAAGAAATGGCGCAGTTTCTATCTACGCTCGAACTGCACCGCACCGTTTTCCGTTCGGACCACGCATCGAACTGGCTGATTCTCAAAGGCACCCTCGGCGCAGACAAGGAGCGCCTGCTCAAACAGGTCGCTACAGCTATCCATCAACCCGAATCTGCAAACCTCCGACCTGCCTGGGCCAGAGGCCTCTGATCGTCACGACCAATAAGCAACTTACTTCAGCGACGCCATATCAATCACAAACCGGTATTTGACATCGCTTTTGAGCATCCGCTCGTAAGCCTGATTGATCTCATTCATCGGAATCATTTCGATGTCCGATACGATACCGTGCCTGGCGCAAAAATCCAGCATCTCCTGGGTTTCTGCAATACCCCCAATCAACGAACCCGCCAGCTGGCGACGTTTGAAGATCAGGTTGAAGACTTCGGCCGGCGGATGCGGTTCGGCGGGTGCGCCAACCAACGTCATCGTCGCGTCTTTCTTCAATAGCTGCAAGTACGGGTCCAGCTTATGGGGCGCTGCGACGGTATTCAGAATGAAATCCAGCTGGTTGGCATAGCGCGCCATCTGGTCCTTATCGGAAGAAATGCAGACTTCGTCGGCTCCCAGGCGCTTGGCATCGACCACCTTGCTGGCCGAGGTCGTAAAGAGTACGACGTACGCGCCCATAGCATGCGCGATCTTTACCGCCATATGGCCCAGCCCACCCAGCCCCACGACGCCGACCTTCTTGCCGGGCCCTGCACCCCAGTGCTTCAACGGCGAGTAGGTCGTAATGCCGGCGCATAGCAACGGCGCCACTGCCGCAAGCAGTTTCTCATCGTGCGAAATATTGAGAACAAACGACTCTTTAACCACAATGCTCTGCGAGTAACCGCCGTGCGTATTCTCGCCGCCAAAAACCGGGCCGTTATATGTCCCGGTAAAACCCGACTCACAATATTGTTCTTCACCATCGTGGCACGATGCACAATGGCCGCAACTATCGACCATACAACCCACACCGGCCAGGTCGCCAACTTTGAACTTTGTTACCTCGTTGCCGACAGCCGTGATCCGGCCGACGATTTCATGGCCAGGCACCGATGGGTACAGCGTATTCTTCCACTCGTTGCGTGCGGTATGCAGATCGGAATGGCAAACACCGCAGTACAGAATCTCGATCGCCACATCATCGGTGCCGAGACTGCGGCGTTCAATTTCGAGCGGGGCCAGGGGGCTGGTTGCAGTTTGCGCGCCGTAGGCTTTAATTTTGGTCATCATTGGAACTCTTTCTGATTACGAAGACTGTTGGGTACAGACAGTCAGGCTATCCTGGCATGACCGGCGCCGACGTTGTTCCGTGAATCGTAACAAGATCAACAGGCCGCTGCCAATCACCATCGCGCCCGCCGCAAAAAGCAGGCCGCTTGTATAACTTCCGGTGATTTTCCCCAACCAACCGGTTACGGCAGGGCCGATGATCTGCGCGAGGCCGTAAGCTAGCGTCATTTTCCCCATCATTTTAGCCGGACGGGTCGGATAATACCTGCCCGCCATCGTGAGAACCAGGCTGACCATGCCGATAAAAGTGCCGCCGAATAACAGCGCGCTAAGCATTGCCGCCCATAGCGTCTGATAGAACACCGGCAAAATGATGCCGACGATCTGCAGTACCGCGGCCATAATCAGCGCATTGACTTCCCCAGTGCGTCGGGCGATCAAATCCCAGTTGATACAGGCCGGCGCCGCTGCCAACCCGATCGCCAGAAACGCCCAGTTGCCTTTGCCGGCAAGGCCCGGCAAGTGGTCAATGATGGCGACCGTAAATGTCGCACTGACAACATACCCGATGCCGGCACAAAAATAAGCCGCCATGAACAACTTAAGAAACAATGGCGATGGTGGCGCGTCGACCAAGGCCGAGCCGGATCGCGTATACGGCGTCTCTTCCGGAGACGGCAACCAAGCCAAAGCCGGGATAATGAGCACGCAGGCGACCGCCGTAAAGACAAACCATTGCACTTGCCAGCTCAGCGTCCCTGCGGTCAGCATGACCAATGCGGAACAGCCAGCAATACCCAGCCCGATGCCTGTGAAATGAATACCCAGTTCGCTACGGTGCCCATGACGGATCAACCAGTTCAGAATCAGCGCACTCCCGAAAAGCATGGCCGCCGCACTGCTGAAGCCCGCAAAAAAGCGTGATATCAACCAGATTGCCGGGCTATCACTGACCCCCATCAGCCAGGTACTGAGTACGGCTACCACCATACCGATCCGATATAGACGGTCTTTCAGCTTCAAACTACCAATTTGCGATGCAAGCAGCGCGCCCCCTAGGTAGCCAAAATAATTAACAGCAGCGAGCAAGCCACCGGTTCCCATACCCAGACCGGCCTGTTCCTGCATCAACGGCAGCATAGGGGTATAAGCAAAACGAGCGACGCCCATACCCAGCAACAGGCTGAAAATGCCTGCGGCCAATACTTTGTAACGTTGCATTGCTGATGTCATGTTCGTTCTCATCGAGGGAGGTGCCAACGAACGATAAATCGTGTAACCTATCTAATCAAGTGATTTATTTTGATTTTTAATATCTTATATTTAGATAACAATGGACCTGCTCTCGCTGAAGACCTTTCAGGCCGTCGTCGATGAAGGCGGTTTTCTTGCAGCCTCCCGCAAATTACACACGGTGCAATCTAACGTCACGATGCGCATTCGCAAGCTGGAAGAGGAACTCGGCACCGAATTGTTCTTCCGCAAGGGGCGCGGCATTGAACTCGCGCCCAGCGGCCGTGTGCTGCTGGACTATTCACGCAAGATGCTCCTGCTTGAGCGCCAAACCGAAGCTGCCGTCAAACAGGTGGGCGAAAGCATCGGTCAGATTCGTCTGGGCGCCTTTGATACCTTTGCCGGCCTACATCTGCCGATGGGCATGAAGGCTCTCAAATCGCGTTACCCAAAGGTCAACGTTCACGTCGAAACCGGCAGCAGCACCAATCTCATAGAAAAAGTGTTGGCTCATCAGCTGGACGCCGCCTTTGTCGCCGGACCCGTTATACACCCTGAACTGGCATTCGACGAAGTCATCGTGGAGGAACTGGTGGAGGTTTCCGCCAAGGGCACGGATCCGGTCCAGTTGCCGGTGATTCTGTTTCACGAAGGCTGTGCTTACCGTGCCCGCGCACTGGCCTTCCAGCGCAGCACAGGGCACGCGCTGTCGGACACGATGACCTTCGGCACATTGGAGGGTATTCTGGGCTGCGTCTCCGTCGGTCTTGGCTGGACACTCATGCCTCGGAGCGCCGTTGAACGCTCTGCTTACACCGATCAGTTACATATTCGTAGCGTACCGCGCGAATTTGCATTTGTGCCCACAGGGCTTGTTCGGCTTCAGGGTTTCCCGACGCTGCCGGCGATCACCTCAATCTCCGAGGCGGTCGGCAACATGAGTGTCCGAGAAAATTAAGTGCTATTCCCTAGGCCATCCCACCGCTTGGCCAACGCATTCTCGATTTCAAATAAATCCAGCACGCGTCCAACTGTGTGATCCACGACATCCATAATGCTTTGCGGCCTCGTATAAAACGCCGGGACCGGAGGCATGATAATCGCCCCGTTTTCAGTGACCTGTGCCATCGTTTTGATATGCCCGGCATGCAATGGCGTCTCGCGCAATAGCAATACAAGTCGACGACGCTCCTTGAGCACCACGTCGGCCGCACGGGTAATCAGGTTACTGGTCGATCCCCAGGCGATATCCGACATCGTATGCACGGAACATGGCGCAATCACCATGCCCATGGTCGGCAGCGAACCCGATGCGATGGCTGCACCAATGTTTTTTGAGGCATGCACCACAGACGCCAGCGCTTCAACCGCAGCCAACGTGTAATCCGTTTCGGCCGACATCGTCAGCTTGGCCGCATCGCTCATCACCAGGTGGGTTTCGATACCGGCCACTTTCAGTGCTTCAAGCAGACGTACGCCATACACTGTTCCGGAAGCCCCGGTAATGCCAACGATGAGCCTGTTTTTCTGGGTCTGGGCCATTGAAAGTCCTGAAAAGTCACTGACAACAAGTGATGAATATTACCGCTAAGGCGTGACTTTGCAAGACGCTACTCTGGGCGTGACCACATCCAGAACAGCACCCCTGCCATCAATACGCCTACAGCCAGAATGAGCACGGCATTCGCACCGGTGTAGAACAGCACGCCGAGACTCGCCGTCATCATCAGTCCAGCCAGAATTTTCGCCCGTCTCGGTATGGCCCCACGTTCACGCCACTGACGGATATAAGGGCCGTAGTGGCGATGAGATAACAACCAGGCCTCAAGTTCAGGCCACGCTTTGCTAGCGGCCCAGGCGCCGAGAATCATGAACGGAACTGTGGGTAATCCCGGAACCACGACCCCGACAAGTCCAATGCAAATTGATACAAGACAGAGGATGCGCCAATAAAACGTCGTCATCGGATCGTTAGATGAACACGAGCGGATTGTGTGATATCGCAACCAGCACCATATACAAAAAGATAAGCTGGGCAACGACATAAGCGGCCAGACGGATCGTCCGGGTCCGGCCCCGGCGAACCAGCAGCGCCGCCAGCAGTACATAGAGTACCAGCGCAATCAGCTTGACCATCAGCCAAGGAGTTACCCATGGGTTCAAACTGAGCCAGATAGCCAGAGAAACGCCACAGAGGAGGAGCATCGTGTCGACCCCGTGAATCAATAAATTCCAGAAACGCGTTGTTTGATAGGCGCCCCTGACAGCAAGCGCCCCCCGAAAGACAAAAAGCAAATAGCTTACGATCACAAAGCTCACATGAGCGTGCTTGAGGCCGATATAAGAAAGCTCGATTGGGGGCGCCATTCAGCTTTTCAAACCTACCCGCCAGTTACCATCGAGTGCACACATTACTCAATTCCTGGCTTTTTCAGCCTTTTCGAGTGCACTTCGCGTGTCTCCCGTCAGATCCGCGTTGAGAAACGATGAAGATTCCGGAAGGATGAGCTTGAGTTCGTTGCCGAAGTCGAGTGCAATATCCAATGAATTTGCAACCAGACCTAGAACGTGACCTCCCTGAGTTCTATCCCGGCTAATAAAGTGGAGGTGATAACCAGGAACGCCAATGGTGTGGGCGTATTCCGGTGTATAAAAACCGACTAACGTCCCTTCAACATTGGCAAAATGAAACTCTGCCTGATTGTGCGTTGCTGTCACCAGATCCGTGCCCATCTCTGATTTACAGGCTACGCGGACATCCACTCTGCTAAAAAATCCTTCAATTCGAATCCCGGTAAAAATATTATCCGAGAGTCGCATAGCGTCAAGCCGGGCATATAAGTCGTCAATACTTCGGATATCTTGAATCCGTGCATCTTTTTCCGACTGGAATCGTGTCGCCACCCAGAATGGCGTCATTTGAGCAGCATCGACGGGTCTCACCGTGCCATCGCTGAGCGCCTGCCAACACTGACCATCCAGAAGAATCCCCTCGCCATCCAAGCCATGGAAGGTGCCAAGCCCAAAATCACCATGCTTCAGAACTTCACGGAGAGGAACCGCACCCTGCAGCACGCCCTCGACAAGCGCACCCGATGTCGACACCTGATACACCGTGTGGTGCTCTATATCAAGGAAATCTGCCAGGGCCCTCAACGCGGCGCGTTCGGGCGTGTCGCCGGATTGCTCACAGTAATGCGAAAGGGCCTCTTTGAGGTTCCGTGACAAATTCAGTTTAAGACTATCCTGCACCATGGCCCCCTGGAGTTGCAAAACATAACGTGGGTACAGTATACAAAGCTCCAGTACGTTTTGCGTCGATGAACTCTGCAAATCAACGAGGGGCGCTACAAAGAACAAAAGCCCCGAAGGGCTTATCTACTGGATAATTTGGCGGACAGGGCGGGATTCGAACCCGCGTTAGGGTATTACCCTAAACACGCTTTCCAGGCGTGCGACTTAAACCACTCATCCACCTGTCCGAAGCCTGCAATTATAGCAGAGGGGCACGCTCCGGCCATTCGGCAAGGAACTCGCCCCAGTGGATGCCCTGCAGCTCTTTGAGGGCACTCCGAACCAGTTTTTCTTCTTCTGTAGCCTGTTCGCGGGTGAGGTCGCCACGCATGAGGCGAAAGCGGTTGTACACCAGGTAGGTGTTCACGACATCGGTTTCGCAGTAATCGCGGATCTTGGCATGCTCGCCCGCCTGCCAGGCCGGCCAAACCAGGTTGCCGGCCATGCCGACTTTGCCAGGGAATCCCATGAGCTTTGCCATGGCATCCAGCGGTGCGCTGGCACGCGGCTGGTAGAGCGCCAGCAGATCCATCAGATCAGTATGGCGGCTGTGATAGCGGCTGACGTAGTTATTCCATTTGAATTCGCGTGAGTCGTTGAAATCGCCCTCGCCCTGATCCCAGTAACGCGGCGCCGTCACGCCATGCATCAGACCTCGGTAGTGCAGTACCGGCAGATCGAATCCACCACCGTTCCACGACACCAGCGTGGGGGTCAGGCGTTCCAGGCCGTCGAAGAAACGCTGAATGATGACCCCCTCATCAAGTTCGGGCGACGACAGCGAAAAAACCTTGAATCCGGCATCACTGCGAAAGGCGCAGGAGATGGTGACGACACGATGCAGGTAATGCGGCAGAAAATCACTCCCGCTCTGAGCTCGGCGTTGCTGGAATGCCAGCTCAGCCACTTCATCATCTGAGAGGTCTGCCGGCAGATCATTGAGATTGCGCAATCCGTCAACGTCAGGAATAGTCTCGATATCAAAGACGAGGATAGGCACCATACGCGTTACTCGGGAAATACGCCCGTGGATAGATAACGGTCACCGCGATCGCAGACGATGCTGACCACGGTGGCGTTCGGATTATTGCGGGCAACCTCGAGTGCTACGCACATGGCGCCCCCCGAGGAGATGCCAGCAAAGATCCCTTCTTCGGCCGCCAGACGGCGCGTCATTGCTTCGGCCTCGGCCTGGCCCACATAGATGAGTTCATCAACCCGCGTCTTGTCATAGATCTTAGGCAGGTACGCCTCGGGCCATTTGCGGATACCGGGGATCTGTGCGCCCTCTTTGGGCTGCACACCGATGATGCGGATGTCGGGATTCTTCTCCTTGAGAAAACGTGACACGCCCATGATGGTGCCGGTCGTGCCCATGCTCGATACGAAGTGTGTGATCTGGCCTTCGGTATCACGCCAGATCTCCGGACCGGTCCCTTCGTAATGGGCGACGGGGTTGTCGGGATTGGCGAACTGATCGAGCACCATACCTTTACCTTCAGAAACCAACCGGTTCGCCACATCACGCGCCAGCTCCATGCTGCCGCTGACCGGCGTCAGCACCAGTTCGGCGCCAAAGGCCTTCATGGTCTGGCGGCGTTCCATCGTCTGGTTCTCGGGCATGACAAGAATCATCTTGTAACCCCGTATGGCAGCGGCCATGGCCAATGCAATGCCGGTATTGCCGGAGGTCGCTTCAATGAGCGTATCGCCCGGTTTGATCTGACCCCGCGCCTCGGCGTGCTGAATCATCGAGAGCGCCGGGCGGTCCTTGACCGAGCCAGCAGGGTTATTTCCTTCCAGCTTGGCCAGGACTACGCTTTCCACTTTAGCCAGGTCAGCCGCATCCAGCCGCTGGATACGCACCAGCGGGGTATTGCCAACCGTATCGGCCAGCGTCTTATAGCTGGGGCGGATGGGCATGTAACCACTCCACGTACTGACTCACTCCCTGCTCCACCGTGTGGAATCCGGCTTCGTAACCGGCATCGCGCAGGTTCGTCAGATCGGCTTGGGTATAGGCCTGATACTTGCCTTTGAGCGCTTCGGGGAACGGGACGTATTCAATCAGGCCCTGGCTCACCAGTTGCTCCAGCGATAGGTCGTTCGCGCCTTGCAAACGGCGACAGGTGTTGACGGTTGTGGCAGCCACATCATTGAAGCTCTGGGCGTTACCCGAACCCAGGTTAAAGATGCCGGAGACATGTGGGTTTTCCAGGAACCAGAGGTTAACGCGAACGAGATCTTCGACAAAAACAAAATCACGCTGTTGGCCACCGTTGGAATAGCCATGCGAACCCTCGAAGAGCTTGACCTTGCCGTCTTTCTGGAACTGGTTGAAGTTGTGAAACGCCACGGAGGCCATGCGCCCTTTGTGCGATTCGCGGGGGCCGTAGACGTTGAAGTAACGGAAGCCGGCAATCTGCGCCGTATTGTCATGCAGGCGGCGACGCACGACCTGATCGAACAGTAATTTCGAGTAGCCATACACGTTGAGCGGCGCCTCACAGCCCGGCTCTTCGCGGAACTCGGTGCTACCGCCATAGGTGGCGGCACTGGAGGCATACAACATCGGCACATCCTGATCCTGCGCCCAGTTGAGCAGGTCCACGGAGTAACGGTAGTTGTTCTCCATCATGTAGTGGCCGTCATGCTCCATGGTGTCGGAGCAGGCGCCCTGATGCAAAATGGCGTCGATTTCTCCATCAAAGTCGCCCACATGCAGGCGCGGTAGAAAATCGCGCTTGTCGAAATAGTCGCTGATCTTGCAATCGACCAGGTTATGAAACTTGCTGGCGTTGGTTAGATTATCGACGGCGATGATGTCGGTAATGCCGCGTTCATTGAGCGCCTTGACGATATTGGCGCCGATAAAGCCTGCAGCGCCGGTAACGAGGACAGACATGAAATTCTCCGGTAAAAGCTTCTAGAACGCCTGTTGCAGTTCGTCGCGGGTCACGACGGCCGTGCCCAGTTTGCCGACCACAATACTGGCCGCCAGATTGGCAACGCGCACGGCTTCGGGGTAATCGGCCCCACTCGCCAGCATCAACGCCAGCGTGGCAATCACGGTATCACCGGCACCCGACACGTCAAAAACTTCCCGTGCTTTGGCCGCCTGATTGAAGACACCTTCCGGGCGGAAGAGCGTCATACCCTCTTCGCTCCGGGTCAGCAATAATGCTTCCAGACCGAGCGTCTCACGCAGTTTTTCGGCCTTGACCTTGAGGTCCGCTTCACCCGCCCACTTGCCAACAACTTCGCGCAACTCGGCGCGATTGGGTGTCAGCAGGCTGGCACCGGCATAGCGGGCGTAGTCATCGCCCTTTGGGTCGACCAGCACGCGCTTACCGGCTTTTTTGGCCAGCTCAATCATTTTGGTGATGTGCGTCAGGCCGCCCTTGCCGTAATCGGATAGGATTACCAGATCATGCTCCGGTAGTTGACGCTCGAAATCATCGAGCTTGGCTTGCAGCACTTCATGGGAAGGCGCTGTTTCGAAGTCGATGCGCAATAGCTGTTGCTGGCGACCCAGAACGCGTAATTTGACCGTGGTGTGGATATTGGCATCGTCATGCAGCCCTGTGGCAACACCGGCTTCCTCGAGTAGACTTCGCAGTGTTTGGCCGGCCTCGTCAGTGCCGACGACCGAGAGCAGCGATACCTTACCGCCCAATGCCACGATGTTGCGCGCCACATTGGCAGCACCGCCAGGGCGAACCTCTTCCTTATTCACATGCACAACCGGCACAGGTGCTTCGGGTGAAATACGCGAAACTTCGCCGAACCAGTAACGGTCCAGCATCACGTCCCCGACAACAAGCAAACGGGTCTTTGAGAAATCGATCATGGTCATGATGCTTTCTGAGTCGTGTTCGTCACTACGCGATTAGCTCGATGCCCATTCGTCGAGCACGCGGGCGACGCCCGTCTCCCACATTGGCAGTTTAAGGGCAAAACTGCGCTCCAGCAGTCCTGTATTCAGACAAGAATTTTGCGGGCGCTTGGCAGGCAACGGGTATTCAGAGGCGGGGATCGGCTTCAAACCATCGGCAGCCAGCGCCAGCGCCTGACCTTGTGCACGGGACCGCTCGATCACAAACCGGGCATAGCCATACCAACTTGTTTCTCCGCCCGCAGCCAGGTGATACGTGCCGCCGGGCGCCCGGCCGGAGAGCACATCGCGTAATGCATGGGCCGTCACATCGGCAATGAGTTCGGCTGAAGTTGGTGCACCGATCTGATCATCGATCACATTCAGCGCTTCGCGTTCCTGCGCCAAACGCAGAATGGTACGGGCGAAGTTGCCACCACGGGCGGCATACACCCAGCTGGTTCGGAAAATCAGATGACGGCACAGCGCATCCCGAACTTTATGCTCACCATCGAGCTTGGTCTTGCCGTACACGCTGAGGGGATTCGTGATGTCATCTTCGACATAGGCTTCCGGCTTAGTGCCGTCAAAGACGTAGTCCGTTGAATAGTGCACCAGCAGCGAACCCATTTCGCGTGCGTACAAGGCCAATTCGGCTACGGCATCGACATTGATACGTCGCGCCAGCGCCTGGTCGGTTTCTGCCTTATCCACGGCCGTATAGGCGGCCGCATTGACGATAACTTCCGGCTCGTATTGCTCCAGAGCGGTCTGAATCTGCGCTGGATCGGAGAGATCACATTCGCTGCGATTCAGCGAAGTCAGTAGGCCCAGCGGCGCCAGCGCCCGTTGCAGCTCCCAGCCAACCTGGCCATCTTTGCCGAGCAGAAGGATTTTTTTATAGAAACCCATGATATCCCTTAGGCATCTTCCGTGGCGTAATGGGTTTCCACCCAGGCGCGATATTCACCACTCGTGACATGGTTCACCCAGGTCTGATTATCCAGATACCACTGTACCGTCTTGCGGATACCCGTCTCAAAGGTTTCTTTGGGTTTCCAGCCCAGTTCCTTTTCCA
>VEQK01000036.1 GCA_018883265.1 Rhodocyclaceae bacterium | reverse complement strand
CAACACCGCCCTTTCCCATAGTCATGATGACACCATGACCTACTGCAGCCAATTCATCGACGTATCGCTTCAGACCGCCTGGTAATGACTCAATCGATGGCAACGACCGCTCCAAAGGCAGCGGCAGCTCTTCTGGATGCGCCATTGCTCTAAGCGCCTCCAAACCCACCGTCCCTTTCGGCAGAAAAGGGATCGTTGACCCTGGAAGTGCCACCAAGCCCACAGGCATGTCTGATAAAGACTCAACAGCACGTTGTGTCATCGCATCGGCAATGGTATCGCCCGGCTCTTTGGCGACAAAGACACCATTGATGACTAACTGGAGGTTGCTAACACCCAAATCACCGAGTTCGGCACGGGTACGCTCCGCCTCTCGCAAGGATGCACGCTCAGGGCGGCTAACCAGAACCACCGTGGTTTCTCTCGGATTCGACAGGCGTTCTACCGTGGCGGCATACAGCGCTTTCTGCTTCTCCAGGCCAGCCAGCGGACCAAGGCAGGATGCACCGCCCGTGGAGGAAGAAATGAACTCATCCCATGCCGAAGGCAGGGTCAGAAGACGCAAGGTGTGACCGGTCGGTGCGGTATCGAAAATGAGATGGTCGAACTCTTGGGTTGCCGAGGGGTCACCCAGCAACTTGGAGAACTCATCAAAGGCAGCAATCTCTACCGTGCAGGCACCGGAGAACTGCTCTTCCATGCTCCGTATAGCGGCATCGGGCAGGATGCCACGATAAGGACCCACCATGCGTTCACGGTAGGCATGCGCCGATGCCTCCGGGTCGATATTCATCGCCCACAGATTTGGTGCATCAGGAATGCCAGTAGGTGTCTGGTTCAATGCCACGCCCAAAACCTCATCCAGATTGGACGCCGGGTCGGTGCTGACAATCAGCACCTTCTTCCCCGCATCTGCCAACGCTAAACCCGTAGCGCACGACAGAGATGTCTTTCCTACACCGCCCTTCCCAGTAAAGAAGGCGTGACGTGTATCAAGTTTGGGCAATGGCATATCAAACCTCGGAAATTAGCAGCAACCCGATTTAGGGTCGCAGCACTTGCCAGCGACAACGTATGGCTTCTCTGCCGTCGTCAGTTGAATGCCAAGTTTCTGTGCCAACTGCTGGCGTGATGGGTACATACTGGTCGTGATGATATGACCATCAACAGCAAGAATCGGCAAACGGTCGATACCGGCTTCCATTTCCTTAACAACAGCAGGATTAGCAGCAAAAGCCTGTGGCTCCTGACCAAGGTTATGACGTTCAACTGCAATACCGTGTTCGGCAACCCACTTCAGGTCGGCTGCAAACTGTGCCAAAACCGGGTCAACCTCAACGCCACAGACACCCGTTGAACAACACATGGCGGGGTCAAAAACTTCTAATTTCTTCATGATGTACATCTCCTGATTATTTAGCGGGCCGGTGCTCGTACCAACCCTTCGATTGGTTTACGACTCGGACCACCAGTAACATGACCGGCACCTCAATGAGAACGCCGACGACGGTCGCCAGCGCGGCGCCAGACTCGAAGCCAAATAGGCTGATAGCCGCAGCCACCGCCAGCTCGAAGAAATTCGAGGCACCAATCAGCGCCGACGGGCAGGCAACGCTGTGCTTCTCACCAGCGGCACGGTTCAGCCAATAGGCCAGCGCCGAGTTGAAGAAGACCTGGATCAGAATCGGCACCGCAATCAGGGCAATAATCAGCGGCTGTTCTATGATGGCTTTACCCTGGAAGGCGAATAGCAACACCAGCGTCAGAAGCAGTGCCGAAATCGACCATGGACCAATCTTTTCCATCGTGGCATCGAAATGCGCCTGCCCCTTCCCCAACAGCGACTTGCGCCAGAACTGGGCGAGCACTACTGGTATAACGATGTACAAAACAACTGAAGTCAGGAGTGTGTCCCAAGGTACCGTAATTGCCGAAATGCCCAACAGGAATGCGACAAGCGGGGCAAACGCAAAAACCATGATGGTGTCGTTAAGTGCCACCTGTGACAGCGTGAACAACGGATCACCGTTGGTCAATCTGCTCCACACGAAAACCATGGCAGTACAAGGTGCCGCCGCCAGAAGAATCAGCCCAGCGATGTAACTATCAATTTGGTCCGCAGGCAGGTATTGGGAAAAAACACCCCGAATGAAGAACCATGCCAGAAACGCCATGGAGAATGGCTTAACGAACCAGTTCACGAACAGGGTGACACCAATCCCCTTCACATGCTGCTTGACCTCATGCAGCGCCGCAAAGTCGACCTTGACCAGCATCGGGATAATCATGATCCAGATGAGCAACCCAACCGGCAGATTGACCTGCGCAACTTCCAAGTGACCAACAGCCTGAAATAGACCGGGCATCATCTGACCAAGCAATACCCCCGCAATAATGCAGAGGAATACCCAGACCGTCAGATAGCGCTCGAAGATGCTCATTGGTGCAGTCTTGGAAACCACCTCACATTGAATACTCATCTTAAATCCCCAACGCTTCACGAACTGCCGGAATCAACTTCGTGCGAATTTCGTCACGAACCCGCTCAAAACTCTCTAGCGGCTCACCATGCGGGTCATGGAACGGCAGGTGAATACGTGGCACCGGCTTAGGGAAAATCGGGCAGGCTTCGTTGGCGTTATTGCAGACAGTCACGACCAAATCAATCGGCTCATTGATAACAGCATCAATATCCTTCGGATAAAGCCCCTCCGTCGGCAACCCCGCCAACTTTAAGGCCTCAATGGCACCATCAGCGACCTTGGACTGCGGTTCAGTACCAGCAGACAGCCCTTTTGCGAACCCGGCGAGGTCATGCGTAACCAAGGCTTCAGCCATCTGCGAGCGGCAGGAGTTTCCAGTACAGAGAATTAAAACATTCTTCAAGTTCGACATATGGATTCCTTAATTACGAGACAAAGTACCGATCTCATCAAGTTCTTTTTGGAGAGAATGACGTTCAATCTTGTCGAGAGGCAGACTCGTAAAAATGCCAATGCGTCGATTGAGTTGCATAAAGGCATTCTTCACGGCTCGTTGTTGCTCTTCTTCGCCTTCAATTTGCGCAGGATCTTCAAGCCCCCAATGAGCAGTCATCGGCTGGCCGGGCCAGACAGGACAAACTTCGCCAGCCGCTTGATCGCAAACAGTAAAGACAAAATCCAGTTTCGGTGCATCTGGACTTGCAAACTCATCCCAACTCTTGCTCCGAATACCTTCCGTAGGCAGGTTATTGCGCTCAAGCAGGTCCAGCACATGCGGATTCACCGAGCCTGTGGGCATGCTGCCAGCGCTAAATGCCTTGAAGCGACCTCGGCCCAATTGATTTAGCACCGCCTCTGCAATGACACTACGGGCAGAGTTACCAGTACACAAGAAAAGCACGTTAAAGACTTTTTCGGACATCATTCACCTCAACAAGACGTTGAGCAGCCTGCCTTTTTCCGTCTCTTTTCGGTCGTATTCACCTGTTCGGTTTTAGGCAGACAACTCTGACCCTGACAGCACTTATCCGTCAGGAATGCGAGAAGTTCATCCATGACGCTGTAATCTGTCGCGTAATAGATGAAACGGCTCTCCTGTCTGGCTTTGATCAAACCGACCCGGCTCAGATTGGAAAGATGGAAAGACGTTGTTGCCGCCGGAATCCCCAGTTGCTCTGCAATGGCACCTGCGTACACGCCCTCCGGACCAGCCTCAACGAGAAGGCGGTAGATAGAAAGTCGTGATTCATGCCCCAGGGCGGCAAGGAGTTCGGCGGCGTTTAGCGTTTCCATGTTTCCAATTTTGTCGAATTAACGTGACAAATTTATTACCAACCAGGTTTTTTTGCAAGCCCCGCATTGCGCATAGACAAACCGTATCAATCAGGTGCAGGATGAGCCCATATTCACTAGGAGGTTGCCATGGACCCGGTAAAGCGCATTATTGATGAATCCAAAGGCTCTATTCCGACAAATTCCAGAACCGCTATGGCGATTCGGCACAATTGCCAACCAGAGACCGTCGCTGCTTTTGCGGTTCAGGATGGTTTGCAGTCGCTTGCAGCGTCGTTGTTTGCTGCACTAGAGGTTGGTGAGGCTAAGGCCGAAAAACCACTCGCCTGCGTTCGCAGCCGCCTGATCGAAGCCTATCAGGGGCTA
Source organism: Rhodocyclaceae bacterium (assembly GCA_018883265.1). Taxonomy (GTDB): domain Bacteria; phylum Pseudomonadota; class Gammaproteobacteria; order Burkholderiales; family Rhodocyclaceae; genus Fluviibacter. The sequence continues at coordinate 14,665 of VEQK01000036.1, read as the reverse complement.
CCGCCTGACTGCCAGACCGCTAAACTGATCTCTTCAGCAGGTCGTCTGGAAGAAATTTCCGAGGCAGCTGAAGCGGAGGGGTTAGTTTCTATTTCCGCGATGCTGGCCGAAGCAGAACAAGAAGGGGAAGGCTAGAAAATTAAACTTTCCCGGTCCGTGATCCCATGGACAGAGTCTGCTTTAGATACTGATAACTTGAACCCCAGCGCGTGAATTACCTTCAGTAGAGTCTCAGTACTTGGGATACGGCATGCAGCCAATCAACAATACGTTCAATAGCCACCTCTGTTGTTTCTTTGAGGATGGACTCTTCCTGAAGGAATTATGGGACAAATGAGAAAGGCCTCCATCGCTGGAGGCCTTGTATTCTGGCGCGCTCGGAGAGATTCGAACTCCCTACCCCCTTGGTTCGTAGACAGGTCGGGGGGATCCAGTTTTTCCTCTATTCGTCAACAGGTTACAAGGCATCCATGACCTGGCTATCAGTGAACTTTGACTTCCTCATGTAGAACTCCTTCTTTAGAAGAAAATTCTACTTCCGAATCACTTTATCTCAAGGGGTGATTACCAATAGCGTTTAGCTTGGCGGATTTTCTACACTTGAATTGTTTTCCTGTAATATCAGAAAAACCGGTTTTTACAGGAAAACGCTATGAAACCTCTTTCTGACCAGCAGCGCCTATTCATGGTCGATTCTATCCAGCTTTATGAGGCTTGGCAGGCTGCAGCCATGCAAGTGCGATCGCACCGGTATGGGATGAAATGGCTTAAAAGCGGGAATGGTGAATATCTGGTGCGATTGACCGATGCTAAGGGCAACGGGAAATCATTAGGCGTACGTTCACCTGAAACTGAAGCGATCTACGAGAAATTCAATGAGGGCAAGGCTCGCGCCGAAGCAAGGTTGAAAGCAACGACTACCCGCCTTAATGAGCAGGCAAAGCTGAACAAGGCGCTTCGCCTCGGACGCGTCCCTGCTCTTCCAGCCAAAATACTGCTGGAACTGGATCTATCACTAGCGAGAGATGATTTCCGGGTGGTTGGAACGCATGCACTTTATGCGTACGAAGCCATGGCTGGCGTTCATTTCATGCAGGAGCTGCTTGCTTCTGGCGATATTGATCTACTGTATGACCCTCGCAAAAGCCTGACCGTCGTTTCATCTCGACTTGATGGAGATGGCTTGCTCGGCATACTTCGTCGAGCCGACAAATCATTTGAGCCAATGGTGGAGAACGGCTACCAGGCCGTCAACGATCAAGGCTTCATGGTCGATCTCATCATCCCGAAGCGGGATATGCGCGACACCGAACCCGTCCGTTTTGCACCCATAGACCTGACGGCAGCAGAGGTGCCTAATCTTCAATGGCTATCCAATGCGCCAGCGGTATCAGAAGTCGCCATAGCCGCCAATGGCTTACCGGTGCGTTTGAAAGTTCCAGACCCAAGAGCATTCTTGATTCACAAAGCATGGTTGTCAGCCCAGGTAGATCGGGATCCACTCAAAAAACAACGGGATCTCCACCAAGCAGAAGTCGTTTTCGAAGCTATTAAAGATCACCTGCCACAGTACGAGATCCTCCCGGCGCATTTGAAATATCTACCGAAAGAGGTCGTACAGAATTGGATCGGCAATCACCAGAAAACTCTTCGGCGCTGAACCCATAGCAGGCAAGGCAGATAATCGGCCTCTGCGGTCATTGGTTTTATAGCCGATTTCTTGCAGCAGAAGGAATGCGCTAGGAGTACAACGTCTGCTTTGGCCGAGGAACGGACAACTCTTTGCAAGCCCAGAGCTTTAGGCTATTCCGAAGCTTCCGGCAAAAGCCAATTAACTACTCGCTCAATGGCAGTGTCAGTGACTTCTTCCAGCAAGGATTCTTCCTGAAGAAATTCGTCAAAGCTACTACCAATGTTTGATTTTTCCATTTTGGACATCCTGCACTAGTAAATGACTTTTTTATCTTTGAGCTTGTTCACAGAATTGTTGCAAAAAAAACCAAGGATGTTAAAAGGCCAACTTTCCAAAACCCCAGACTGGTATTGACTTTCGAACGGTTGGTTTTTTTTGAAATGTCTCACATTTTGTGAGACACATTACGTCTGTGAGACAAAAGAAAAGGCCCCCATTACTGGAGGCCTTGAATTCTGGCGCGCTCGGAGAGATTCGAACTCCCTACCCCTTGGTTCGTAGCCAAGTACTCTATCCAGATGAGCTACGAGCGCGTCGAGGGCAAGACTATAGCACAGGTTTCGGCCCAGAGACAAGGCCGGCAAGCTATAATGACGGGCTTGGGGCCGCTCTGGCCCATCTGGCTCAATTCCTGCCCTACCCTGAGAAATACGCATTATGGAAGCCGAACAGCTCAATAGCCTTGCCAACCACCTAGAAGACCTGGCCGAACGCGCCCAAGGTCTACGGAGGTATCTTTGACTACGACGCCAAGTCAACGCGTCTAGCCGAAGTTTCGCAAATCCTCGAAGACCCGAACATCTGGAATGACGCCAAGCGCGCTCAGGAGCTCGGTCGTGAAAAGAAGGCCCTCGAGGGCGTTGTTCTGTCTCTGGGGACGATCCAGCAGAATCTGACCGATACCAAAGACCTCTTCGAGATGGCTCGCGAAGAGAACGACGACGACACGCTCAGCGCCGTATCGACGGATATCGACGGTCTGGAAACCGAAGTCGCGGCGATGGAATTTCGTCGGATGTTCAACAACCCCCAGGATCCGAACCCCTGCTTTATTGAAATCCAGGCCGGTGCCGGTGGTACCGAAGCCCAGGACTGGGCCTCGATGCTGTTGCGCATGTATATCCGCTATGGCGAGCGCAAGGGCTTTACCGTCGAAGTGCTGGAAGAGTCCGAAGGCGATGTGGCTGGTATCAAATCCGCCACGCTACGCCTGTCGGGTGACTACTGCTATGGCATGCTGCGCACCGAAACCGGGGTGCACCGTCTGGTGCGGAAATCGCCGTTCGATTCCAACGCCCGCCGTCATACCTCGTTCTGCAGCGTCTTCATCTACCCGGAAGTCGACGATTCGATCGAGATCGAGATCAACCCGGCCGATGTGCGTACCGATACCTACCGTGCCTCGGGCGCTGGCGGGCAGCACATCAACAAGACGGACTCCGCAGTGCGACTGACCCACGTGCCGACCAATATTGTGGTGCAGTGTCAGAACGACCGCTCGCAGCACCGCAACCGCGACGAAGCATGGAAGATGCTGCGTGCCCGCCTGTATGAGTTCGAATTGCGCAAGCGCCAGGCCGAACAGCAGAAGCTGGAAGATGCCAAGTCCGATATCGGCTGGGGGCATCAGATCCGTTCGTACGTACTCGACCAATCGCGCATCAAGGATCTGCGGACCAATGTGGAAGTGGGCAATACCCAGGGCGTGCTCGACGGCGACCTGGACCAATTTATCGAAGAAAGCCTGAAGCAAGGCGTCTAAGTAGGATTCACCAAGGAATCGACCATGACCGATCAGAACAGTAACGGCACCATTGCTGCTGTACACGACGAAAACCAGCTGGTAGCCGAACGCCGCGAAAAGCTGCGCCAGTGGCGCGAGACCGGCACCGCCTACCCCAATGATTTCGAGCGTCAGAACACGGCCGCCAAGCTGATTGACCATTTTGAGGCCAAGTCACCGGAAGAGCTTGATGCGATGCCGATCTCGGTGAGTGTGGCCGGTCGCATCATGCTCAAGCGCGTGATGGGTAAGGCGTCGTTCCTGACGATTCAGGATGTCTCAGGTCGGATCCAGCTCTATGTCACCCGCGACAAGGTGGGCGAAGATGTCTACGCCGATTTCAAGAAGTGGGATCTGGGCGATCTGGTCGGTTGCACCGGCACCCTGTTCAAGACCAAGACTGGCGAACTGAGCATTGCCTGCGATAGCATCCGCCTGCTGAGCAAGTGTCTGCGTCCGCTGCCAGAAAAGTTCCACGGCCTGACCGACATCGAGCAGCGTTACCGCCAGCGTTACCTGGATCTGATCATGAACCAGGAATCGCGTGCCACCTTTGTGGCCCGGAGCAAGCTGGTGCAATCGATTCGTGCCTACATGGTGAACGATGGCTACCTGGAGGTGGAAACGCCGATGATGCACCCGATTCCGGGTGGCGCTTCGGCCAAGCCATTTACCACGCACCACAACGCACTCGATATGCCGCTCTACCTGCGCATTGCGCCGGAGCTGTATCTGAAGCGTCTGGTGGTCGGTGGTTTCGAGAAGGTGTTCGAGATTAACCGTAACTTCCGTAACGAAGGCTTGAGCCCCCGCCACAATCCGGAATTCACGATGATGGAATTCTACGAGGCCTACGCAGACTACAAGAGCATGATGAATTTCACCGAAGGTGTGATCCGTCATGCCGCGCGTGAAGCACTGGGTAAAGAAGTATTCACCTATCAGGGCCGCGAGCTCGATCTGTCCAAGCCCTTCCATCGCCTGACCATTGTGCAGGCCGTGATGAAGCATTGCCCGCAGTACACCGAAGCCCAGCTCAACGACGAAGCCTGGCTACGTGAAGAACTGACCAAGCGCAAAGTCGACATCCCCAAGATGGCCGGTCTGGGTGGCTTGCAGCTCATGTTCTTTGAAGAAACCGCCGAAGCCCAACTGTGGGAACCGACTTTCATTATCGACTACCCGGCTGAAGTGTCGCCGCTGGCACGTCGAAGCGACAAGAATCCGGAGATTGCCGAACGTTTCGAACTCTTTATCGTGGGTCGCGAAATCGCCAACGGCTTCTCGGAATTGAATGATCCGGAAGATCAGGCCGAACGTTTCCTCGCTCAGGTTGCCGCCAAGGAAGCCGGTGACGAAGAAGCGATGTACTACGATGCAGATTACATTCAGGCACTGGAGTTCGGCCTGCCGCCAACCGGCGGTTGCGGCATTGGTATTGACCGACTGATCATGCTGGTGACGGATTCTGCCGCCATCCGTGATGTCATCCTGTTCCCGCAGATGCGTTCACAAGACTAAATGCCCATCACACCGGCGACGCTGTCAGTAACTGATGACGGTACGCCGTACGCGCCGGTGTATGACGATGTGTATCACAGCCGGGCCGGCGCGCTTGCGCAAGCCCGGCATGTTTTTTTAGGCGGCAATGGTTTACCCGAGCGCTGGCTTGGCAACACACCGCGCAATCATTTCGTTATTGTTGAAACCGGCTTTGGCCTGGGATTAAACTTTCTGGCGACCTGGGCGGCCTGGCGCTCAGCACCTGAAGACGCACGTTGCCGACGCTTGCACTTTGTCTCGGTCGAAAAACACCCGCTGCAGCAAGCCGATCTGACCCGGCTGCTGGCGCCCTACCGTAACGAACTTCCTCCCGAATTAATCAATGCCCTCACCCGACAATGGCCACTGCTGGCTGAGGGCATGCACCGGCTGGAATTCGATCAGGGCCGGGTGATCCTGACGCTCATTTTCGGGGATGCCGAGACGGCTCTCGCTCAGGTCGCTGGCCGCGCCGATGCAATTTACCTGGATGGCTTTACCCCGGCCAAAAACCCGGACATCTGGTCTGACGCAGTCTGCGAAGCACTGGCCAAACTATCCGGTGAAGGCACCACGCTAGCGACATGGAGTGTCAATGGTTCATTGCGCCGTAGGCTAACGGCTTGCGGTTTTGATCTGACGATCCTGCCTGGCTTTGCGCAAAAGCGCGAAATGCTGACCGGTCGTTTTCGGGAACGGCGGCCACACCCGTATCCTGCAATCACATCAGGTACGCAGCCGGGGCACGCACTCATCATTGGCGCCGGCCTGGCGGGTACGGCTACCGCAGAACGCTTATCCGCCCGCGGTTGGTGTTGCACGATTCTGGAGGCCGACACGCTAGCGAGCGGCGCATCTAGCAACCAGGCCGGCGTGATTCGTCCACTGCCCTCCGCTGATGACAACATATTGTCTCGCCTGACCCGTGCCGGGTTTCTGGCAACCCTTCATCGTCTTCACCAGCTCGAATCTATCGGCTACCCGGTGCAATGGGATGCCTGTGGTGTCCTGCATCTGGCGCGTGATGACGCCCAGGCGACCGCCATGCAGCAGGCGGTATCGGCCCTGGGTTTTCCGGCAGATCTTCTTGCCTGGCGTAATCAAGACGCCGCCAGCGCCCTTGCCGGCCTGCCGCTGGCGGCCGGGGGCTGGTGGTTTGCGGCCGGCGGCTGGGTGAACCCGTCCGATTACTGTGCGCAGCTGCTCAAGGCATCGGGCGCGGACCTACATGAACGCACGATTGTTGCGGCGCTTGAGCCATCCGACCGGGGCTGGACCGCGCTGAACACTTCAGGGCAGCGCATTGCCGAAGCCAATATCGTGATCCTAGCCAATGCCACTGAGGCACCGCGTCTCGCAGCCCCCTTCAGCCAGGCCCTACCGATTCGCCCTGCCCGCGGCCAAACCACCGTCATGCCGTCGCCCCCTGGACCCGCCCCACAAACCGTGGTGTGCCGTCATGGCTACTGGACACCCGCCATTGATGGCCGCTCAACCTGTGGCGCCAGCTTTATCGTGGACGATATCAATCTCGGTTTGCGTGCCGAGGAGCAGGCCGAAAATCTGGCGATGCTCCGAAACATGATCGATGCCCCGCATAGAGGCTGGCCCGATGCGGATGCTGAACACCTTGGCGGCAAAGTTGGGCTGCGCCCCGTGGTGCCGGATCGCCTACCGCTGGTGGGCCAACTCCCTGCGCGAGAGACCTCAGTTATTGCCAGCCGCTCAAGGGCGGCACGTACCCGAGTGCCGGGGCTGTATGTCAACTCGGGCTTTGGTGCCCGCGGTATCCTGTTTGCCACGCTGTGCGCCGAGCTGCTGGCCAGTCAGATTAGTGGCGAACCACTACCCTTGCCGAAGGATCTGGTTCGCGCCATCGACCCGATGCGGTATGCTCACAAAAAACCCTAAAAACAATTCTGGAGACCTCCATGAAGCTTGAAACATTGGCCGTCCACGCCGGTTACGAAATTGATCCGACCACCAAGGCGGTCGCCGTACCAATTTACCAGACGACCTCATATGCCTTTGATAGCACCCAGCACGGGGCGGATCTGTTTGACCTTAAGGTCGCGGGCAACATCTATACCCGCATCATGAACCCCACCCAGGATGTGCTGGAAAAACGCGTTGCAGCGCTGGAAGGCGGCATAGCCGGTCTGGCGCTGGCCTCGGGGCAGGCAGCGATTACCTATGCGATCCAGACCATTGCCGAAGCGGGTGACAACATCGTGTCGTCGACTACCCTCTACGGTGGCACCTACAACCTGTTTGCCCACACGCTGCCGCAATACGGTATCGAGGTGCGCTTTGCCGATTACCGCGACCCGAATTCTTTTGCCAAGCTGATCGACGGCAAAACCAAGGCGATCTATTGCGAGTCTGTCGGCAACCCGCTGGGCAATATCACCGATTTTGAAAAGCTGGCCGAGATTGCCCACAAGCATGGCGTGCCGCTGATCGTGGACAACACGGTCCCCTCGCCTTACCTGTGCCGCCCCTTTGAGCATGGTGCCGACATCGTGGTGCACTCACTGACCAAATACCTGGGCGGTCACGGCAACTCTATTGGCGGCATCATCGTCGATAGCGGCAAATTTCCCTGGGCAGAACACAAGGCCAAGTTCAAGCGCCTGAATGAGCCGGATGTGTCCTACCACGGCGTGGTCTACACCGAAGCACTGGGTCCGGCGGCTTACATTGGTCGCGCACGCGTGGTACCGCTGCGTAATATGGGCGCGGCCATTTCACCGTTTAACGCCTTCATGATTCTGCAGGGCGTTGAAACGCTGGCCCTACGCATGGATCGAATCTGCGAGAACGCCACCAAGGTTGCGAGCTTCCTGAAGAATCACCCGAAGGTGAGCTGGGTCAACTATGCCGGTCTACCGGATCATAAGGATCACGCACTGGTTCAGAAGTACATGGGCGGTCGCGCCTCGGGCATCCTGAACTTCGGGGTCAAGGGCGGCCTAGCGGCTGGCGGCAAGTTCCAGGATGCGCTGCAGCTGGTGACGCGTCTGGTCAATATCGGCGATTGCAAGTCGCTGGCTTGTCACCCGGCATCGACCACGCATCGTCAGTTGTCACCGGAAGAGATGACCCGGGCCGGCGTGTCGGAAGACATGATCCGCCTGTCGGTCGGCATCGAGCATATTGACGACCTGATTTCGGACCTGGATCAGGCGCTGAGCAAGGCCTAAAATCGTTTCAAGTTCTAATGATATCGACGAGGTGCGGGAGCGCGAGATATTCGCGCGACTGCATCTCGGTGAGACGGCTAGCCGTGCGGAAAAACTCGTGGGCATTGGGCCCTTCGACGTAGAGATCGTCTGGGTAGGCGCCGGCTGAAATGATCAGCTTGACGCGGTGGTCGTAACAGACATCGACCAACCAGGTCAGGCGACGTGCTTCGGCGCCATGGCGGGTGCCCAGCACCGGAATATTGGATACCAGAATCGTGTGGTATTCCTTGACCAGTTCCAGGTAGTCGGATTGCGCCCGGCCATCACCACAGATGGTCATGAAATCAAACCACACCACCCCCGGCGCCAACCGAATGGTGGGAATTTTGCGGTTGTTGATCTCAATACTTTCACCACTGGCGCCCGGTAAGGTGGCGGCCACGGTAAAGTACTCGGCCATCGCCCGCTCAGTTTCCTCATCGTGCGGCACGTGAAACACAGGCATCACTTCCAGCTTGCGTAGCCGGTAATCCTGGCCACCATCAAGCGGCATCACTTCGAGCTGCTTCTTGAGCAGCTCGATGGTGGGCAAAAAGTTCATTCGCTGCAGCCCGTTGGGATACAGGTTGTCCGGTGGGTAGTTACTGGTCATCACGAAGACCACACCCTTCTCGAACAGCAGCTCGAGCAAACGGCCCAGAATCATGGCATCGGCAATGTCCGACACATGGAATTCATCAAAACAGAGCAACCGCGTTTCCTTGGCGATACGCGTGGCGACCGGCACCAGCGGGTCAGCCTTACCGGCATGCTCACGCAGTTCGGCATGAATCTGGTGCATGAAGGCGTGGAAGTGAATGCGCTTCTTGCGCTTGTAAGGTACCGCGGCAAAGAAGCAGTCCATGATGAAGCTTTTGCCTCGACCAACGCCGCCCCAGAAATATACCCCCTTGGGGACGCTAGGCGATTTGAGCATGCGCTTGAGCGTGCTGCTGCGATCCGACTTGAAGCTAACCAGGGCATCGTAGAGTTGCTGCAGCCGCTCGACGGCGTCCATCTGTGCCGGGTCCGCCTGAAAACCCTTGGCTTCAAGTGCTGCCGCATAGGCGCCAAGCATGCCGGGAGCGTTGGGGTTGAGTGCGGCCATGTCCATACCAGCATTTTATCGTGCTTTGGGGGGTTTCCTGCCGGTATATCTTATCCCCGGGTTTTTACGCATAATAGGCGTGTGGTGTTTTAAACCCCTATCAGGAGAACCCCATGAAAATCGATATCGGTATCCCGGAAAAAGACCGCAAGGCGATTGCCGCTGGACTCAGCAAGCTGGCTGCGGATAACTTTACCCTGTATCTGAAAACGCATAATTTCCACTGGAACGTCACCGGCCCGATGTTCCAGACCCTGCATCTGATGTTCGAAACCCAGTACAACGAATTGTGGCTGGCATCGGACCTGATTGCCGAACGGATTCGTGCGCTCGGTTTCCCGGCACCCGGTTCGTACGGCGAATTTTCCAAGCTGACCGTGATCAAGGATTCCAAAGGAATCCCCAAAGCGACCGACATGATCCGTGAGCTGGTGTCGGGCAATGAAGCGGCTGTGCGCACAGCACGCGCCCTCTTCCCGCTGGTTGATAAGGCAGGCGATGAGGCAACCGCCGATTTGCTGACCCAGCGTATCCAGATCCACGAGAAAACAGCCTGGATGTTACGTAGCCTGCTGGAGCAGTAATCTGACGCATTCAGCACCACGATCCAACCCATACGCCCGCACACTGGCCCGGCTGGTAGCGGGCGTTGTTGCATGCGCCGCGCTGGTGGCCTGTGCCCCGACCACCCAGCGGGTACGGGTCAGTGATGTGGCGGCCGAGACCGAAGCCCGCAAGCAGCGTCAGATTGCGTTGCAGGCCTATCTGGAAGACCAGCGCCGGCTGATCCGCGTGAGCTACCCGCTACTGACTAAAGGTTCGGATCTGTGTGGCGACGACATCCGCTACACGACCGGAATGTATCTGGCCAATAGCAGCACGCTCCTGGGTGATTCATTTCGCCAGACGGCCGAGAGCGATTACGCGCTGAGCAATGCGGTTCAGGTCGTTTATGTCGTGCCACAATCCGCCGCCGATAAGGCCGGTGTCAAGACCGGCGATATCCTCACCCGGGTCGGCATCTGGGCCGTCGGGCCGGCAACGCCGGATGGCCCGGAGGCGGTGAAACAGACCCTGGCCCAGATCGGTGAGCAAACAAAGAATGGTCAGCCGCTGCGTATCGACGTGCAACGCAAGGGACGAACCCTGACCCAGCAACAAAGTCTGCTGATCACCCCCGACCGCGCCTGTAAGTACCCGGTGGTGCTGGGGAACGGGGATGAGGTGAATGCTTACGCCGATGGCAACCAGGTGGTGGTGCAACGGGGGATGATGCGCTTCGCGACCACTGATACGGAACTGGGTCTGGTGATCTCTCATGAAATCGCGCACAACAGCATGGGACACATGCGCGCCAAGATGACCAATTACACGCTGGGCAGCATTCTGGATATTGCCGCCCAGGTGCTCCTCAAAGTGCCGACCCAGGGGCTCTTTGGTAACCTCGGCGGCAATGCCTTTTCCCAAGGCTTCGAAGCCGAAGCCGATTACGTCGGGCTTTACATCATGGCGCAGTCCGGTGGCGATATCGATAATGCGCCCCAGTTCTGGCGGCGAATGGCCACCCTGTCCCCGGGATCGATCCAGAGTAGTCATATGGCCACCCACCCAGCTACCCCAGAACGCTTTGTGGCACTTGAAGAAACGGTGAAGGAAATCAAGGCCAAAAAGGCGTCCGGCAAGCCGCTGGAACCCAACCTGAAGAATGCCCCGGATCTGGATGCAGATCCTGCCACCGCACCACGCAAACCCTGAGCATCTCTCTGATCTGATTGCAGATTTTGCTTGTCCGATGGGCCGGGCTTGGGTATAGTGCCGGCCATGATCACCGCGTTTGAACTTAACCACGGCCGCTTGCAGCAGGTGACTGTCGAGTCACTGGAAGACCTGCAGCACTGTCATCCTGTCTGGGTCGACTTTGAGTCCCCGACTGAGGAGGAACGCGAGTGGGCAAAATCACACTTTTCTATCGACCTGCCTGAAGAGGACGAGGTTGATGATATCGAGGCCTCGGCCCGGTTCTTTGAAGAAGAGAACGGCGAGCTACATATCCGCTCCGACTTTTTCCAGCACACCGATGAAGACAGCGACACCATGCGGGTCGCGTTTATCCTCAAGGGCGGCATTCTGTTCAGCATCCGTCGTGATGAGCTGGCTCAGTTCCGCCTGTTGCGTCTGCGCGCCCGTCGCCAGCCCTACTACGTGCGTGACGAGAAAGACGTGCTGCTGCAGCTGCTCGATATCGATGTGGAGTATTCGGCCGATATTATCGAGGGCATCTATGATCGCCTGGATACCTTCAGCAAACGCGTGCTGGGTAGCGAGATGTCCGACGATGCGGCGGGCATTGTACTTTCCGGCATTGCGGTCGAGGAAGACCTGAATGGTCGTATCCGGCGTAACCTGATGGATACGCGCCGCGCCGTGTCGTTTCTGATGCGCGTGAAGCTGCTCGACGAGCAGCAGAACGATGAGGGTCGCCAGATCCTGCGCGATATCGATTCGCTGGATGGCCACACCGGTTTTGTGTTCGACAAACTGAACTTCCTGATGGATGCGACCGTCGGTTTCATCAACATCAACCAGAACCGGATCATCAAGATCTTCTCGGTGGCCTCGGTCGCCATGTTGCCGCCAACCCTGATTGCAAGCATCTACGGTATGAACTTCAAGTTCCTACCGGAGCTGGACTGGCAGTATGGTTATCCCTTCTCGCTGACGTTGATGGCCATTTCAATTGCCATCCCCTTCTGGTATTTCAACAAGCGGGGCTGGCTGAAGAAGTAATTGCCTGCGTGCACAGCCGTTGCCGACTCATTCGGCACTGCCAACAAAAAACGGAAGCCAAAGCTTCCGTTTTTTGTTGATGCAGGTAAGGCTTAGAAGTGCAGCGGGCGCTTATCGCAAGCCAGTGCAGCTTCGTGCACCACTTCCGACAGCGTCGGGTGGGCATGGCAGATACGGGCCAGATCTTCGCTGGCGGCACCAAACTCCATGGCCACCACGCACTCACCGATCAGCTCCGAGGCGTTCGGACCAATGATGTGTACGCCGAGGATGCGGTCGGTCTTGGCATCAGCCAGCATCTTGACGAAGCCCTGGGCATTACCGGCACCCAGCGCACGGCCATTGGCCAGGAACGGGATCTTGCCGGCTTTGTAGGCAACGCCTTCGGCCTTGAGCTGTTGCTCGGTCTTGCCGACCCAAGCAATTTCCGGATCGGTGTAGATGACCCAGGGGATAAAGTCGAAGCTGATATGGCCGGCTTGACCCGCCATCAGTTCAGCAACGGCAACACCCTCTTCCATGGCCTTGTGCGCCAGCATCGGGCCGCGCACCACATCACCAATCGCCCAAACGCCTGGCAGGTTGGTTTTGCAATGACCATCGACCTCGATCATGCCGCGTTCGTTGAGCTTGAGGCCCACCTTGTCGGCACCCAGACCATCCGTATTGGGGATACGACCAATCGACACCACCAGACGGTCGGCAGCCAGCTTCTGGGCCTTGCCATCCTTGTCGGTGTAGTTGATGGTGACACCGGTCTTGGTGGCCTTGATGTCGCCAATCTTGACGCCGAAGTTGAAGGCCAGGCCTTGCTTCGTGAAGATCTTCTGGGCTTCCTTGGCCACATCCTGATCGGCCGCTGCCAGGAAATCCGGCATAGCTTCGAGGACGGTGACTTCGGCACCCAGACGACGCCAGACGCTGCCCATCTCCAGACCGATTACACCGGCGCCAATGACAGCCAGCTTCTTCGGTACGGCACCGATTTCCAACGCACCGATGTTGTCGCAGACGATTTGGTTGTCGACCGGCACACCCGGCAGGTGACGGGCCGTCGAACCAGTCGCAACGATCACCTGCTTGGCCTCGACCGTTTCCTTACCAACCTTGACCTGATAGCCGTTGGCACTGGTACCGACGAAGGTACCGTGGCCAGCCAGGAACGTGACCTTATTCTTTTTGAACAGGCCAGCAATACCTTGGGTCAGCTGCGTCACGATGTTGGCCTTGCGGGCAATCATCTTGGTGACGTCGATCTTTGGTGCGCTGACGGTAATACCCTGATCGGCAAAGGCGTGGCCGGCCTCCTCGAACATGTGCGAGGTGTGCAGCAGCGCCTTCGACGGGATACAACCGACGTTCAGGCAGGTACCGCCCAGACGGGGCTGACCCTTCGGGTCGGCATAGGGGTTGGATTCACAGCAGGCGACCTTGAAGCCGAGCTGTGCGGCGCGGATGGCGGCCACATAGCCGCCAGGACCGCCACCGATCACGAGTACGTCAAATTGCTGGGACATCGTGATCTTCCTTTCTTAGACGCCGAGCAGGAGGCGAGCCGGATCTTCCAGCGCTTCCTTCATGGTGACCAGGCCCAGAACGGCTTCGCGGCCGTCGATGATGCGGTGGTCGTACGACATGGCGAGGTAGTTGATCGGACGGATCACAACCTGACCGTTTTCGACGACAGCGCGATCCTTGGTGGCATGAATGCCGAGGATGGCCGATTGCGGTGGGTTGATGATCGGGGTCGACAGCATCGAACCGAACACGCCACCATTGGAGATCGAGAAGGTACCGCCCGACAGCTCTTCCATCGACAGCTTGCCGTCCTTGGCCTTGTTACCGAACTCGGCGATCTTCATTTCGATCTCGGCAATGCTCAGTTGATCAGCGTTGCGGATGATCGGCACGACCAGACCGCGCGGCGAACCGACAGCGATACCGATGTCGATGTAGCCGTGGTAAACGATATCGTTACCATCGACCGAGGCGTTGAGGATCGGGAACTTCTGCAGGGCGGCACAGGCCGCCTTGACGAAGAAGCCCATGAAGCCCAGACGGACACCATGCTGCTTCTCGAACTTCTCGGCGTACTGCTTACGCAGTGCCATAACCGGGCCCATGTTCACTTCGTTGAACGTGGTCAGGATGGCGTTTTCGTTCTTCGACTGGATCAGACGCTCGGCGATACGGGCACGCAGACGCGACATCGGGACGCGCTGCTCGGCACGGTCACCCAGAGCAACCGGAGCCGCTGCTGCAGCACCGGCAGCCTTCGGCTGGGCGGCAACGGCGTCTTCCTTGGTCACACGACCACCACGGCCGGAACCAGCGACATCACCCGCAGCAACACCCTTTTCATCAAGGATCTTGCGGGCAGCCGGGCTGGCGGTACCAGCGGCCGCAGCCGGTGCGGCGGCAGGTGCCGCTGGTGCAGCGGCCGCAGCCGGTGCCGGCGCAGCTGCAGCGGCGGCAGGTGCCGGCGCCGATGCGGTTGCCGAAGTGTCGATCTGGGCAATCACTTCACC
>VEQK01000065.1 GCA_018883265.1 Rhodocyclaceae bacterium | reverse complement strand
TGGCACTCACGTTGTTGCCACAGACCGTCAGCATCCTTCTGGCCATGGCCGCAAGTCTGCTCGTGACCGGGGCGTTTCACGAAGATGGGCTCTCAGATACAGCCGATGGCCTGGGGGGCGGTTGGGATAAAGATCGCATTCTTGCCATCATGAAAGACTCCCGGGTTGGCAGCTATGGCGTGGTCGCCATCACGACTTTACTGTTGCTCAAATTTGCCTGCCTCAGCGAAACACCTGCCGCCTGGGTGCCTGCGCTGCTAATCAGCGGGCATGCGTTCTCCCGTTATTGCGCGGTATTAGTCATGTCGGGCATGGATTATGTACGCACGGACACATCAAGCAGGGCTAAACCCCTAGCGGACAAACTCACGCGCAACGCCTTGATTGCCGCGTCAGTCTTTGGTCTGTTGCCGCTCATGCTACTGCCATCCCCGGCCATGTTGCTCGGTCTTGCAGGCGGATTGCTTGCGACGATCTGGCTAGGCCGCAAATTGCAAAGATGGTTGGGCGGTTACACGGGCGACTGCCTCGGCGCCGTACAGCAACTGAGCGAAGTCGCTTTTTATCTGGGCGCCCTAGCTGCCCTGCACTAAACGGGCTCAGGCAGGAACAAACCAGCGCTGCATGACGCCATGCTCATCAGCACGGTCGATCTGTACCAGCGGATAGCCGTAGAGCCGGGTCAGATTCTGAGCGGTCAGCACGGTATCTGCGGCACCATATACCCATTCGCCCTCGCCGAACAGCAGAAGGACGGAATCACAAGTGCGATAGGCCAACCCCGGTTCATGCAGCACCATGATGCAGCAGATGTGATCGCGCCGTGCCCGTGCCTGCATCAGATTGAGCACCTCGATCTGATGGTTCAGATCCAGATGCGCCAGTGGTTCATCCATAAAATACAGCGTCGGGTTTTGCGTCAAGATTGCCGCGACGGCCACGCGCTGCCGTTCACCGCCGGACAAAGTCTGCACGTCACGAGCAGCAAATTCGCCCATGCCGACCGCTTCAAGCGATGCAATCGCCAGCGCATGATCTTCGGCCGATTCCCAGGACCACCGGTTGAGATGCGGGTGGCGACCCGAGATAACTGTTTCGAGCACGGTCGCGCTGAACTGATCCTGCTGCTTCTGAGCCAACCAACCCCGCCAGCATGCAGCGGCGCGATCACCCCATTGCGCATAGCTCTTGCCACCGAGGAGAATGTCGCCCGACAAGTCACCGCGAGGCAGCCCAGCCAGACAAGACAGCAGCGTGGACTTGCCCACCCCATTACGCCCCAGGATGCCGACCGTTTCACCGGGATAGACCTCAAACGCCAGCTTCCGCGTAACGTTTACCTCGCCCACCTGCAGATCTAGGGCATCCACCCTGAAGATCGCGCTGAGCATATCAACTGCATTGGCAAGATGCATGGTCATTGGTAGCGCGTCCGGTTGAGCAGATAAAGAAACACAGGCACACCGATCAGTGCCGTGACCACACCCACGGGCAACTGTTGTGGCGCAATCAGTAACCGGGCTAATGTATCTGCAAGAACCAGAAAAATACCGCCCGCCAACATGGAGGTTGGCAGAAGCACGCGTTGATCATTGCCCACCATCATCCTGGTCAGATGCGGAATTACCAGACCGACAAAGCCCACCGAACCCGCCGTTGTGACCGAGACAGCGGTTGCCATGGAGGCGAGAAGATAAATGGCAATGCGAACGAAGGTGACTGACACCCCCAGCGCTTTGGCAGTATCGTTACCACGAATCAGAACATTCAGATCCCGAGCAAGTGGCGCAGTAAGCAATCCAAGCAAAACAAGGCCAATCAATGCGTATGTCGGATTGATCCCTTGAGAGAAATCACCCATCAGCCAAAACAGCATACCGCGCAAGCGCTCCTCCGGTGCAATCGACAGCAGCAGTGTAATCATGGCACCGCAACCGGCGGCGACCATGACCCCCGTCAGCAGCAGTCGGGTCTGGGTCCAGCTACCGTCTCCATGCGCCAACCCAAAGACCACCAGAATTGCCAGCAAGGCCCCAAGGAATGCGAAACCATTTAGCCCTGCCACCCCCAGCCCGAAGAAGATGGCCAATAGTGCGCCCACACCGGCACCACCCGAAATACCCAGAATATAAGGATCAGCCAACGGGTTGCGCAACAATACCTGCATGAGTGCGCCCGCCAATGCCAACAAGCCACCACATGCAAAGGCCGCCAGTGTGCGCGGCAATCTCAAATCACGGATCACGCTAGCACCCGGGGCAGTGGGATCAAATAGGCCAGCCATGACCTCCCCAAAAGGCATCTTCACCGTGCCCACCGACAAACCCAACGCGATCGCAGCCAATGCCATCAGAGAAAGGCAGGCAAAAGCAAAGAAGAGCCGGTGGAGAGAGTGCATCGATGGAGTTTACCGTTGATCGAAACGAAGGCCGACGAAAACGTAGTTACCCGCGGTCCTATATGGACCCCCTGTGTTTGTGGAGTTGTTGACGGAGTTGTAGTACTGCTTATCAAATAAGTTATTTATCCGCATAAAAGCCGATACTTCTTTGTAAAGCTTGACGTCCCCGTACAAGTTAAACAACGTATAACCGCCCATGGTCGTATTGCTCGACTGACCGGGATTCGACTGCTGCTGACCCTGCGATTGCATCTGCGCCCCCAGCTTCCACTTGCCCATCTTCTTTTCCGTGGTTAGGCTACCAAACACGTAAGGGCTATAAGCCAGCGCATTGCTGGTATTCATATTCTGTGGATCTTGATAGTCCATGCTGGCATTGACATTCAACCCAAGGACCTGCCCGCCGTAGGTTAGACTCATGCCCTGTATCACCGCCCTAGATATGTTTAGTGGCTGCGTTGTAGAAATATTCGTAGATCCTACGCGGCTTGTTGTTGTCGCCCACGCAATTTGATCGTCGATGTTGTTGTAGTAGTAGATCACCCCCCCGGAATGGACGCCATCGTCATAACGCAACCCTACTTCGGTATTTTGTGATTTCGTGGGCGTCAAATTCGGATTACCTTTCGTAACCGAAGTTGTTCCGGTAGTCGGTGTGTAAAGCTGATTAAATGTCGGTGCCTGAAAACCTGTCCCCCAGGAGGCAGTCGCACGCAAGGGAGCCACGAAATAGTAACCGTAGCCCACGGAACCAGTCACTGATTCGCCAAATTGGCTGTTTGAGTCATTACGGATATTGGCCTGCCAAAGGTGATTACCTTCAGCACCATTCAAACCACCTTGAAACGACCCAATATTTCTTGAGTAATTCTGGTGGGTGCCACTCAGTACGTTAGCTGTCTGATTCAGGAACTCATAGGCCAAAATGCCGTTGCCAACGGATGTCTTAATGTCGTTCTGCCATTGGATCTGCTTCTGGGTCGTATTAAAGTATGACTTCGCATTATTGGAATACCAGGATGTCGTATTGTCCTGGCTGGAACCGATTCGAAACAAGCTTGTCCAGTCATCAGCGATCCGGTTTTTGGAGTAGGCAGACAGCACGTTCAGGTTCTTAATGCTCGTTGCCTGACCCAAACCAAAGTTAGTTGGTGCGCTTGTCGTATTGTTCGAGAATGCGTTCTGCCCACTGCCATAGAGCATCTTTATACCAACCTCCTGTCCGGAGGCAATGTTATATGAAAAAGATCCGGAAGCATTTGTATTGGTATAAGACGCTGGAGCTTGCGTAAACCTGTATCCGCGAGCATCACTGATATAAGTTGGGAACCCTACCGAGTGAGTATTGCCCCCGTAAACGCTATAACTAAAGTCCCCCTCGGAACCCTCGACACCCAGGGTCTCGCTTGTCGTATTGTAGGTACCATAACCGGAATCTGCATAGAACTTGGTGGGTCCCTGGCCCTTCCGAGTGAATAGCTGGATCACGCCACCAATCGCATCAGAACCATATGAGGAAGATGTTGGCCCACGAACGATTTCCATGCGTCCGATTTGCTGCATGGGAAGATAGGCCCAAGGAGCATCCCCGGTGGTTGCCGAATTCAGACGTAAGCCATCCACCAAAAGAATTGTCTGGTTGCTTTCGGTACCCCGGAGTTTGACACTGGTCGTAGTACCCATGCCCCCGGTTGACCGGATCGTAATGCTGGGCTCGTTAGCCAAGATGTCCGAGATCGGCGCCTGTGGGCCGTAATCACGGATCTGTTCCTGATCAACCACCGAAACATCAGAAATCAGCTGGTTATAGCGAGTTGGAATCCGTGTTGCAGTAACAACGATGGGATCTGCCGGGCCAGCGATCTGCTCCGGGGTTTCTTGAGCAGTGACAGGCAATGAAGCTATTGCGGCAGACAACGCCAACGCAGTTCGGGCAAAGCCCGATGGGTGAATACAAGACATGACTACTCCAGGCGCGAATGCGCCAAAGCCCGAACGAGCGTCCCCGCAGGTCAGGGCAATTCATAAACGCTAAGAGGAGTGATCAGATGGCCAATGGCGATCCGAAGCCGCTCACCCGCAGCAGATGGAA
>VEQK01000064.1 GCA_018883265.1 Rhodocyclaceae bacterium | reverse complement strand
GGCGCAAGAAAAAACGCCCTTTTGCTGGTCATCCGGCGGTTTTGTGTTTTACACTAGGTAAACAGTTAATCCGCTCGTCAACTGTCCGAATTCTTGCACTATCCATCAGGAGACATATCACATGAAAACCATGCTCGTTATTGCTGCCGCTGCCGGCGCCCTGTTTGCTCAGAACGCGATGGCTGCCGACCCTGCCAAGCTGGCCCAGACCAAGGGCTGCATGGCTTGCCACCAGATCGACAAGAAAGTCGTTGGCCCGGCTTATAAGGACGTTGCCAAGAAGTACGCCGGTCAGGGCGATGCCGCTGACAAACTGGCGGCCAAGATTCAAAAGGGCGGTGTAGGCGTCTGGGGCCAGGTGCCTATGCCAGCCAACAACGTCACACCGGCTGAAGCCAAAGAACTGGCGACCTGGGTTCTGGCCCAGAAATAAGCGGTTCTTGCTGTCTAAAAACCGACCTCACGGGGTCGGTTTTTTTATGTAAAAATGACGCAAATCTTTTCCGGAGCCTGACATGAGCCTGCACAAGCGCCACACCCTTTCTGCCACAGCCCTGATTCTTGCAACGCTTGGTCTGACGGCCTGCGGCAACAAGGATGCCGCCCCTGCCGCCAGCGGCGAAGTGACCATCAAGATCGGCCACGCCGCCCCGCTGACCGGCCCGCAGGCACACCTGGGCAAAGACAACGAAAACGGCGCCGTGATGGCCATCGATGAGCTCAATAGCCGAGGCGTGACGCTTGGCGGCAATAAGGTCAAGTTCGTGCTGATTTCCGAAGATGACCAGGCCGATCCGAAAGCCGGCACCACCGTTGCGCAGAAGTTCGTGGACCAGAAGGTTAACGGCGTTGTCGGTCACCTGAATTCGGGCACGACGATCCCGGCATCGCGGATCTACTCGGACGCCGGTATCCCGCAGATCTCCGGTTCGGCCACCAACCCAACTTACACCCAGCAAGGTTTCAAGACCACCTTCCGCGTGTTCGCCAATGACGTGCACCAGGGTCAGGCACTGGCCCAGTTTGCCACCCAATCGCTGAAGGCCAAGACGATCGCCATCGTTGATGACCGTACAGCCTATGGCCAAGGTCTGGCGGATGAGTTCAAGAAGGCGGCCGAAGCCGCTGGCGCCAGGATCGTCGCGCAGGAATTCACTACTGACAAAGCGACTGATTTCAAGGCGATTCTGACCAAGATCAAAGCCTCGAACCCCGACATCCTGTTCTTCAGCGCCATGGATGCCCAGGGCGGCCCGGCCCTCAAGCAGGCGCGGGAGCTTGGTCTCAAAGCCACCTTCCTGATCGGCGATGGTGGTTGTACGCCTGAGTTCATCAAACTGGCCGGTAATGCCGCCGAAGGTCAGTACTGCTCGTTGCCGGGTGTGCCGCTGGAAAAAATGCCTGGCGGCACCGTCTTCAAGGAAAAATACAAGCAGCGTTACAACCAGCAGATCCAGCTCTATGCACCGTACGTCTATGATGCCGTGATGGTGATGGCCGACGCAATGCAGCGCGCCAACTCGGCCGATCCGACCAAGTACCTGCCAGAGGTCAGCAAGGCCCAGTACCAGGGTGTCACCGCCAAGATCGAGTTTGATGCCAAGGGCGACCTCTCCGTCCCGGCCGTATCGATTTACCAGGATAAGGGCGGCGACTGGAACTTTGTCGAAACCCTCGGCGTAACGGCTGCGGCACCCGCGAAGAAATAAGCCTTAACCCCAACAATTGCCCGGTCCCATGGCCGGGCAATTTTTTGGCCCATGGACATTTTTCTTCAGCAGATCATCAACGGGCTTGTCCTGGGTAGCATCTATGCGCTGGTCGCGCTGGGCTACACCATGGTCTATGGCATTCTGGGCCTGATCAACTTCGCCCACGGCGAAGTGGTCATGGTGGGTGCTCTGGTCGCCTACAGCATCATGACGGCACTCTTGCCCACCGGGATGCCACCGGTTCTGCTGGCGTTGCTCGCCCTGCTGGTCGCTGCGCCTGTCTGCATGGGGCTGGCCTGGGCGATTGAACGTTATGCCTACCGGCCACTACGCCATGCCCCGAAACTGGCGCCGCTGATCAGCGCCATCGGCGTTTCGATCCTGCTGCAGAATCTGGCTATGATGATCTGGGGGCGGAGTTACCATTCGTTTCCGGACATCCTGCCAGCCATCACCTACGACATTAACGGCGCACATATTTCTTTGCTCCAGGTGGTCACCATTGCGCTGGCAGCGCTAACCATGGCGGTACTTGCCTGGCTGATCCAGCGCACCTCGCTCGGTCAGGCCATGCGCGCGACCGCCGAGAACCCGGCAATTGCCGAACTGATGGGCATCCCGGTCAATCGCATCATTACCCTGACCTTTATTATCGGGGCGGCCCTGGCGGCCCTGGCCGGCCTGATGGTGGGCGCCAACTATTCCGTGGCGCATTACTACATGGGCTTCATGCTCGGCCTCAAGGCCTTTACCGCTGCCGTACTCGGTGGCATCGGCAACATTACGGGCGCCATGCTGGGCGGCCTGCTGCTCGGGCTGATCGAGTCGCTGGGCGCCGGGTATATCGCCGACCTGACCGGCGGCTTCCTAGGTTCGCACTATCAGGACATCTTCGCCTTTCTCGTGCTGATCGGCGTGCTGGTCTTCCGACCGGGTGGCCTGATGGGCGAGCGGGTTTCTGAGCGGGCCTGAGGAAATTATCCCGATGAAAATGGCCGGCCGCTTTCTTGCCCGACTCCGAAACCCGAATGGTTCATCCATGCACTGGGTTGCCTGGGTCGTGCTCGGCGTGCTGCTGGCCACGATGCCCTGGATTATCGGCGCCAGCTTCGGCAATACCTGGCTGCGCATCCTCAATTTTGCATTGCTCTATGTGATGCTGGCGCTCGGCCTCAACATCGTGGTCGGCTTTGCCGGGCTGCTCGATATGGGCTACATCGCCTTCTATGCGGTCGGCGCCTACCTCTGGGCATTACTGGCCAGCCCGCAGTTCGGCCTGCACTGGCCCTTGTGGGCGATCCTGCCGCTGGGTGCGGCCGTTGCGGGTCTGTTCGGGGTTTTACTGGGTGCCCCCACATTAAAACTTCGTGGCGATTATCTGGCCATTGTGACGCTGGGCTTTGGCGAAATCATCCGCATCTTTCTGAACAACCTCAATGCGCCGGTCAACATCACCAATGGCCCACAAGGCATCTCGGCCATCGACCCGGTACACTTCGGTAGCGTTTCGCTGGCCCGCCCCATCGATCTGGGTTTCACCACCCTGCCGTCGCTAGTCGCGTATTACTATCTGTTTCTCGTTGCCGCACTCTTGATCATCGCAATCGCGCTGCGCCTTGAAAGCTCACGTGTCGGCCGTGCCTGGGCAGCGATCCGCGAAGATGAAGTCGCCGCCAAAGCCTGTGGTATCAACACGCGTAACGTAAAGCTACTGGCTTTCGCCATGGGCGCCACCTTCGGCGGCGTGGCCGGCGGCCTCTTTGCCGGCTTCCAGCAATTTGTCAGCCCCGAATCTTTTGGTCTGCTCGAATCGGTCATGGTGCTCTGCATGGTGGTGCTTGGCGGCATGGGTCACATTCCGGGAGTCATCCTTGGCGCCCTGCTACTGACGCTGCTACCGGAATTCTTCCGGCACATTGCCGCCCCCCTCCAGCAAAGCCTCTTCGGCAAAGTCTTCGTCGATCCGGAAAGCCTGCGTATGCTCTTATTCGGTCTGGCGCTGGTACTGGTGATGCGCTATCGCCCCAGTGGGCTGTGGCCCTCACCGCAGCGTCGCCGTGAAATCGACGATGTCCTGAATACAGATGCACCGGCCGATCTACCGGTCAATCCGACGTGAGCCCGTCATGACGACGCAACCACTGCTCCTCGTATCCCACGTCTGCAAAGCCTTCGGCGGCGTTCAGGCACTGAAGGATGTCTCGATCACGCTCAAGCGCGGCGAAATCTACGGGCTGATCGGCCCCAATGGCGCGGGCAAGACGACGCTGTTCAATTGTCTGACCGGGCTGTATGTACCCGATAGCGGCCAATTCGTGTTCGACGATAAACCGCTCGTGTGCAATGCCCCCGACAAAACTGTCCGGCAGGGCATTGCCCGCACCTTCCAGAACATCCGCCTGTTTGCCAACATGACCGCTCTTGAAAACGTCATGGTGGGTCGCCACGCACGCCTGCGCAGCAATGTCCTCAGCGACATCTTGCGCACACCGTTCAACCGGCGTGAAGAACAGGCCACGAAAGACCAGGCGTTACAACTCATGCGCTACGTCGGCATTGCCCATCGCGCACACGACCTGGCCAAGCATCTTTCTTACGGCGATCAGCGTCGCCTGGAAGTCGCCCGCGCGCTGGCCACACACCCCAAGCTCTTGTGCCTGGACGAACCCGCTGCCGGCATGAACGCCAACGAAACCGCCGGGCTGCGTCAACTGATCGAAACGATTCGCGCCGATGGCATCAGCGTGCTGCTCATCGAACATGACGTGCAACTGGTCATGGGGCTGTGTGATCGTGTCGCCGTCCTCGATTACGGCGAACTGATCTGCGAAGACATCCCGGCCGTTGTTCAGCAACACCCGCGCGTCATCGAGGCCTATCTGGGGAGCGGCGCCCATGCTTGAGGTCCGCGACCTGCATCTGCACTATGGCGGCATCCAGGCCGTTAAAGGCATCAGCTTTGATGTGGGCCAAGGAGAGCTTGTATCGCTCATTGGCGCCAATGGCGCCGGTAAGACGTCCACGTTGAAAGCCCTTGCCCGGATGTTGCCGCAGGC
>VEQK01000063.1 GCA_018883265.1 Rhodocyclaceae bacterium | reverse complement strand
GAATGTTTTTAGGGGTGGTTGTCAGGACATCACCAGCTTGGTGCCGATGATGACCAGCATGGTGGCCAGTAAGCTGCGCAGAAACTTCTCAGGCACCTTGCTGGCAATATGGCTCCCGATCCAGATGCCTGGTAGAGAACCGAGTAAGAGCGCGCCGAGCAGGCTGAAATCGACGCTGCCCAGATACCAGTGACCGACACCGGCGACTGCCGTGAGTGGTACGGCGTGGGCGATATCGCTGGCCACAATACGAATGGTGCCTAGACGCGGATAAAGGAAGAAGAGGGCCGTTACACCCAGTGCGCCAGCGCCGACCGAAGAAATCGTGACCAGCACGCCGAGAATAATGCCAACCACAACGGTGATTGCGCCGACGTGGCGTTGGATAAAGGAATCTTCATGACGTCGTGCATAACGCAGCAACTTATCGCGCAGGAAAATGGCGCCAGCGGTCAGAAATAGCGCGAAGCCCAAAGCCACCGCCATGATGTGGCCGACTTCCTTGCCGTGCCCCGGCAGCTGTGCCAACACATACAGGGTAATCGCCGCCGCCGGAATGCTGCCGGCGCCGAGTCGGCCGACGATCAGCCAATCCACATGACCTTTACGGCCATGCGCCACCGTGCCACCGGCCTTGGTCAGGGCTGCGTAAAGCAGGTCGGTACCGACCGCCGTGGCCGGCGATACCCCAAACAGCAGTACCAATAGCGGTGTCATGAGCGAGCCGCCACCGACGCCAGTCATGCCGACGATCAGCCCGACGAAAAAGCCCGAGGCGGTGTATAAAAAGTCCATTAGGTGCGCTGCAATATCAAATGAGGTCGTCATCCTAACAGCGCCTAACCCAACATAAAAGAATATATGGTTAGAATGCTATAACTTTTAGTCATTAATGTGAGGGGCCCTCATGACCCTGCAACAGCTTCGTTATCTGGTAGAGGTTGCCCAGCGTGGTTTCAATGTCTCCGAAGCCGCAGAAGCCCTGTATACCTCGCAGCCCGGGGTCTCCAAACAGATCAAGCAACTGGAAAACGACCTGGGCATCATCATTTTCGAGCGCGTGGGCAAACGTCTGACCGGCGTGACCGAAGGCGGCGCCCAGGTCCTGGCGCACGCGCGACGAATCCTGGCTGAGGCGGACAACCTCAAACGTTATGTCGACGACTATACCCAGGGGCAGCGCGGGGCGCTGGTGATCGCGACCACCCATACGCAAGCCCGCTATGCCTTGCCCGAGGCGGTCACTCACTTCCGCGAGCGGTATCCTGAGGTGACACTCACGTTGCACCAGGGCATGCCGGACCAGTTTGCCGAATGGCTGATGCGCGGCGATGTCGATCTGGCCATTGCCTCCGAATCACTCAAGGATGCACCCGGCATTGTCGCATTACCTTGCCGGCAGTGGCATCACGCGCTCGTTGTGCCGGAGGGGCATCCATTGTTGGGGCAAAAAGACATTACGCTCTCCGATTTGGCGACCTACCCGTTGATTACCTATGTCAGGGGCGTTGCCGGGCGTATACGCCTGGATGGTCTTTTTGAACGCCAGGGGCTCGTGCCGCGCATCGTTCTTGATGCATTGGACGCCGACGTCATTAAAACCTATGTCGGTCTTGGCATGGGTGTGGGCATCATTGCAGAACATGCTTTTGACGCGCAGCGAGATGTGACGGCCGGCCTGCGGCGGATTGAAGCTCACCATCTGTTCCCGGCCAATACGACGTATGTGGGCATCCGGCGTGGGGCCCTGTTGCGGCGCTATGAGTATGATTTTATTGAGGATTTTGCGCCCAACCTCAACCGCAGTCTGGTGCAGAAGGCGCTCCAGGGCGGCATTACCGGTACGGCGGGTTCGGACTGGCTGTAGTTCGGAGCGCTCGAGGCTGGCTTTCGCCTTGATTCTGTTATAGAATCTTCGGCTTTCCACCTTGCTCCACCGCACTCGCATGGCGGGGGGTATTAGCCAAAAGGAGTCTACATGCGCCATTACGAAATCGTATTCATCGTCCACCCGGATCAGTCCGAACAGGTGCCGGCGATGGTAGAGCGTTACAAAACGCTCATCACCGGTCAGAACGGTGTCATTCACCGTCTGGAAGATTGGGGCCGCCGTCAGATGGCTTACCCGATCAACAAGGTGCACAAGGCCCACTACGTTCTGATGAACATCGAGTGTAACGGTGAGACCCTGGCCGAACTCGAGCACGCCTTCAAGTTCAACGACGCCGTGCTGCGTCATCTGACCATGAAGCAGAAGCACGCCATCACCGAGCCGTCGCCGATGACCAAGGAAGAGAAAGCCAAGCCGGTAGCGGCGGAAGCGACTCCGGCCTAAATCATCAATCGACGCAGACGCATTGACGACGACTCTGGAGATCAATCGGGTTCAGCTCAGCGGGCAACTTCTTAGCGTACAGCCACTCCGGTACACCCCGGCAGGCATTCCGGTGACGGAAGCAACGTTAGGACACCACTCCGAGCAACAAGAAGCCGATCTGAAACGCCAGGTCACCTGTGAAGTCCCCGTCAAAGCGCTTGGCAACCTGGCTCACCAGCTCGCCGCCGCAACGATAGGCACTTCGCTCAAGGCCACCGGCTTCATTGCCGCAAAAAGCCTCAAAAGCCGTCAACTGATTCTGCACCTCGACACCATCGAATTCTAAAAATTTTCTCGGAGTAACCATCATGGTTGGACGTACCAACAACACCAAGAAGAAAGACGAGCGCAACAAGCGCAATCGTGGCGGCGGCCTTTTCAAGCGTCGCAAATTCTGCCGTTTCTCGGCAGAAAAAATTGAACAGATCGACTACAAGGATGTCGACGTTCTGAAAGACTACATCGCTGAAAACGCCAAGATCATGCCGGCGCGTCTGACCGGTACCAAAGCAGGTTATCAGCGTCAGCTCGGCCTGGCCATCAAGCGTGCACGCTTCCTGGCCCTGCTGCCCTTCACCGACAACCACAACGGGTGATCGCGATGCAAATCATTCTTCTCGAAAAAGTCGTTAACCTAGGTAATCTGGGTGATGTCGTTAAAGTCAAAGACGGTTACGCACGTAACTTCCTGATCCCCAATGGCAAAGCCAAGCGTGCCACAACCTCGGCACTGGCCGAGTTTGCCGAGCGTCGTGCCGAGCTGGAAAAACTGGCCGCTGAAAAGCTGGCGGCTGCGCAAGGTGTTGGCGAAAAGCTGAACGGTCTGGTCATCGAAATCGCCCGCAAGGCTGGCGTTGATGGCCGCCTGTTCGGCTCGGTCACCAACTTCGACATCGCTGAAGCGCTTGAAGCCAAAGGCTTCAAGATTAGCAAGTCAGACGTTCGCATGCCGACCGGCCCGCTCAAGACCATCGGCGAATTCCCGCTGGAAGTTGGTCTGCACACCGATGTGGTTGTTGGTATCGTTGTCACCATCGCCGCTGCCCAGTAATCGGGTTTAATCCGGTTAGAAAAGCCTGGCCTCGCGCCAGGCTTTTTGCTTTTTGCCGGTATGATTACACGCTATGAGTTCAGACTTTTCCCGCTCCCCGCGCCGGGGTAATTTCGCCAATCAGAAGCAACCGATTGACCCGGCGATTGCCCAGTTGCGCGTTCCGCCGCACTCCATCGAAGCCGAACAATCGGTACTCGGCGGTCTGCTGCTGGATAACGAGGCGCTGGATCGTGTCACCGATCTGATTTCGGAATCCGATTTCTATCGTAGCGAACATAAACTGATCTTCCAGCAGATGAGCCGTCTGCTGGAACGGGGCAAACCTGCCGATGTCATTACCGTCTCCGAAGCCATCGAACAGGCGGGTCTGTCGGATGAGACAGGGGGGCTGGCCTATCTCGGCGAGCTGGCCGCCAATACGCCATCGGCGGCCAATATCAGGCGTTATGCCGAAATCGTTCGTGAACGGGCCGTATTGCGCCACTTGGTCGTAGCAGGCGATGAAATCGCCACCGATGCGTTGAACCCGCTGGGCCGTGATGCCAAGGAACTACTCGACACCGCAGAACAGAAAGTATTCGCGATTGCCGAAATGGGCGCCAAAACCCAGCAGGGCTTTGTGCACATCAACCCACTGTTGACGCAGGTGGTCGAGCGGATTCAGGAACTGCACGATCGTGATGATCCTTCCGAAATTACAGGGGTACCCACGGGCTTTGCTGACCTCGACCGAATGACGTCGGGGTTGCAACCAGGCGATTTGATTATTATTGCCGGCAGACCGAGCATGGGGAAAACCGCCATGGCTTTGAACATTGCCGAATACGTGGCAGTGGATGTCGGTCTCCCTGTCGCTGTGTTCTCCATGGAAATGGGCGGCACCCAGCTCGCAATGCGTTTGCTGGCCTCCATCGGTCGACTCGATTCGCACCGGGTGCGTACGGGTCGCCTGACCGATGACGAGTGGTCGCGCCTGACCTATGCGCTGGGTAAGCTGCACGAAGCACCCATGCACATTGATGAAACCGGCGGCATGAACCCGACGGATCTGCGCGGGCGCGCACGCCGCCTCAAGCGCCAGGTCGGCAAGCTCGGCCTCATCGTCATCGACTATATCCAGCTCATGGGCACCACCCGTCAGGGCGAGAACCGCGCCACCGAAGTCTCCGAGATTTCACGGTCACTCAAAGCGCTGGCCCGGGAACTCGAAGTGCCGATTATTGCGCTGTCCCAGCTCTCACGTAAGGTGGAAGAGCGCACCGACAAACGCCCCATGATGAGTGACCTGCGGGAATCTGGTGCCATCGAACAGGATGCCGACGTCATCCTCATGATGTATCGTGAGGAATATTACAAACCGGATACGCCGGACAAGGGCATGGCCGAAGTCATTATCGGCAAGCAGCGTAACGGCCCGACGGGC
>VEQK01000062.1 GCA_018883265.1 Rhodocyclaceae bacterium | reverse complement strand
TCTTCGTCGTAGCTGTCAAGCAACTCACGCTCGAGACGGCGATGTAATTCGGAAAAGTCCTGACCGGGGGCATCAGTAGCCAGTTTCGGCAAATTCCATGGTTCCTGTGTCATATCAATTGGCTCAATGTCTCTGATTTGAATATTGTAGTGATCTTTGGCCCAGAAATTATTTCAGTCCCCAAGGCATCAGGCCGAAGGCTTTAACCACGCCTGGCACTGAGAACACCATTGACCAGACGGATCTGCATCAATGCCTGGTTAAGTCGCTTGAGATCAACCACCTCGACGGTAAAGGCCATTTCTGCAGCGCCATGCTTCGACTGTGTGCGAACTGCGGTGACATTCACTTTTTCCCGGGCCAGCACATCGGATATGTCGCGAAGCAAACCCTGGCGATCCTGGGCATCAACCAGGATATCAACGCCATAGACATCGGCTTCGGCACCCGGTGCTCCGGCATCTGACCAATCAGCCTCAATCACCCGCTCCGGATGAAGCGCTGCGACGTGCAGAAAACTCGGACAATCCTGCCGGTGTATGGATATCCCTTTCTCACGCGTGACAAAACCCTGTATGTGATCAGGCGGCACCGGTTTGCAACAACGTGCAAGCTGGGTCATCAACTGATCGACGCCCACGATAAGTACACCACTCCCGCCCCTGTGCCGCGACCGTCGGATCATCGTTTCCGGGGGTATATCCGACAGCGGTAACTCATGCTGTTCAGCGTCACTACCCCGGGAAATTTCACCACGTATCGCCTGCTGCAGTGATCGTAAACCAATCTCGTCGCGGCCGACGGCAATGAACAGGTCATCGATCTTATGAAAGCCAAGGCTATGTGCGACCTGATCCAGCGACGCATGCAAACCGCCAACCCGCTGCATTTCGCGACTTACCATGGATCTGCCTGAAGAAATCGTTTCATCCAGAGCCTGTGTCGCGAACCAGTTGCGCACTTTGGTTCGTGCCGACTTGGTCATCAGATAACCCTGTTGGGGATTCAACCAGTCACGCGAGGGACCGCCCTCTTTCGCTGAGACGATTTCTACGCGCTGTCCGGTTCTAAGGGGGGTCGTCAGAGGGACCAGCGCACCATCGATCTTGGCGCCCCGACAACGATGCCCGAGTTCCGTATGCACACGATAGGCAAAATCAACCGGGGTCGATCCGACAGGTAAATCGACAACGCGTCCCTGAGGCGTAAAGACATAAAGCGTATCGTCCAGTGCAGCTTCGCGGTAATGCTTCTGCCAGTCACGGCTATCATCAATATCCTCGCGCCAGCTCAGCAGCTGACGCAGCAGCGCAATTTTGTCATCGTAGCTGCCACCACTACCTGCACCCTCCTTATATCGCCAGTGTGCGGCTACACCCAGCTCGGCATGCTGATGCATGTCCTGGGTTCGAATCTGGATCTCAAGTGCCCGGCCGTCTTCGCAACGCACCGCCGTGTGCAGCGAGCGGTAATCGTTACCCTTGGGCTGGGAAATGTAATCATCGAACTCGGATGGAATCGGTGTCCATATCTGGTGCACATAACCCAGGGCGGTGTAACAATCGGAAATTGTGCCGACCACAATGCGCAGTGCCCTGACATCATAGAGTTCATCAAAGCCCAGGCCCTTGCGTTGCATCTTGTTCCAGATGCTGTAGATATGTTTTGGGCGACCATACACATCGGCTTCGACACCGCGCTCATGAAGCGCGGCTTTAACACGCCCGACGGCATGCGCGATAAACGCTTCACGCTCAAGCCGCTTTTCATCCAGCTTTCTTGCGATCTCACGATACGTGTCCGGGTGCAGAAAGCGGAATGATAGATCTTCAAGTTCCCATTTCAGCTCCCAAACACCAAGCCGGTTGGCTAATGGCGCCAGCAAATCCAGGGTTTCACGGGCGACACTAAGCCTTTCCGGATCAGGGTTCTGGGCATAGAAACGCAGCGTTTGCGTTCTTGATGCCAGACGCAGGAGAACAACCCGCACATCCTCCACCATGGCGAGCAGCATTTTGCGAAGAATCTCGACCTGCGCCTTGAGATCCTGCGGGTTCAGAACGGCATCCGTGGCAAACCCCTGGGTAATCGGCCGCATCTGGTTGAGCTTGAATACACCTCGCACCAACCGTGACACATCCGACCCGTATTGCTGCTCAAAAGATTCCCGCTGAAAACCTGGCTGGCCGGGAAAAGCAAAAAGCAGCGCCGCCGCACGCGCCGTGGCATCCAGCCGCAATTCGGCCGCAAGAACAGACATTCCGACGGCATGCCGCCAGACGGATTCTCCACTCTCAAGCATCTGTTCGCCATAGGCTGTACGCGCATTGCTTGCAACGCCTTCCAGCCAGGGACGCTGCCCGGGTTCAAGATCCGACCAGACGGATTCGGGCAACAGGGAATCAGGCATCGATGCCTTCCAGGAAACTGCGGACGATCACGATCTGATCATCCGACATAAACATCGGCGCATGGCCAACTCCGGCGACCGTCTTCAGGAGTGCGCGTGGTCCACGTTGCGTCATCGCGGTGGCTGTCTCAACACTTAACAGATCCGATTGCTCACCTCGGACCAGCAGTGTCGGACACTGGATCCGGTCATAGACCGGCCATAGATCGACTGCGCCACCGAGGAGTGCCTGCTTGAGCGGTTGGCCAATCAGCCGGTCATAGTTGAACCGGCATCCTCCCGAAGCTGTCGCCTTAAACGTGCTTTCATAAAGCGACTCCCAATCTGCTTCCGTTGGCAAAGCAAAAGGCGTGAATATCAATCGTGCATAACGACGTGCTGTCTCGATATCTGAAAATTCATAAGGATTTCCGACATAACCGGCAATCCGCTCCAGCGCGTCTTTCGACAGAATCGGACCCACATCGTTCAGGATCAAGCAACGAATGGGCGAACGCGGGTGCCCGGCAAGCAGCATGCCGATCAACCCCCCCATCGATGTTCCCAGCCAATCCACCGTTTCGACATTCAGTCGCGCCAGCAGGGTCACCATATCGGCGGCATAGGTGAGCGTGTTATACGCCATCGGTTCGGGATGGAAATCACTTTCCCCGCGTCCAACGACGTCGGGCGCAATAACCCGATAGGTCGACGACAGTGCATCCGCGATATGGCAGAAATCCAGACTATTGCGGGTTAATCCGTGCACACAGACCAAGACTCTGGGGTTTTGCGGGTCGCCCCATTCCCGGTAGGCCATCCGGTAAAAACCGGCCGCACCACCGCAAAGTACCGAATGAAGCGTTCCTGTTGGTTGCTTATTCACCCGCATTCCTTTCACTTATGAAATTGCAGGGATTCTGTCCCTGGTCGATCCATCCAGTACCGACGGCGCTGCTCACGGTAGGCCGTGACATCCAGATCTGGCAGATCCACCCGGATCATCCCCCCGTAATCAGTCCTCAAGGTCCTTATTTTACGCACTTCATAGGCGGCCATCACCTCGGGTTTCGGGTGGCGGTAGCGATTACGATAGCCGACCGGGACGATAGCGATTTCGGGGGAAACCGCATCGAGGAAGGCATCGCTTGAGCTGGTGCCGCTCCCGTGATGCGGCACCAGCAGCACATCGCTGTGTTGCAGCCCAATTAAGACCAATTGATGCTCATCGGGCGACTCGATATCCGAGGTCAGCAGCATGCTCCGTGACCCTGCACTAACCCGCAACACACAGCTCTGATGGTTTGAAGCTTGACCTTCATTCGAATCTGTCAGCAAAGGGTACAAAAACTCGAATCTCACATCATCCCAGACCCAGTATTCACCTGCGGCACAGACCTTTTGACGAATACCGAGCCCCGTATCTGCAAAGCGGGTGTCCGGGGCATCGGCGACCCAGCTGACTGGCATCGACTCCAGAACGGATTGGGCACCCCCCGAATGGTCGGTATCCCGATGCGTCACAACAAGACCGTCCAACCGGTCAATACCGATTGCCCGGAGATAGGGAACAATGACACGGTCACCCGCATCGGCAGCGCTGCTGTAATAAGGCCCGGTGTCGTAAAGCAAGGTGTGGTGCTGCGTGCGGATCACGACCGATAGCCCCTGCCCGACATCGAGCACTTCAATACGCGCCTGCCCCTTCTGGATTTGCGCTGACTGCGGCAAGACCAGGGGAAGGCACAGAAAGATCGCCATCCACCTTCCTGGCAACCCTGCAGGCATCAACCACCAGAGTGCTCCAATAATAGCCAGTACAAATACCAGCAGTGAGGGCGTTGGCGCATGCCAGACCGCCAACGGCAGCGAGGCTGACCAGGCAAGCAGCGCCATCAACGGTGACAACAATCGATCTGCAAGATAAAGCAGTATGTCCCAGGGTATTAGCAATGCCAGAATGGTCAGAGGGGTTACGACCCCACTAACCCAGGGGATCGCTACGGCATTCGTCAACGGCGAAATGAGCGAGAACTGACTGAAGAAAAGCAGTAGAAATGGCAGTGTGCCGATTGTTACCGCCCACTGTGTTCGACCGAATCCCCGGAGCCATCGGCGCAAACGCTGGCTGATCGATGCCTGCTCCTGTGCATCACCATGCTCTGCCAGTGCTGCCCAGAGCAACAGGGCAACGGCCATAAACGAGAGCCAGAACCCCGGGCTCATCCCCGCCCACGGATCGAACAGCAGCACAACGACCAGCGCCAGCAAAAGTATTCTGAACGGTGAAACGTGTCGGCCGGTCAGCACCGCCAACGCGCCGACACTGAGCATGAACAGGGTTCGCAACGCAGGAATGCCGGCTCCGGCAATCAGCGTATAAAAGGCCGCAGCGAACCAGCCGAAGAAAACACCCGCCCGTTGCGCGGGAATCCTGGAAGCCAGAATCGGAATACGACGCCAGATGAAAGCCATTACTAGCG
>VEQK01000035.1 GCA_018883265.1 Rhodocyclaceae bacterium | reverse complement strand
CAACGGGCGGTGCCGGTCGTATCTACGCCTCGTCGACCAATGCCTTCATCAATACCGGCGACGGTCTGGGTATGGCGGTGCGTGCCGGTATCCCGCTCGAAGACATGGAATTCTGGCAGTTCCACCCGACCGGCGTTGCCGGTGCCGGCGTGCTGATTACCGAAGGTGTGCGCGGCGAGGGCGGTATCCTCCGTAACGCCGATGGTGAACGTTTCATGGAACGTTACGCGCCGAACCTGAAGGATCTGGCCTCGCGCGATATCGTGTCCCGTGCCATGGCGACCGAGATCAAAGAAGGCCGTGGTTGCGGTCCGAACAAGGATTACGTCCTGCTCGACATCACCCACCTGCCGCCCGAGACCATCATGAAGCGTCTGCCGGGCATCCGCGAAATCGCCATCGAGTTCGCCGGTGTCGATCCGATCCAGACCCCGATCCCGGTCGTGCCGACCTGTCACTACCAGATGGGCGGTATTCCGACCAACTACCGTGGTGAAGTCGTTGTGCCGCAGAATGGCGAACCGAGCGTGCCCGTGCAGGGTTTCTACGCTGCCGGTGAGTGTGCCTGTGCTTCGGTGCACGGCGCCAACCGCCTCGGCACCAACTCGCTGCTTGACCTGCTGGTCTTTGGTAAGTCAGCCGGTGAATCAGTCGTTGAAGCCATCAAGGACGGCAAGCTGCCGATGCATCCGCTGCCGGAAAACGCCGGCGCCGCATCGCTGGCCCGTATCGGCCGTATCGATTCGGCCACCTCGGGCGAAAGCATGCACGAAGTTCGCGCCGCCATGCAGCGCGTGATGCAGAATCATGCGGGCGTCTTCCGTTTCGGCGAAGACATGAAGCGGGGCGTCAAGGAAATTCTCGAAGTCGCCGATCGGGTCAAGAACGTGGCTACCAAGGATAAGTCCAAGGTCTTCAACATGGCCCGCGTCGAAGCGCTCGAGCTCGAGAACCTGATAGAGGTTGCCAAGGCCACCATGATTTCTGCCGAAAACCGCAAGGAATCGCGTGGCGCCCACGTGCGTGATGATGCGCCGGACACCCCGGAACATCCGAACGGTCGTGATGACCCTAACTGGCTCAAGCACACGCTGTGGTTTGGTAGTGACAACCACATCGAATACAAGCCTGTACAGCTGAAGCCGCTGACTGCACCGTCGGTCGAGCTGAAGACGCGTACCTATTAATCCGGAGGAAATCGAACATGACCATGCGTACCGTTCATTTCAAGGTGTACCGCTATGATCCGGATAAGGATGATGCGCCGTACATGCAGGACATCTCGGTGGAGCTCGAAGCCAGCGACAAGAAGCTGCTCGACGCTCTCGTCAAGTTGAAGGCCAAGGACGATCTGATCTCCTTCCGCCGTTCGTGCCGGGAAGGTGTTTGTGGCTCCGATGCCATGAACATCAACGGCAAGAACGGTCTGGCCTGTCTGACCGACGTCGACAGCCTGAAGCAGCCGATCGTGCTGCGTCCGCTGCCGGGCCTGCCGGTCATTCGCGACCTGATCGTCGATATGACCCAGTTCTTCAAGCAGTATCACTCGATCAAGCCGTACCTGATCAACAACGATCCGGCGCCGGAGCGCGAGCGTCTGCAATCGCCGGAAGATCGCGAAGAGCTGAATGGTCTGTACGAGTGCATTCTGTGCGCCTGCTGCTCGACCTCGTGCCCGTCGTTCTGGTGGAACCCGGACAAGTTCGTCGGTCCGGCCGGCTTGCTCGCCGCCTACCGCTTTATCGCCGATACACGCGATCAGGCGACCAACGAGCGTCTGGACAACCTGGATGACCCGTATCGCCTGTTCCGTTGTCACACCATCATGAACTGCGTCGATGTCTGTCCGAAGGGTCTGAACCCGACGAAGGCCATCGGCAAGATCAAGGACATGATGGTACGTCGCGCTGTTTAAGCGATTTGCAGTCAGTTCAGAAACGGTCGGGAATGGAACAGCACGAGCTTAATAAACTGCGTTGGCACTGCACGCGACGCGCATTGCTCGAACTGGATATCACTCTCGGCCGTTTTCTTGACAATGGCTTTAATCAGCTTTCGGAACCGCAGGTAAAAACATTCATCGATCTGGTGGCGATGGAAGATCATGACCTCTGGGCGCTGATCAGCGGCAAGGTGGAAACTGCCGATCCCCGTGAAGCCGAAGTGATTACCGCGATTCGTAAGCATTGAGTAAGTCTCGCCGGTTACGTTCGACATATCCGTCGGGCGTTCCGCCTGCAAGGAATTACAAGCTGTATCGACCATCCAGCATCATCGACAAACCCCTCATTTTTTGGGAAGAAGCATATGAGCGAACGTAAAGCCACACTCCAGATTTCGGGTCAGGAAGCCGTTGATTTTCCAATCATGGTCGGTACGCATGGCCAAGATGTCATCGATATTCGCACCCTGGGCGCCAAGACGGGTCTGTTTACCTACGACTCCGGTTTCCTGTCGACGGCGAGCTGCCAGTCGAAGGTGACTTTTATCGACGGTGATGTCGGTGAGCTGCTGTATCGCGGCTACCCGATCGAACAGCTGGCCGAACAATGCAATTTCATGGAAGTTGCCTATCTGCTGAAAAACGGCGAACTGCCAAATAAGCAGCAGAAGGAAGACTTCGAAAACGATATCAAGTTGCACACCATGGTGCACGACCAGATCAGCCGCTTCTACAACGGCTTCCGTCGTGATGCGCACCCGATGGCCATCATGGTTGGCGTGGTGGGTGCACTGTCAGCCTTCTATCACCACGGTGAAGACTACTCGAAGCCGGAAGTGCGCAGCATCGCCTTCAACCGCATCGTCGCCAAGATGCCGACCATCGTCGCCATGGCCTACAAGTACTCGATCGGTCAGCCGTTCATGTACCCGCGCAATGACCTGGGTTACACCGCCAACTTCATGCACATGATGTTCGGTACCCCATGCGAAGAGTACAAGCCGAACCCGGTGCTGGTGCGTGCGCTGGATATCATCTTCACGCTGCATGCCGATCACGAGCAGAACGCCTCGACCTCGACCGTCCGTCTGGCCGGTTCGTCGGGTGCCAACCCGTTCGCCACCATGGCGGCCGGTATCGCCTGTCTGTGGGGACCGGCACACGGTGGCGCCAACGAGGCCTGCCTGAACATGCTGGAGCAGATCGGCGACGTGTCGCGCGTGCCGGAATACATCGCTCGCGCCAAGGACAAGAACGACAGCTTCAAGCTGATGGGCTTCGGTCACCGCGTCTACAAGAACTTCGACCCGCGCGCCAAGCTGATGCGCAAGGTCTGTTACGACGTGCTCAAAGAACTGGGTCTGGAAAACGACCGCCTGTTCAAGCTGGCCATGGAACTCGAAAAGATCGCTCTGGAAGACCCGTACTTCGTCGAGAAGAAACTCTACCCGAACGTCGACTTCTATTCGGGCATCGTGCAGAAGGCGCTGGGCATCCCGACCGACATGTTCACCTGTATCTTCGCTCTGGCCCGTACGGTCGGCTGGATGACGCAGTGGGAAGAAATGATTACCGATCCGGAATACAAGATCGGTCGTCCGCGCCAGCTGTACACCGGCGCTGCGCGTCGCGATGTCAAGCCGCTCGAAAAGCGTGGCTGATCCGCGATAGGGACGTGCACTGCGGAAGGGGCGGCCTGGCCGCCCTTTTCCACAACAGGGGGCTTGTGCACTTGCAGCATAGTTGCCCTAAAGTTTCAAACGTTGCTTAGTCGACACACCCGGGGACGGGAATCCGAGATTCCCAAACACATAACGATCAACCGAATACGGTGACCAAGATGATGAAGGAACAATTCGAGAATTCTTACCTGTTCGGCGGTAACGCGCCGTTCGTGGAAGAACTGTATGAAGCCTGGCTGGAAAACGCCGCCGACGTGCCGGAATCCTGGCAGCGTTATTTCGAAGACTTGGCTCGCCAGCCGGGTGCCGCGCCGCGTGACGTGGCCCATGCGCCGGTCGTGGCGGCTTTCGAAGCGGCCGGCCGCAACGGCTTCCGCCCAACGGCCTCGGGTTCGGGTGGTGATGTACAGAAGAGTCTCGCCGTTGAAAACCTTATCAACGCCTACCGCTTCAACGGTCACGAGCGTGCCGAACTGGATCCGCTCAAGCGTGATCTGCGTCCGCCGGTGGCCGACCTGGATCCGAAAACCTATGGTCTGACCGATGCCGATATGTCGCGCAGCTTCGACACGGGTGATTTCAAAGTCGGTTCCGGTCAGACCGCACCGCTGAACCAGATTATCGATGCCCTGAAGCAGACCTACTGCCACCACATCGGCGTTGAATACATGTACATGACGTCGACGGCGGAGAAGAAGTGGATTCAGGCCCGCATCGAGCCAAACCGTGGCCAGGCGGCCTATTCGGCCGAAGAAAAGAAGCGTTTCCTGGAGCGCCTGACGGCGGCCGAAACCCTGGAGCGCTATCTGCATACCCGTTATGTCGGCCAGAAGCGTTTCTCGCTGGAAGGTGGCGAATCGCTGATTCTGTCGATGGACGAACTGATCCGTGTTTCCGGCGGTATGGGCGCCAAGGAAATCGTCATCGGTATGGCGCACCGCGGCCGTCTGAATGTGCTGGTTAACACGCTGGGCAAAAAGCCGGCGATGCTGTTCGACGAATTCGAAGGTAAGAAAAAGATCGATCTGGGTTCGGGTGACGTGAAGTACCACATGGGCTACTCGTCGGATGTCTCCACCCCGGGAGGCCCGGTCCACCTGACCCTGGCGTTCAACCCGTCGCACCTGGAAATCGTCAACCCGGTCGTTGAGGGCTCGGTATTCGCCCGCCAGTTCCGTGTGGGCGTTGACGGCAAGAAGGAAATTATCCCGGTGCTGATCCATGGTGATGCTGCCGTGATCGGGCAGGGCTGTAACCAGGAAATGCTCAACTTCGCGCAGACGCGGGGCTATGGCACGGGCGGCACGATCCATATCGTTGTGAACAACCAGATCGGCTTTACGACATCGGATCCGCGCGACTATCGTTCGGGTTACTACTGTACCGACATCTTCAAGATGTCGGATTCGCCCATCTTCCACGTCAACGGTGATGATGCCGAAGCCGTGGCGCTGGTGACGCGTCTGGCCGTCGAATACCGCCAGACCTTCAAGAAAGACGTCGTCATCGATATCTTCTGTTTCCGCAAGCTCGGCCACAACGAGCAGGATGAGCCGATGGTGACCCAGCCCCTCATGTACAAGAAGGTGCAGGCCCACCCGGGCACGCGTAAGCTGTATGCCGATCAGCTGGTCGCCAGCGGTGTCGTTCCGCCCGATGGCCCGGACAACATCATCAAGGATTTCCGCGCCCACCTCGACAAGGGTGAGCTGCTGGTCAATCCGGTGATTTCGGACTACAAGCGCAAGAACGCCCAGGACTGGCGTCCGTTCATGACCAAGCAGTACATCGAAACGGCCAATACCAAGGTCCCTGCCAAGGAACTCAAACGCCTGGGCTTGAAACTGGCCGAAGTACCCGAGGGCTTTGTGCCGCACTCGCGCGTCAAGAAGATTCTCGAAGACCGCAAGGCCATGGCCGAAGGCAAGCTGCCGGTCGACTGGGGTATGGGTGAAAACCTGGCCTACGCCACGCTGCTGGCCGAAGGTTATGGTGTCCGTATTTCGGGTGAGGACGTCGGTCGCGGTACCTTCTTCCACCGTCATGCCACCATTCACGATCAGAATCGCGAAAGCTGGGATAAGGGGAGCTATCAACCGCTGGCCCACCTGCAAACCGGCCAGGGGTCGTTCCAGTGTTACGAATCGGTGCTGTCCGAAGAGTCCGTGCTGGCCTTCGAATACGGCTACGCCACGGCCGAACCGAATCAGCTCGTCATCTGGGAAGCGCAGTTCGGTGACTTCGTCAACGGCGCCCAGGTGGTCGTTGACCAGTTCATCGCTTCCGGTGAAACCAAGTGGAACCGGGGTTGTGGCCTCGTCATGCTGCTGCCGCACGGTTACGAAGGTCAGGGCCCGGAGCACTCATCGGCCCGCCCCGAACGCTTTATCCAGCTCTGCGCCGAAATGAACATGGAAGTCTGTGTCCCATCCAGCGCCAGCCAGATCTATCATGTGCTGCGTCGTCAGATGGTTCGCAAGCAGCGTAAGCCGCTGGTCATCTTCTCGCCGAAGTCGCTGCTGCGTAACAAGGATGCCAGCTGTTCACTCGATGATCTGGCCAAAGGCGAATTCCAACGTGTGATCGGTGAAGTCGACGACCTGAATCCGGCCAAGGTGACGCGCGTCATCCTCTGTTCGGGAAAGGTTTACTATGAGCTGCTCAATGCACGCCGTGAACAGAAATTGGATCATATCGCCATCGTCCGTATCGAACAGCTCTACCCGTTCCCGGAAGAGTCGTTCAAGGCAGAGCTGGCGAAGTTCCCGAAGGCCACCGAAATTGTCTGGTGTCAGGAAGAGCCGCGTAACCAGGGTTTCTGGTACTGGTTCGCTTCCCGTCAGCACCTGGCCCGTTCGGTCGGTCCCAAGCAAAGCCTGCTCCTTGTATCCCGTCCGGCAGCCGCATCGCCGGCGGTTGGCTACCTGGCCAAGCACAACGAGCAACACAAGACTTTGATCGAGTCCGCAATGGGCAAGATCGAGTATTAAAAAACCATAAGAGTCCGTGGAGAGAACAATGGCAATTATCGACGTCAAAGTCCCGCAACTGTCTGAATCGGTCGCCGAGGCCACCCTGGTTTCCTGGCACAAGAAGGAAGGCGAAGCCGTTTCCCGCGATGAGAATCTCATCGATATCGAAACCGATAAGGTCGTGCTGGAATTGCCCGCCCCGGATGGCGGTGTGAT
Source organism: Rhodocyclaceae bacterium (assembly GCA_018883265.1). Taxonomy (GTDB): domain Bacteria; phylum Pseudomonadota; class Gammaproteobacteria; order Burkholderiales; family Rhodocyclaceae; genus Fluviibacter. The sequence continues at coordinate 14,387 of VEQK01000035.1, read as the reverse complement.
CGTCAAGCTGATCAAGGGCGACGGTGATACCGTGGTCTCGGGTGAAGTGATCGCCCAGATCGATACGGCAGCGACCGCATCGGCATCAGCCCCTGCGGCTGCAGCGCCTGCGCCTGCCGCCGCAGCACCAGCGCCGGCGGCTGCACCGGCACCTGCTGCCGCAGCGCCGGCCGCAGCGGCTGGCACAGCCAGCCCGGCTGCCCGCAAGATCCTGGAAGAAAAGGGTGTTGCCGCGGGTGACGTTGCCGGTTCTGGCCGCGGTGGTCGTGTGACCAAGGAAGATGCCGTTGCCGCGCAGCCTAAGGCTGCCGGCGCTGCGGCTGCGCCGGTCGCTCTGGGTGACCGTGCCGAACAACGCGTGCCGATGTCGCGTCTGCGTGCCCGTATCGCCGAGCGTCTGCTCCAGTCGAAGAACGAAAACGCCATCCTGACGACGTTCAACGAAGTCAACATGGGTCCGGTTATGGCGCTGCGTAAGCAGTACGCCGAGAAGTTCGAAAAGCAGCATGGCGTTCGCCTGGGCTTCATGGGTTTCTTCGTCAAGGCCGCCTGCGCCGCGCTGCAGAAGTTCCCGATCCTGAACGCCTCGGTCGACGGTAACGACATTGTTTACCATGGCTACATCGACATCGGTATCGCTGTCGGTTCGCCGCGCGGTCTGGTCGTGCCGATCATCCGCAACGCCGATCAGCTCAGCATCGCCGAAATTGAAATGAAGATCGCCGAATTCGGCGCTAAGGCCAAGGACGGCAAGCTGTCGATGGAAGAGCTGTCGGGCGGTACCTTCTCGATCTCCAACGGCGGTGTGTTCGGTTCGATGCTGTCGACCCCGATCATCAACCCGCCGCAATCGGCCATCCTCGGCATCCATGCCACGAAAGATCGTGCCATGGTTGAAAATGGCCAGGTCGTGATTCGTCCGATCAACTACCTCGCCATGTCGTATGACCACCGCATCATCGATGGCCGCGAAGCCGTTCTGGGTCTGGTCACCATGAAGGAAGCCCTGGAAGATCCAGCTCGCCTCCTGCTCGGCGTCTAAGAAAGGAAGTTCACGATGTCCCAGCAATTTGACGTACTCGTGATCGGTGGCGGTCCTGGCGGCTATGTGGCTGCCATCCGCGCCGCACAGCTCGGCTTCAAGGTCGCCTGCTGTGAGTCCAACCCCTATGCTGATCCGAAGGGTCAGCCGCGTCTGGGCGGTACCTGCCTGAACGTCGGTTGTATCCCGTCGAAGGCACTGCTGCACACCTCGCATATGTTCGAGGAAGCCGGCCACGCGTTTGCAGAGCAGGGCATTACTGTCAGCGCACCAAAGATCGACGTCACCAAGATGATCGCCCGCAAGGCCAACATCGTGACGCAGCTGACGCAGGGCATTGCCGGCCTGTTTAAGAAGAATAAGGTGACGTTCCTCGCCGGTCACGGCAGCTTTGTTGGCCAGGGCGCTGGCGGCTGGCAAGTTCAGGTCGGTAAGGAAACGGTGGAGGCCAAGCAGGTCATCATCGCTACTGGCTCAACTGCCCGTCATCTACCGGGTGTGCCGGTTGATAACGACATCGTCTGCGACAACATCGGCGCGCTCGAAATCGGCGCAGTGCCGAAGAAGCTGGCCGTTATTGGCGCCGGTGTCATTGGTCTGGAAATGGGTAGCGTCTGGCGTCGTCTGGGTGCCGAAGTCACGGTTCTTGAAGCCATGCCGGATTTCCTGGCCGCGTGCGATCAGGACGTTGCCAAGGAAGCCCAGAAGATCTTCACGAAGCAGGGCCTGGCCTTCAACTTCGGCGTCAAGATCGGCGATATCAAGGCCAGCAAGAAGGGTGTTTCGATCAACTACACCGACAAGGATGGCAAGGCCCAGAAGCTGGACGCCGACCGTCTGGTCGTGTCGATCGGTCGTATCCCCAACACCGATGGTCTGGCTGCCGACAAGGTGGGTCTCAAGCTCAACGAGCGCGGCATGATCGAAGTTGATGGTCACTGCAAGACCAATCTGCCGGGCGTGTGGGCGATTGGTGATGTGGTGCGCGGTCCGATGCTGGCCCACAAGGCCATGGAAGAGGGTGTGGCCGTTGCCGAATTGATGGCGGGTCAAGCCGGTCATATCAACTTCGACTTCATCCCCTGGGTCATCTACACCGACCCGGAAATCGCCTGGGTCGGCAAGACCGAGCAACAGCTCAAGGCTGAAGGTGTTGCCTACAAGGCAGGGAAGATCCCGTTCATGGCCAACGGCCGGGCGCTGGGTGCCGGTAATGCCCAGGGCTTCGTCAAGATGCTGGCCGATGCCAAGACGGATCGTATCCTTGGCGTGCATATCATCGGCCCGAATGCTTCGGAGTTGATCGGTGAGTGTGTGGTGGCGATGGAGTTCGGTGCGGCCAGTGAAGATCTGGCACGCATCTGTCACGCCCACCCGACGCTGTCGGAAGTGGTGCACGAAGCGGCACTGGCGTGTGATAAACGCCCGCTGCACTTCTAAGCAACATCGGTATCAACAAAAAACGGAAGCTTCGGCTTCCGTTTTTTGTTTGGGTGGGTGCCTCACTCAGTAAGCACCTTGAGGTCCGACCGGGTTTTATTTCTTCAGCCAGCCCTTCTTGTTGAAATACCAGAAGGGGATCGCCACCGAAATCGCCATGAGCATCAGCGAGAAAGGGTAGCCGTATTCCCAGTCCAGTTCAGGCATGAACTTATAGTTCATGCCATAGATGCTGGCAATGAGGGTCGGTGGCAACATGGCGACCGAGGCCACCGAGAAAATCTTGATGATGCGGTTCTGGTTGATGTTAATGAAACCGACTGTGGCATCCATCAGGAAGTTGAGCTTGTCGAAAACAAAGCCTGTGTGACCGTCCAGCGAATCGATATCGCGCAGGATCTGGCGACCCTCGTCGTTCTGCTGTTCATTGAGCAGCTTCACGCGCATCAGGAATGACACCGCGCGGCGGGTATCCATCAGGTTACGACGAATACGACCGTTCAGGTCCTCCTCGACGGCAATACCCGACAGCACGATACCGGCCGCGTCATCGGACATTTCGCTGCCCAGAACCTGCTTGCTGAATTTGTCGAGGCGGTCATAGATGCCTTCGATAATGTCGGCCGAGTACTCGACGTCGATGTCGAGCAACTGCAGCAGCACGTCCTTTTCATCCCGCACGTAATACGGCTGACGACGGGCACGCAGACGAAGCAGGCGGAACTGGGCCAGTTCGTCACGACGCAGGCTGAAGAGCATGCCACCTTTGAGGATAAAGGCCACCCGCATGGTGTCGCTATCTTCGTCGGTGTGCTGGAAAAAGTCGGAACGGATATGCAGTTCGCCGTTCTCTTCTTCAAAGAATCGGGCCGATGCTTCGAGATCGTCCACTTCATCTTCTTCAGGCAAAACGATCGCGAACTGGGTTTTTGCCCACTCACGTTCCTCCTCAGTCGGGGACTCGAAGTCTACCCAGACAGGATGGCAGTGCTGCAGGTCTTCCAGTGACTCGACAGTCACCTGCTGCAAGCGGCCGTGGTTGAGTTCAAACGCGGTGATCATGGCGCGCACTATACCCAACGCGGCGTCATCGGACAAGTAAAATCTGCAATCAGATCAGGGAGATGCTCAAGGTTTGCCACCGGCAGACGGTTGTTCGGCAGCGAGATCCGGCGCGTCTTTCAGGTTGGGTTGCAGTGGTTTGCCGGCGGCCTTTTTAGCCTTGATTTCCTTGACGGTCTCTTCCAGGGCCACGAAGCGTTCCGGTGTTGCCGGGTGGGTCGCTGTGTGACTGCTCTGGATGGATCCCGGAGAAAGGGTCGCCATGCGCCGCCAGAACTGCGGGGCATTATCGATGTCGCCACCCGCCTGGGCCATGATGTAAAGACCGACATAATCGGCTTCAGCCTCGAATCCCTGCGAGAACGCATTGCCCCCCAGGTTGCCGAACAGTCCCTGGGTCGGTATCTTGAGCAGCACCTGGGCGGCAATATCGAGAATGCTGCCCAGCGTATAGTTCGTCATCTTGGCGCGCATATGCCCCATGGAGTTATGCGCGATTTCGTGGGAGATCACGAGGCCCAATTCGGTATCGCTCGTGGCAAAGCGCAACATGCCGCGCTGGACAACCACCTGGTTGCCGTCGGCGTAGGCATTGACCTCGTCGCCATTGCCCAGAACGACCGGGTAGTTGCAAGCCCGATCCGGCGTGATCAGCAAACTCTGTCGCTGGAGTGCATCACGGGCCTTGCGCTGGATGTCGATACGCACTGGCTGGCCGTTGCGGGTTTGCTCGACAATCTGGTTCAGTGTCAGTTTGACGACGTCCGCCCCACTGCCGACAATGGGCGAATTACCCACCTGGGTCAGTGTGTCACCGGTTCTGACGCCCGCCCTCTCGGCGGCCGATTGAGGCGCCACATAGACCACCTGTACGGCGCTGCTCAGGCCGTAGTCGTCCTCGGCGGTCTGGCGGAATGGTTCACCGAGCAGGGTGCTGCTGTTGGCCAGCGCCATGCCGGTGGTGAAGCGAATATTATCCCCGCAGAGATCGGCGCCTTTGGTCAAAAGGGGATAACTGACGCGCATCAGGCGCCGCTGATCTTCCAGATAGGCCTGCAAGGCAATCTGACGTTGTTTGCGCGCTTCCGTCTCGGCAGCAACGTCACTAACACGAACCCGTTGGGTGGTCGGCGCGCACGCGGCAAGCGCCGCACATGCGAGAACGCCCGCTACCAGCCGGGCCAGTCTGCGGGCGTGGGTCGCTGAACGGATAGAAACCCGGGTCAGATTACTGCTCCAGCAGGCTGCGCAACATCCAGGCTGTTTTTTCGTGGATCTGGATACGCTGGGTCAGCAGATCTGCAGTGGCCTCGTCTCCGGCTTTGTCGACCAGTGGAAAGAGGGCGCGAGCCGTTCTGACCGTAGCCTCGTTACCGGCAACCAACTCCTTGATCATATCGATCGCTTTGGGGACCGACTTGCAGTCTTTGATCACCGTCAGCTTGGCAAATTCGCTATATGAGCCGGGTGCCGGAAAACCCAGCGCCCGGATCCGCTCGGCGATCAGATCCGATGCCAGCCACAGCTCGTTGTACTGGGTTTCGAACATCAGGTGCAGGGTCTGGAACATCGGCCCCGTCACATTCCAGTGGAAATTGTGCGTTTTCAGATACAGCGTGAAATTGTCAGCAGCCAATTTGCTCAGGCCGGCGGCGATGGCTTTGCGGTCCCTTTCGGGGATGCCGATATCGATTTTCATAAGATTCTCCTCGCAGGCATTGAACAGGTGCCCCAAGTTTCATTATGCGCAAAAAAACCACGGGAATAAAGCGAATTGAGACAAGGACCTCGTAAGGACTAAATAGGGCTTTGCGCGATAAAATACAAGCCATGGAAACCATTGCACTGACCCCTAATGCGCCCGGTATGCTCGGTGCTTATGCCGCGGCGCTGGAAGAAAAGGGTTTTGACGCAGATCCGGCACAGATGCTGGCCGTCGAGCGTCTGCATGAGCTTTATGAATCGCTGGTCAGCTTTAAATCGGATCGCAGCAGTACGCTCAAGCGGATGCTGAAATCGCCGACGGTGCCCCGGGGTGTTTACTTCTGGGGGGGCGTCGGTCGCGGCAAGAGCTTCATCATGGATTGCTTCTTTGCAGCTGTGCCCTATAAGCGCAAGAAGCGGATCCATTTTCATGCCTTTATGCATCAGATCCACGCCGAGCTGCGCCAGCATGCCGGCAAAGCAGATCCACTGGTGCCGGTCGCAACGCGGATCGCCAAAGAAACACGGTTGCTCTGTTTCGACGAATTCCATGTGTCGGATATCGCCGACGCCATGATCCTCGGCCGTTTACTCGAGCTGCTGTTCGAAAAGGGGGTGGTCTTCGTGATGACCAGCAATTACCCACCGGACAATCTGTATCCGAACGGTTTGCAGCGTATGAACTTTCTGCCGACCATCGAACTACTCAAGAAAAAGATGGATGTGATGCCCCTGGATGGCGGGCAGGATTATCGTTTGCGCAAGCTGGAAGTGATGCCCGTTTACCACGTACCACACGATGATGAGACCGAGCGTGCGCTGGCTGAGTATTTCGCCGTTGCAGCGACCTTACCCGGCGTGACGGGCGAAAGTATCGAGATCAATAACCGCAAGATTCCCACCATCCGTTTAGCGCCCGGCGTGGTCTGGTTTGACTTCATGGCGATCTGTGGCGACGGACGTGCCCAGAGTGATTATCTGGAGCTTGTACGCGAGTACAACACCATTCTGGTATCGAATATTCCGGTCTTGGAAGTGCGGCATGGCGCAGAAGCCCGCCGTTTTACCTGGCTGGTCGATGTTTGCTATGACCACCGTGTCAAGTTGATTATTTCAGCAGGCGCCTATCCGGATGATCTTTATGTTGAAGGTCCCAACGCGCATGAGTTTTTCCGCACGGCGAGTCGGCTGACCGAAATGCAGTCGCGCGAATACCTGGCGCTGCCGCATCTGGTCGAAATAGTAAGGACCTAGATCCCACGCCTTGGCATGGGCATCCTGATTAAAGGCGTTTATCGATAGCGGATGTGCGCACTCTGACCAAAGGCGCCCTCATCGACTACGAAAAGCGTCGCAAATCGGGCTAACCTTTGGATCAGAATGCGCATTGGCTCGGTCGTTGCTTGTTTGACCGACTGACCAACAGCGATCAAGGGCAGGGTGTGCGCCGGGTTTGGCTCGATTTGGGGAGCTTGCGACGTATGAGAGCCGGGCCCGCGCATATCCTGACGCGGAACCCGGTCATAGCCAGCATTTACGCCTTGTTCAGCGCCTGATCCAGATCGGCGATCAGATCATCGATGTGCTCGATGCCGACCGACAGACGGATCATGTCTTCCGAGACGCCGGCCTTGGTCAGTTCTTCCGGTGACAACTGGCGGTGCGTGGTTGACGCCGGATGACAGGCCAGCGACTTGCAATCGCCGATGTTCACCAACCGTGTGACCAGTTGCAGCGCATCCTGGAACTTGCCGCCAGCTGTGAGGCCACCTTTGACGCCAAAGTTGAGAATGCCCGAGGCGCGGCCACCCATGTATTTCTGGACCAGCGCGTGATCCTTGTGATCCGGCAAACCGGCATAGTTGACCCAGCTCACCTTCGGGTGGTTCTTCAGATAGGTGGCAATCTTCGTCGCGTTTTCGCAGATGCGATCCATGCGCAACGCCAGTGTTTCAATACCTTGAAGAATCATGAATGCATTGAATGGTGAGATGGCTGCGCCCATATTGCGCAGCGGCACCACACGGGCACGCCCGATGTAGGCCGCCGGGCCGAGGGCTTCGGTATAGACCACGCCGTGGTATGACACGTCAGGCTCGTTGAGTCGTTTGAATTTGGCCTTGTGCTCTGCCCAGGGGAATTTACCGCTATCGACAATGATGCCGCCAATCGAATTGCCATGACCGCCCAGGTATTTGGTCAGAGAATGCACGACGATATCGGCACCGTGTTCAAAGGGACGGCACAGATAGGGCGAGGGCACGGTGTTATCGACGATCAGCGGTACACCGTTCTTATGTGCGATATCAGCGAGTTTTTCGAAGTCGGTGATATTGCCCAGCGGGTTGCCGACCGATTCGCAGTAAATGGCTTTGGTCTTGCCGTCGATCAGTTTGGCGAACGAATCGGGATCGCGGTAATCCGCGAAGCGTACTTCAATGCCGTATTGAGGTAGCGTGTGGGCAAAAAGATTGTACGTGCCGCCGTATAGCGTGCTCGAGGTCACGATATTGTCACCGGCTTCGGTGATTGTCTGGATTGCATAGGTGATGGCTGCCTGGCCCGAGGCCAGAGCCAGACCGGCGATACCGCCTTCGAGCGCAGCAACGCGCTTCTCCAGCACGTCCTGCGTCGGGTTCATGATGCGTGTGTAGATATTGCCCTGAACCTTCAGGTCGAACAGATCAGCCCCATGCTGGGTGCTATCAAACGCGTACGAGGTGGTTTGATAAATGGGTACGGCAACCGCCTTCGTGGTCGGGTCGACTTCATAACCGGCGTGAACGGCCAATGTTTCTAACTTCATCTTTGTCTCCGTTAAATCAGTGGTTCAAGGTTTTTTGTGAGCATACCGCATCGGGTCGATCGCGCGCACCAGATCCTTCGGTAAAGGCAGCGGTTCGCCACTAATCTGGCTGGCCAGCAGCTCGGCACACAGCGTAGCGAACAGGATGCCGCGGGCGCCAAAGCCCGAGTTCACATACAGACCCGGCACCCGGGCGCGGGCGGCGCGTGAACGGCTGGCGAATGCGTCATCGTCACAAGCAGGGAGTTGGCCCACCAGCGGCAGTCGATCCGGCACCACGGGGCGCAGGCCAACTTTGCCGCCAAGGTGTTCAGCATCCGCTTTGGGCCAGACTGCCAGTGGATCAATGAGCATGTTCCGGACCGTCGCCAGATTTTCTTCATGTTCCTCGGAGCGTAGGCTGAGATCGGTATCGTCAACGATGAAGCTGGCACCACAGGTCGAGTCACCATTGATGGCTGGCGTCCAGTAGCCGTTGCGGCAAACGACCGATTTTGGTGCCAAGGCTGGTGGTGAAGGCAATACCGTGGTCTGGCCGCGTGCGCCGCGTATGGGTAGTGACTGGCTGTAGGGTGCGGCCAATCGCGGTGCATCGGTGGCGTTGGCCAGCACGACGATATCGGCTTCGGCAATCAGATGACCCTGAGCATCGACAGCGGTCCAACCGGTCGTCGTTTGTTGAAGAGATTCGACGCACGTATGCTCAAGTAGCATCGCACCGGAGGCCTTGAGCAACTGCATACAGTAGTCTGAAGGATTCACCCAGCCACCGGCCGCAAACCACCAGCCACCGGCGGCGAGCGGCAGGCCGGCAAGGGTGCTGGCGGCGTCCCGATCGCGCCAGTCGAGCAGTGCTTCGGGAAAGCCCAGAGTCATCACCGCCTGTTGCATGGCGGCGGTTTGGGCGTCATCGCGGGCCAGATGCAGCACACCGCAGGCATCCCACTGAACGGCGCGGCCATGAGCTTGTAGTTGTCGTAAACGTTGTAGTGTGGCGAGAAACCCGCCACGCGTTAAGCGTGAGAGTAAGTTGTCATCGATGGAGGGCAGTGGGCGAATCACACCGGCCTGGTTGCCCGAGGCGCCGCTGGCCAGCGTGTGGGCCTCCAGAATCGTGCAGCGCCAGCCGCGGGCGCAGAGTCGTTCTGCGGTCGCGGTACCGGCGAGCCCGGCGCCGATGATGAGTGCATGGCCGGGTTGATTGCACGGAGTGACTGCAGGATATGGGTGTGGGCGCCGCTCCTGAAAACGACCGGTCAGCATCTCGCGCTTCTGGGCAAAGCCGGGCTGGATCGCCAGATCATAACCACAGGCGGTTAGCCGGCGACGTAGCGCGCCATTCACGCTCCAGGTGGCCAGCGTGGTGCCAGAACCCGAAAGCCTGGCCAGGGCTTGGCACACCGCATCAGACCAGATTTCCGGGTTCTTGCCCGGCGCAAAGCCATCCAGATAGATTACATCAGCGCGGCCAGCGACCTGGGCAAGGGCCGTTTCGGCATCGCCCAGAATGAGTGTTAGCACAATCTGGCCCAGATCGAATTCCAACCGATGCATGCCCTCAGTCAGGAGCGGCCATTGCCGGATGAGTGCATCAATCAGATCTGCAGGGAGTTCACCTTTACAGGGCAGCAGCAGACGCGTCAGATCGGTGACCAGTAACGGGTGCTTCTCCACCGAGACGAAATGCAGACGCCGACAGCGATGCGCCTCGGGTTGTTTACGCCAGGCGGCCCAGGTCGCCAGAAAATTCAGCCCGAGGCCGAAGCCGGTTTCAACGATGACGAAATGATCGCGGGCATTGTCGTTGGCCCAACGTGCCGGTAAATCATTGCCGCCCAGAAAAACATGCCGGGCCTGCGCAAGTGCGCCGTCCCGGCTGTGATATACATCGTCATACACCGGCGCGTACGGCGTACCGTCTTTGTCAGAAATGACAGCTGGAATAATTGGGGTAACCATAAGCGCTTAAATCATGGCGCGCGCTGGCGGGGCTAGGCGGTGAGAACAAGATGCCAAGACAGTACGTGCTGTATGGCGAAGGCGTCGAGGCCGAAACCAACAACACCCTGCCAAGCACAGACCGATTTAGCCTTCTGAACGCATCTGCGGAAACAGAATCACGTCGCGGATGGCGGCAGAATCTGTCACCAGCATGATCAATCGATCGATACCGATACCGCAGCCACCCGTCGGCGGCAGACCAAATTCAAGCGCCTGGATGTAATCGGCGTCGTAATACATGGCTTCTTCATCGCCGGCTTCCTTGGCGGCCACCTGGGCGAGGAAACGTGCCGCCTGATCTTCCGGGTCGTTGAGCTCGGAGAAGCCGTTGGCAATTTCGCGACCGACGATGAATAGTTCAAAGCGCTCGGCAATCTCCGGGTTCTTGTCGCTTCGGCGCGCCAGCGGCGACACTTCAGCCGGGTAATCGATAATGAAGGTCGGCTCCCACAGTTGCGCTTCGGCCGTTTCTTCAAAGAACATGAGCTGCAGGCCGCCCAGACCAATGATCTTGGGCAGATCGACCTTGCGCTTGGTCAGCTCTTCGCGCAGCCAGGTTTCGTCGTTGAGCTGAGCTTCGTTGTATTGCGGGCAATACTTCATCACGGCCTGCACAATGGTCAGGCGATGGAAGGGTTTCGACAGATCGAGCTCTCGACCCTGATAGGTAAAGACTTCCTTGCCCAGCGCTTCACGCGCGGCATGACGGATCACCCCTTCGGTGAAGTTCATCATGCTCTTGTAGTCTGCGTACGCCTCGTAGAATTCCATCATCGTGAATTCCGGATTGTGACGCGGCGAGAGGCCTTCGTTACGGAAGTTGCGGTTGATTTCGAACACTTTCTCGAAGCCACCGACGACCAGGCGCTTCAGATACAGCTCCGGCGCAATGCGCAGGTAGAGCGGCATATCGAGCGCATTGTGATGCGTGGTAAATGGCTTGGCCGAAGCGCCACCCGGAATCGGGTGCATCATCGGCGTTTCCACTTCCAGATAGCCATCGTTGACCATGTAGGCGCGGATTGATTGCACCAGCTTGCTACGGGCCACAAAGGTAGCGCGCGATTCCTGGTTCATGATCAGGTCCAGATAACGCTGGCGGTAACGCTGTTCGATATCGGTCAGCCCGTGGAACTTTTCCGGCAGCGGGCGCAGGCACTTGCTGAGCAGCCGAATGCTCTCGCAGGCAATGCTCAGCTCACCAGTTTTGGTCTTGAACAGGGTGCCGGTACAACCGACCAGATCACCCAGGTCCCACTTTTTGAAATCGGCATAGACATCCTCACCGACTTGGTCGCGGGTGACGTAGAGCTGGATACGACCCGATACATCCTGAATGGTCAGGAACGAGGCCTTGCCCATCACACGCTTGAGCATGATGCGGCCAGCCACGCTCACCGAAATCGGCATGGCGTCGAGTTCTTCCGGTGATTTGGCATCAAAGTGATCGATCAGCTTAGCGGCGGTGTTCTGGCGCTCGAAGTCGTTCGGGTAGGCTGTGCCAGTCTCACGCCAAAGGCGCAGCTTCTCGCGTCGCTCTGCAACGAGCTGGTTGTCATCCTGCACTGCGGCGATCGTGTCGTTGTTCTGATCGGTCATGGTCGATTCCTTGGTGAATCCTGTTTAGACGCCTTGCTTCAGGCTTTCTTCGATAAATTGATCCAGGTCGCCGTCGAGCACGCCCTGGGTGTTGCCCACTTCCACATTGGTCCGCAGATCCTTGATGCGCGACTGGTCAAGCACGTAGGAGCGGATCTGATGCCCCCAGCCGATATCGGATTTGGCGTCTTCCAGCTTCTGCTGCTCGGCTTGGCGCTTACGCAATTCGAACTCATAGAGTCGGGCGCGCAGCATTTTCCAGGCTTCGTCGCGGTTGCGGTGCTGCGAGCGGTCATTTTGACACTGCACCACAATATTGGTTGGCACGTGGGTCAGGCGGACAGCCGAGTCGGTTTTGTTAATGTGTTGACCGCCAGCGCCCGAGGCGCGGTAGGTGTCCGTCCGCACATCGGCAGGATTGATCTCAATTTCAATCGAGTCATCGACCTCCGGGTAGATAAAGACGCTGCAGAACGAGGTATGGCGGCGGGCGTTCGAGTCAAACGGCGACTTGCGCACCAGGCGGTGAACGCCGGTTTCGGTGCGCAGCATGCCGTAGCAGTAATCGCCCGACAAACGCAGCGTGGCGGATTTGATGCCGGCCACATCGCCTTCGGATTCTTCCAGTACTTCGACAGTGAAGCCTTTGCGCTCACCGTAGCGGATATACATACGCAGCAGCATCGACGCCCAGTCCTGCGCCTCGGTGCCACCGGCGCCGGCCTGGATTTCAATGAAGCAAGGGTTCGGATCCTGGGGGTTGTTGAACATCCGGCGGAACTCCATCGCCGCGACTTCTTTTTCCAGGCCATCGATATCGGTAGACACGGCATGTAGCGTGTCATCGTCATGCTCTTCGCGCGCCATCTCGAAGAGGTCTTTGGTATCAGTTAGATTCTGCTGGATGGTGCCCAGCGACAGGACAACGCCTTCCAGGCTTTTCTTTTCACGACCGAGCTCCTGGGCGCGCTTGGCGTCATTCCAGATATTCGGGTCTTCGAGGATTTGCGAAACTTCGGCTAGACGCGCTGACTTGGCGTCGTAGTCAAAGATACCTCCGTAGACCATTGGACCGTTCGGCCAGGTCTGCAAGGTGGTTGGCAAGGCTATTGAGCTGTTCGGCTTCCATAATGCGGATTTCTCAGGGTAGGGCACGGTTCGGGCCGGAGCGGCCCCCTAGCCCGTCATTATAGCTTGCCGGCCTTGTCTCTGGGCCGAAACCTATGCTATAGTCTTGCCCTCGACGCGCTCGTAGCTCATCTGGATAGAGTACTTGGCTACGAACCAAGGGGTAGGGAGTTCGAATCTCTCCGAGCGCGCCAGAATACAAGGCCTCCAGCGATGGGGGCCTTTTCTTTTGTCTCACAGATTCACCTCTGTCTCACAAATTGAAGAATCGAGCGGTTCTACATGCTCGGGTTTACGTCGATACACGCGTCGAGTTGTTCTGCTATCAGCGTGCGAGAGTAGGGCACGTGCGTGCTCCAAAGTTTTTGCATCCGATGCACACTTCGCACGTAGGTCGTGTTGCGTGAAGTGCTCTTTTATCTTCGTTTCAGACATCACACGCTTCATGAAGTTCTGCCACATTGTTTTCCAGCCAGGCGCTTCATCGGTTTCTAGGTTTATATAGCATTTCCCGAATTTGTTACAAAACAGATAGTTTGATTCGGCTGGTCTGGATTCCTTTGCGTTATTAACCGCATTCTTGAGATGTTCAGACCACCCATAAATTGTTCGCTTTCCGCTGGAATCTTTGGTCTTGTTTCGTTGGATGTGAATCCCATCGTTTCGCAAGTCTGCTTCGGTGAGGCTAAGCAGGTCATACTGAGACATTCCTGTCAGAAGCTTTATTCGAATGTAGGACTGGATTGCCAGCACGCTACCTTTTTTTCTAAATGGCACAACAGATAGACATTCGATAATTTCCCAATCTTCAACATATCGATCTCTTGGCTTGGATCCTTTAAGACGTACTTCTCCCTTAAATGGGTGGCGTGGTACATATCCCCATTCGACTGCTTTTGTATAGGCATGGCTCAAGACTTCGATTTCCCGTAGTGCTGCTACGCGGCCTCCCACGAGTCTTCCGTTTTCATTTGGTCGTTTTACACTCCGCTTATCAACGTATTGGTAGATCATCGGCGGCGTTATCTTCGATACGTTCAATTCACCAAAAACTGACCTCAGAGACGCAATCCCAATGATGTTGCTCTCTCTTGTTTTTGGTTTTTTTGTGGGAATCACTTCGGCGGCATATCTGTCGAGCAGGTCATTGATGGTCTTGACTAGAATGGTGCTCTCCATTCGATCTGCCCACTCTCGATACGCTTCTGGAAGCGTTGCTCCCAAGCGGAAAAAAGATTTCCCCTCCCATTTGGATCGATCAGTGAGTCGAGTCCTGTAGAAGTAAGCTCCATGCTTGAAAACCCATCGAGAGGGAAGGCCTTTGTTTTCTGGCCTGCGGAATCTAGCCATCCAAGGCAGCCCAATTAGGCTCTGTTCGACGAGCTTTCCTCGGGTTTCCAGCGTTTCCACCAAACACTAGTTCGATGTGTGCCTTCAGCACGGCAACAGTCCCATCAGGGCGCACGCGATGCTCAATACCCATGAAGCGAAGCGCCTTGATCTGGGCATCCTTGCGATGACGGCCTGTCAGCGCTTCAACTTCATCTTTCGTCAGAACGATGTTTGTAGTCACATGGTCACCTCTTTGATGCTAGGTGACGGCGA
>VEQK01000034.1 GCA_018883265.1 Rhodocyclaceae bacterium | reverse complement strand
CCACCGGGTGTGACGCCCAACCCTGGTTCCGCATTTTCAATCCCGTCACTCAGTCGGAGCGCTTCGACCCGCAGGGCAAGTTCATTCGCCGCTACGTGCCGGAACTCGCCGATGTGCCGGACAAATATATTCACGCACCCTGGACCATGCCGGCGGACATTCAATCCGAATGCGAAGTTATCATTGGCAAGGATTACCCGGCGCCCATCGTGGATCATGCCGAGGCACGGCAACGAACACTTGCCCGATTCAAGCAGGCCAGTGGCGATTAAATCGAAGCGTAAAAAAACCGGGGAAACCCGGTTCGTTTTCAAATATCCGCAATGCGCGTTAGCAGTTCGTCGTCTGTAACCGGTTTAACCAGGTAATCAATCGCGCCCTGGCGTAGACCCCAGACCTTGTCCGTATCCTGCCCCTTGGCAGAAATCATAATAATCGGCGTACGGGCAAGACGTTCGTTTTCGCTGCGCGTCAAAGCCCGGGTCGCCTGGTAACCGTTCAGACCCGGCATCACGACTTCCATCAGAATCAGATCGGGAAAGTCCCGCTGGGCGATCTGCACCCCTTCTTCACCATCCGCGGCAACGATTACCTGATAACCAGCCCCGGCCAGAGTGTTGGCGATCTGCGCCCGCTCCACCGGAGAGGGCTCTACCACCAGTATTTTCTGAATGCTCACCCGGGGATTCCGTTATCCTGATCGATCAGAGTTCGATCATCTCGAAGTCTTCCTTGCGCAGACCGCACTCCGGGCAGACCCAATTCATGGGCACATCCGCCCATAGGGTACCGGGCGCAATCCCGTCATCCGGCAGACCGGCCTCTTCGTCATAGATAAAACCGCAACCCAGACACATCCAGGACTTAAACGACTGACCACTCATGGCAAAACCTTCAGCAAGAAGTACATAGATGGATTGATACAATACGGCCATCCTACCCGATGCGATGGCTCGCTGTCATCCCGTTGTCACCATTAGCAACAACGGTTTTACGGATTTGCCAGGAGCTTGCTGCCGGGTTCCTTCCTGTTGACCGCCTTATTATCCACGCCCTGTGTTCGCTTTTACTTCTCCGCTATACGTCATCACCCCGGATCTGGCAGACACGGGGCAGCTGCTGACCCTGTCCGAGGCGGCGCTGGCGGCGGGCGCCCCCCTGCTCCAGTACCGGGACAAAATCAGTCCGATGGGTGAGAAGCTGATACGTGCCCGGGCGCTTGCGGCACTTTGCTACCGGCACGGGGCCCGTCTGATCATTAACGATGACGTCGTTCTGGCAGTCGCTTGCGGCGCCGATGGCGTGCACCTGGGCGGGACTGATGGCAGCATTCGCGATGCACAACGGCTATTACCGGCCAACATGATTATTGGCGCCTCCTGCTATAACGATTTGTCACTTGCCCAGAAGGCGGTTGCTGATGGGGCCAGCTATGTGGCCTTTGGCGCTTGTTTCGATTCGCCGACCAAGCCGGCTGCCCGTCGCGTCACGGCTGAGCAGCTGGCCGCCTTCCGGCAGGCGCTCGGACCAGACGTTGCTATCTGCGGCATCGGCGGTATCACGCTGGACAATGTGGCCGCTCTGGAGGGCAAAGTTGATGCCGTTGCCCTGATCTCCGAACTCTTTGGTACTGCCGACCACCCTGCTTCGCCCGAACACGTGCACGACCGGGTCCGCCTGTTCATGGCGGAACCGATAGCCGCCTGATCTCCCTACCATTCATTTCTTTGATCGAGTCTGTCTGATGACCAGCCGCAACGAACAACTCTTCGCCGAAGCTCAACGCCACATCCCCGGCGGCGTGAACTCCCCGGTACGCGCCTTCCGCGGTGTCGGCGGCACACCCCGCTTCTTTGTCTCGGGCAAAGGTCCGCGCGTCACCGACGCCGACGGTAAGGTCTACCTGGATTACGTGGGTTCCTGGGGTCCGCTGATCCTGGGCCATGCCGATCCGGATGTGCTGGAAGCCGTGCAAACCACCGCCGCCCGCGGCCTGACATTCGGCGCGCCGACCGGTGCCGAAGTCGAGATGGCTGATCTGCTCTGCGAACTGTTGCCGTCGCTGGAAATGGTACGTCTGGTCTCATCTGGCACCGAGGCCACCATGAGCGCTATTCGCCTGGCCCGTGGCTTTACCGGTCGCGACCTGATCATCAAATTTGAGGGCTGTTATCACGGCCACGCCGACAGCCTGCTGGTCAAAGCCGGCTCAGGCCTACTGACTTTCGGCAACCCGTCGTCGGGCGGCGTGCCCGCTGATGTGGCCGCCCATACGCTGGTGCTGCCTTATAACGACATCGCAGCGTTCAACGAAGCCATTGAAAAATACGCCGGCAAATTGGCCGCCGTCATCGTCGAACCCATCGCCGGCAATATGAATCTGGTCGATCCGGGCAAAGCGTTCCTACAAGCGCTGCGCGATGGTTGCACACGCGTTGGCGCCGTACTGATTTTTGACGAGGTCATGACAGGCTTCCGCGTCGGCCTGCAGGGCGTACAAGGCCACTATGGCATCACGCCCGACCTGACCACCCTGGGCAAGATCGTCGGCGGCGGCATGCCGCTAGCCGCCTTTGGTGGCCGCAAAGATATCCTCACCTGTCTGGCACCGCTAGGTCCGGTCTATCAAGCCGGCACACTGTCGGGCAACCCGGTGGCCGTGGCCGCCGGCCTGACCACACTGAAGAAACTGCGCGCGTCGGGTTTTTACGAATCACTGGCACAACGCACCCGCCAACTCACCGATGGTCTCACCGCCGCCGCCCGCAAACACGGCGTGGCGTTTTCAGCACAGGCGGTGGGCGGTATGTTCGGCCTCTATTTCAGCGAAACCCCACCGACCAACTATGCTCAAGTCATGCAGGCTGATACAGCGCGCTTCAACCGGTTCTTCCACGCCATGCTGGATGTGCCCGGTGAAGGGCATTACTTCGCGCCGTCGGCCTTTGAGGCCGGCTTTGTCAGCGCCACCCATACGGCGGCCGACATTGACGCAACCATTGCGGCGGCCGACGCTGAGTTTGCCAAACTGGGCGCCTAACGAAAAACTCGGGGCCACGCTTGCAGTTCGCGGGGTTTTCCTTTAATTTCAGTCTTCTGTGCGGCTAGGAAAACCCGGCCGCTTTCCAATCGTTGGGGGTGCCCGCAGTTTGGGCTGAGAGAGACCCTTGGCACCTGATCCGGTTCGTACCGGCGTAGGGAAACGAATGATTCTTGATTTAATGACCGCTATTGCTACACCCGACCCGCGCCAGTCTGGCAAAGACAGCGAAGGTACGGGCAAGGTACGTCGTTTATTCAATGGCGCACCACCCAAGGTACTGTCCATCGCCGGCGTGGATCCGAGTGGGGGCGCCGGCCTACTCGCCGACATCAAAACCTTTACCACACTCGGCGCTTACGGCTGTGGCGTGGTGGCCGGACTCACCGCACAAAGCACGCAGTGTGTCACTGCGGTGCAACTGCCCTCGGCTGAATTTGTTGGCGCACAGCTCGATACGCTGCTTGCTGATGTTGAAATTGCTGCCGTGAAAACCGGCATGCTCGGCCAGGCCGCCAATGTACAGGTCGTCGCAGAAAAATTAGCGAAGCACGGCCAGGACAATCTGGTGCTTGACCCGGTCATGATCGCCAAGAGCGGGGACGCACTCCTCAATAAAGAAGCGACGGGTTTGCTACGCGAAGCACTGGTGCCGCTGGCGCGGGTGCTCACACCCAATCTGCCGGAGGCCGGCACGTTGCTCGACGAGCGCGGCCCGGAAACCCCCAAGGAAATGACGCGCACCTGCGAACGCCTGCACCAGCTGCTACGCCAGGAAAACAATCGCTGGGTTCTGCTCAAGGGCGGGCACCTACCCGGCGGCGAACTCGTCGACCTGCTCTACGATGGTGATCGCATGATCGAATTGCGTGCCGAACGTTTCGATACGCGCCACACGCACGGTACCGGTTGCGCGTTGTCTGCGGCGATTACTGCATTGATCCCACAACACAAGGACATCCCCACCGCCGTCGCCCACGCGCACGCCTGGCTGCAACAGGCCATTCGACGTGCCGACGAATTACAGATTAGTCGTACGCCGCAAACCGGCCACGGCCCAGTTCACCATGCCCATGCGCTCTGTACCGCGCAATAACAAACCCCTAGAGAAATCATTAAGGAAAAAACCATGAACGCTAAACAACCATTCGTTGCCAAGCAGGCCCACGTCGACGAAGCCGCCATCGCGCCGCTACCGAATTCGCGCAAGGTCTATATCGAAGGTTCGCGCCCGGACATTCAAGTGCCGATGCGCGAGATCTCGCAATCGGATACACCGACCGGCATGGGCGGCGAAAAGAACCCGCCGATTTACGTCTACGACTGCTCCGGCCCCTACACCGATCCCTGCGCCAAGATTGACATTCGCGCCGGTCTACCGGCACTGCGCCAGCAATGGATCGAGGCGCGCGGCGACACGGAAGTGTTGAACGATCTGACATCGGACTTCGGCCGCGAACGCGCCAACGATAAAGCACTCGATGAATTGCGCTTCCCCGGCCTGCATCGCAAACCGCGCCGCGCTAAAGCCGGTGCCAACGTGACGCAAATGCACTATGCGCGCCAAGGCATCATCACGCCGGAAATGGAATACATCGCGATTCGTGAAAACATGCACCGCGAGAAATACCTGGCCGATCTGAAGAACTCGGGTCCGCAAGGCGAACGTCTGGCCAAGCTGCTCGGCCGTCAGCATCTAGGCCAGAACTTCGGGGCATCGATTCCGCCGGTCATTACACCGGAGTTTGTGCGTGATGAAGTCGCCCGCGGCCGCGCCATCATCCCGAACAACATCAATCACCCGGAAAGCGAACCGATGATCATCGGCCGCAACTTCCTCGTGAAGATCAACGCCAACATCGGCAACTCCGCACTAGGCTCCTCGATCAGCGAAGAAGTCGACAAGATGACCTGGTCGATCCGCTGGGGCGGCGATACCGTCATGGATCTGTCGACCGGCAAGAACATCCACGAAACGCGTGAGTGGATCATCCGTAACTCGCCCGTGCCGATCGGCACCGTGCCGATCTATCAGGCGCTGGAAAAAGTCGATGGCAAAGCCGAAGACCTGACCTGGGAACTATTCCGCGACACGCTCATCGAGCAGGCTGAACAAGGCGTCGACTACTTTACGATCCACGCCGGCGTGCTGCTGCGTTATATCCCGATGACGGCCAACCGCATGACGGGCATCGTCTCGCGCGGTGGCTCGATCATGGCCAAGTGGTGTCTCGCGCATCACAAGGAAAGCTTCCTTTACACGCACTTCGAAGAGATCTGCGAAATCATGAAGGCCTACGATGTGGCCTTCTCGCTGGGCGACGGCCTGCGCCCCGGCTCAATCTACGATGCCAACGATGACGCACAACTCGGCGAATTGAAGACGCTGGGAGAACTGACTCAGATCGCCTGGAAGCACGACGTGCAGGTGATGATCGAAGGCCCCGGCCACGTACCGATGCAATTGATCAAAGAAAACATGGATCTGCAACTGGAATGGTGTGACGAAGCGCCGTTCTATACGCTGGGCCCGCTGACCACCGACATCGCGCCGGGCTACGACCACATCACCAGCGGCATCGGTGCCGCCATGATCGGTTGGTACGGCACGGCTATGCTCTGCTACGTCACGCCGAAAGAGCACCTCGGCCTGCCGGACAAGGACGACGTCAAGGAAGGCATCATCACTTACAAGCTGGCCGCGCATGCCGCTGACTTGGCCAAAGGCCACCCAGGTGCCCAGATTCGCGACAACGCCCTTTCGAAGGCACGCTACGAGTTCCGCTGGGACGACCAGTTCAACCTCGGCCTCGACCCGGACAAAGCCCGCGAGTTCCACGACGAGACGCTGCCTAAGGAATCGGCCAAGGTCGCCCACTTCTGCTCGATGTGCGGCCCGCACTTCTGCTCGATGAAGATCACGCAGGACGTGCGCGACTTTGCGGCCCAGCAGGGCATCGGCGAAAGCGAAGCCCTCGAGAAAGGCATGGAAGCCAAGGCCATCGAGTTCGTTAAGACCGGTGCCGAGGTGTATCGAAAGGTCTAAAAAGCCGAGGAGCCAACACCAGATGGATTCTGGCAGCTCCTAAGACTGCCTTAATCCTGTCCCGTATAATCCCCGAATCTCTTTTTGGATCATCACCTTGCGCTGGTTCAACAAACTTCTGGTCTCGCTGGCTCTGCTCACCGTCATCGGCTTTAGCCTGGGTGGTGTGCTGGTCGCGTTCGCCTACCCGCAACTCCCTTCGCTCGATGTCCTCACCGACTATAAGCCGAAGGTGCCGCTGCGCGTTTACACCGCTGATGGCGCACTGATCGGGGAGTTTGGCGAAGAGCGGCGCCAGGTAGTAAAAATCAATCAGGTACCAGAGGTTCTAAAGCAGGCGATCCTGGCGGCCGAAGATGACCGCTTCTACGAACACTCGGGCGTGGATCTGTTCGGTTTTGCCCGCGCGGCAGCGGCCAACCTGGTGTCTGGCGGCAAGAAACAGGGGGCATCCACCATCACCATGCAGGTGGCCCGCAATTTCTTCCTGTCCTCGGAAAAAACCGTCACCCGTAAGCTGTATGAAGTCCTGCTGGCGCTGAAGATCGAGAAGAACCTGACCAAGGACCAGATCCTCGAGCTCTACATCAACCAGATCTATCTGGGACAGCGCGCCTACGGTTTCGCCTCGGCGGCGCAGATCTACTATGGCAAAAGCCTTGATCAGCTAACTCCGGCCGAGGCCGCCATGCTGGCTGGCCTCCCTAAAGCCCCCTCGGCCTACAACCCGGTCGTCAATCCGAAACGCGCCAAGATTCGCCAGCAGTACGTGCTGCGCCGGATGCACGACCTGAAGTACCTGAACGACGCCCAGTATGAGGCCGCGCTGAATGAACAACTGGTCGTGAAACGTCACGCCAACGAGTTCGCCGTGCATGCCGACTATGTCGCCGAAATGGCGCGCCAGATGACGGCTGACCTGTTCCCGCAGGATCTGTATACGCGCGGCCTGACCGTCATAACGACATTGAAGAAGGCTGATCAGGAAGCCGGCTACAAGGCGATGCGCAATGCAGTACAGGCCTATGACAAACGTCATGGTTACCGGGGCGCCGAAGGCTTTGTCGATCTGTCGAAACTGAAAAACGAAGACGACGATGTCGACGATCTGCTTTCCAACTATCCGGATTCCGATCTGCTGAAGCCAGCTGTCATTCTGTCGCTCGACCCGCAGAAGATCCGCGTTGCTGTGCGCGGCGGCGACCCCATGATCCTGACTGGCGATCAGATCAAGATTGCGTTACCGATGATGGGTGACAAGGCGCCCACCAGCAAACGCCTCCGTCCGGGCGCAGTCATTCGGGTCATTAAGGATGATAAGGGCATCTGGCAATTGAGCCAGCTTCCGGAAGTGCAGGCCGGCTTTGTGGCGATGGCACCGAAGGATGGTGCTGTTCTGGCTCTGGTCGGCGGCTTTGATTACACCCTGAACAAATACAATCACATCACACAGGCCTGGCGCCAACCAGGCTCGTCATTCAAACCCTTCATCTATTCGGCGGCGCTGGAAAAGGGCTTCACACCGGCGAGCATTGTCGAAGATAGCCCGATCAGCATCGGCGCCTCGGAAACCGGATCGACCGCCTGGTCGCCAAAGAACTACGATGGCAAATACGAAGGCCCCATGCGCTTGCGTACCGCGCTGGCTAAATCCAAGAACATGGTGTCGATCCGCATCTTGCAGGCCTCTGGCGTGAAGTATGTACAGGAGTACGTAACCCGTTTCGGTTTCGATGCCGAGAAACACCCGCCCTATCTGACCATGGCCCTGGGTGCGGGTTCTGTCACTCCGTGGCAAATGGCCCGCGCCTATACCGTCTTTGCAAACGGGGGCTACCTCGTCAATCCGTATGTGGTACAGGAAATCCGTGACGAAAAAGGCACTGTGCTGGCGCAGGCCCAACCGGTGATCGCCGGCGATACCGCGCCGCGAGTCATCGAAGCACGTAATGCCTTCGTGATGGACAGCATGCTGCGCGACGTCACCATTTACGGCACGGCTGCCAAAGCCTCGGCGATCCTGAAACGCACCGACCTCGCTGGCAAAACCGGTACCACCAACGAACACGTTGACGCTTGGTTCTGTGGCTATCAACTCACCATAGCCGGCTGCGCCTGGATGGGGTTTGATCAGCCACGCAATCTGGGCAATGGCGAAACCGGTGGCCAAGCGGCACTACCGATCTGGATCGGTGCGATGGAAACGGCGCTACAAGGTGTGCCGCAGGGCACACAGCCCGCGCCTGAAGACATCGTCGCCGTCGACGTTTCCAGCAACCGCAAGGGGGGCGTAGCCAAAGAATACTTCTTCCGTGGCCAGGTGCCTGCCAGCGTCGAACCTGAACCCCCCGATTCTGGCGATAAAGCCGTCGACTAATCGACGCCGCGTTAACCCCATTTAGGCCAGGTTTAGCTCAGTTCTATAGTAACCTGGCCTTGTTGTTTCAGGATCTCGACCAAGCGTGCGCGGAGCGCCTCACCCGAGCGGGTGTCGACCCATGTGCCGGTGCTCGAATCGTACCGGAAATGAAAGCCGCCCGATTTGGCCGCAACCCAGATTTCTTTGGCAATGGCATGCGGGCTAATGATGACCTTGCTGCCATCAGCACATTCCACTTCCAGGATGCCGCCCTGCATTTCAAAGTCGATGTCCGCACCGCTGCCGGGATTATCGGCGGCAGCTTCAATCGCAGCCTCAATGAAGGCCAATTCCTGCTGACAGCGTTGGGCAAATTCTTTTTCATCCATGGCGATGCTTTGTATCCATCATTCAGATAACCGGATTCTAGCCTGAGCTGCGACTGGCGCGTGATAACATCGCCACATGTTTATCGCAGCACGCTCCCGTCTTTTCCTGCCCTTGGCAACGGCTTTGCTCGTGTCCGCATGTGGGGTTAAGGGCGGTCTCTATCTGCCGCCCAGTCAGCTGCCAAACGCCCGGCCACCGGCTGGCTCGGAGGACGCCAAGGCGCAAGCCGCTGCGAAACAGCAGGCCGGACAAACGATTCCTGCAGCCACTTTGCGAAATCCCGCAACCGACTCCCCGGCTGAAATGATTCTCGACGGCTCCCAGTATTGACTTCAGTCTCATTTTTCGACGACCCGACATGTCTTTCCGCAATTTTCCGCACAGCCGCCATCTCAATGATCGCAACGGACGCCTTCATTTCGAAGACGTCGATCTCCAAACCATCGCCGAAGCACACGGAACGCCGACTTATGTCTACTCGCGCGCTGCACTGAACGACGCCTACCAGGCGTTCGCCGACACCCTGGCCGCACACCCGGCCGGCAAGGACGGCCTGGTCTGCTTTGCGGTCAAGGCGAACAGCAACCTCGGCGTGTTGAGTCTGTTTGCACAACTGGGTTCGGGCTTTGACATCGTTTCGGGTGGCGAGCTCGCCCGCGTGCTGGCCGCTGGCGGCAACCCGAAGAAGATCGTCTTCTCCGGCGTCGGCAAAACCGAATCAGAAATGGAAGCCGCGCTCAATACCGGCATTCTCTGTTTCAACGTCGAATCGGCCAGCGAGCTGGACCGTCTTGCCGCCGTTGCCGCCCGCCTGGGCAAACGCGCACCGGTCAGCCTGCGCGTTAACCCGGATGTCGATGCCAAGACGCATCCGTACATCTCGACCGGCCTCAAGGAAAATAAATTCGGTGTTCCCATCGCCGATGCCCTGGCGTTATATCGCCATGCTGCATCGCTGTCGTCCATTGAGGTTACCGGCATCGACTGCCACATCGGTTCGCAGTTGCTCGACCCCTCGCCTTTCGTTGAAGCGCTGGAACGTATTCTGCCGCTGGTCGATACACTCAAAGCGGAAGGCATTCATCTGCACCATATCGACCTGGGCGGTGGGCTCGGCATCTATTACCACGAAGGGCAGACAGAACCCGTTGTTGCCGATTACCTGCGCCCGCTACTTGACCGCCTCACGGGACGTGGTCTGCGGGTTCTGCTGGAACCGGGTCGCCGCCTGGTCGGTAACGCGGGCGTCCTGCTCACCAAAGTCGAATTCCTGAAGCACGGCGAAGACAAACACTTTGCGATTGTCGATGCTGCCATGAATGATCTGGCGCGCCCCGCGCTCTATGAAGCCTGGCATGACATCGTACCTGTGGCGCCACATAACGGCGAAGCCCGAACGTACGACATCGTCGGGCCCGTCTGCGAGACCGGCGACTTCCTGGGACAGGCACGCCCGTTAGCACTGCAACAGGGCGATCTGCTGGCGGTGCTATCCGCCGGCGCCTACGGCATGGTGATGAGTTCGAACTACAACACGCGACCACGTGCTGCAGAAATATTGATTGATGGCCCCAAAGCCCACGTCGTGCGCCCGCGCGAAACGGTCGAGAGCCTCTACGCCGGTGAAAAAACTATTCAGTTTTAACGGGGCAAAACAATCAAGAGCGCAATCGGAATAAATATTAGTCCGGCAATATTACCGATCATGACGATCGACGCCACCTTCTGCGGCTCCTGGTTATAGCGCTCGGCAAACATAAAGTTCATGACGGCCGGTGGCAGAGATCCGAACAAAATCAACTCTGCCGTCTGTAATGGCGGCAGATTCATCGCCCAGGCAAGAAATGCCGAAACCGCAATACCGGAGACGGGGCGCACCACGGCCGAAACGACACTAGTCGTGGTCTCCGAGAATTGCACATCGCACAGACGTACGCCCAATGCAAAGAGCATGAGCGGTACCGAGATATCACCAAGCATACGGACTGCGTACATCAGCGGCGCCCAGATATGCAAACCCAGGAAGTTGCAGGCAAGGCCCAATGCTGCCGCAATCAGCATCGGTGTTTTCCAGACCGCTGATACTCGGGCATTGTGATCCAGAACCCAGGGGCCAACTGTAAAGTGAAAGATGTTCGACACGAGGAAAAGCACAACCGCAGCGGCCATGCCCTCTTTGCCAAACGCCAGCAGCGCTAATGGGATGCCGAGGTTGCCGCTGTTATTGATCATGATCGGCAAGGCAACCGTTTTCGGATCTTCATTCAGCAAACGTGCGGTCACATATCCGATCAGACCGGTTGCTATCATAGAAAGCGCCGCTGCAAACGCAAGCCATGTGAACTCGCGGATCTGGAAGTCGCCGTTGGCCAAAACCGTAAACACTAAAGCCGGCGTGAAGTAATCTATATTCAAGCGATTGGCGACGGCCATCTCAGGTTGATGGCGACGACCGGCCCAGGCGCCGACACCCACTACGGCCATCACCGGAAAAATCACTTCAAGTATACGAACAAAGAGTTCCATCTCTTAAGACATCCGAGAGGCAGTCAAACGGCGCTCCAGCAGCCAGCTGACAAATGACAGCACCAGCAGGCCCATGCCGATCAGGAGAATCCCCGCAATTTCGTAGCGACTGAATGCCTCATTCAGGACCCAGCGCGAACTGATAATCGCGATCACCGGCGTCCCCAGCACCAGCAGGCTGGCCTCCCAGGCGGGCACGCGGTCAAGGATCGATGTCCAGAGCCACCAGCAAAAAGCGGTGCTGATACAAACCAGTACCAGAATCATGAGTACAAATTCTGGCGCCCAGCGCACCGCTGGCTCATCAACCGAGGCGGCAATCAGTGCCACCGGGATACTGCCGATCAGATTGCTCCAGGCCGTCAAAGACAGCAGATTCACGCGGGATTCCCGGCGCAACTTCTTCACCAGCACAGTTCCCATGGCCCAGAAGACTGCCGCACCGATACCGCAACTATTGCTTAGCCAATCCGATTCCAGATGCCACGGCTCGATAATCAGAAACAGCCCCGTCAGAATGCCGGACACGGCCAGCCATTGTGCTCCCCGCACCCGTTCGCCCAGGATAGGCCAGGCGAGCAATAGCGTCCAGATCGGCATGGTGTAGACCAGAACCGCCGTTTTGCCGGCGGCGCCAAACTTGAGACTAAAGGTCTGTAAGAGCATGAAGCCCGATACCTGGCAGAGGCTGATCAGCAACACGGCGCGCGGCGCCGGTATGGCCAGTGGCTGACGCAATAGTTTCAGCGCCAGAAACAACGCAATGGCGCCGCCAAAAACCCGGATAAAAGTTAACGTCAGCGGTGGCGCATAATCGAGCGCCTGCTTGGCGACGACCCAGGTGTAACCCCATAGCAACGACAGCAGAACAATGCCCAGCGCAGCCCAGAGCCGCGACTTCGATGTCGCATCAGAACCGATCAGCATCAGGCCGCTTCCACCAACAGTCCTTTGAGGTACTCGCCCTCAGGCGCCGCCAATCCGACGGGATGATCGCTTGATGCCATCAGTCGTCGCAGAATCCGGGCATCACGCCCGGCATCCGCCGCCGCACTGGCAACAATCTTCTGGAACAGCTCGACCCCGATACCCCCCGAACACGAATAGGTCATCAGCAAACCACCCGGCGCCAGCAGCTTGAAGCCAAAGAGATTGACGTCCTTATAGGCGCGTGCAGCCTGATCCGCATGCGCCGCAGATGGCGCGAACTTCGGCGGATCCAGCACGATGAGATCAAACCGCTCACCGGCCTTGTGATAATCACGCAATGCCTGGAATACATCGGCATCACGCCACTCGGCGCGCGATCCATCCAACTGCGGGTTCATGGCCAGATTGGCCCTGGCCTGTTCCAGCGCCGGGCCCGACGAATCAATCGAGATCACGGATTCGGCGCCACCCGCTAAGGCCTGCAATGAAAAGCCGCCGGTATAACAGAAACAGTTCAGTATGCGACGTCCTTTAGCCAGTGATCGCAACAGCAAGCGGTTGTCGCGTTGATCCAGGTAGAAGCCCGTCTTATGACCACCAACGACATCGACCCCGAAATTCACACCGTGTTCGTCGATCTGCGGATAAGTCTGATGCGGTGTTTCGTGCAACCCCATAGCCTCAAGCCATCCTGTCACCGGCATCAGGCCTTCCAGCTTACGCACATCGGAATCCGAACGTTCATAGATCTGCTTGCAGTGCGTCGCCTGCACAATGCCAGCCACAATGGCATCGCGCCAGGCATCTGCACCAGCGCTGGTCAGCTGCAACACCACGGTATCGCCATAACGATCCGCAATCACACCCGGCAGACCATCGGCCTCGCCGTGTATCAGGCGTTCACCCGCCGGTTCGATCTGGTTGCCGCGCAAGACCGACCACCCCAAGCGACGCGCCACGGCCTGTGCCACACGGCGCTTGAAAAACGCATGGTCAATCGTCTCGTCCGGATCAAAGGTCCACATGCGGGCGCGGATCTTGGATTCGGGGCTCCAGGCAGCGCGACCCATGGCAGTCCCGTGCTCATCTTCCACGATCACCGTATCGCCAGAGCGGGCACGGCCCTTCAAAGTGGCCACCGAACCTGCAAAGATCCAGGGATGACGTCGGCGAACCGAGCCGGACTTACCGGCGTTCAAAATCAATGTAGCGGTCATAAGGGATTGCGATCTTTTGAAGCGGGCGTAAATTGTTCAGCGGCCTCGCGTGACGCAGCGTCTTTGTTGCGATGAGCACGAGGGTGCGCCTGATCATAAACCTGCGCCAGGTGCTGGAAATCAAGATGCGTGTAGACCTGAGTCGACGCGATGCTGGCGTGACCGAGCATCTCCTGCACGGCACGCAGATCGCCGGAGCCCTGCAGCATATGGGTCGCAAAGGAATGGCGCAACTGGTGGGGGTGAATGCGCTGCGGCAAGCCCTGGCGCTGGCCATGTTGCTGCAGACGCAGCTGGACCATACGGGGCGAAATGCGTTTGCCCTGCTGCCCGACAAACAGTGCGGGCTCGTCGGTCTTGGCCAACTGAGAGCGGACAGCCAGCCAGGCCTCGATGGCGATTAACGCTGCTTTACCCACCGGCACAACGCGCGTCTTGTTGCGTTTACCCAGTACACGTACCTCGCCCTGGCGCAAATCGGGGAGACAATCGAGGTTCAACCCGACCAGCTCGGCGAGTCGTACGCCGGAGGAATAGAAGAGTTCGTAGATGGCCTGGTCACGCAGCTGCTGTAAGTGTTCCCGCGCAGCAGCCCCGGAGGATGCCGCATCCGGTGTGTCTGCCGGTGGCATCACGGGCTTCAGCAAGCGAAATGCCTCATCGACCGACAGGGCATCCGGCAACCGCTTCGGGTGTTTGGGGGCGTGCAACCCCTCGGCCACGTTGGCATCGAGGACGCCCCGCCGTGCCAACCAGCGCAGCAGACCGCGCCAGGCCGACAACGTTCGTGCAATCGACCGGCCTGACAAACCGCCAGCGTGCAACCGGCCCACGAAGCGCCTTAAATCAAGCGCGGTGAGTTCGGCAGGTGCGGCGCCAGCTGCCAGCGTTTGCAACCGGCGTAAATCACGTTCGTAATTGCTCAGCGTATGCGGCGATACACGACGCTGATCACGCAGCTCGGCTAGCCAATCCTCGGCCCCGGGCCAGAGCAGCTCTGATTCGGCAGGATGGGCCGATACCGGCATCGCGCCAACCACGCCGACTCAGGCTTAAGCGCGCAGTGCGCGGGCCAGTGCCGCAGCAATCACGTCACCCAGTCGCTCGATATAGAGCGTGCCCATGCCGGCGACAAACCGTTCGGCATCATCGGATCCCATCGCCAGCAAGCCCAGTGTCTGACCCTCGAAGCGCAGCGGCACCAGCGCCATCGAGGCGATACTCTCGCCATCGCCACCAAACCAGGCCGCGACTTCGCCGGTGCGGACGCTACCGGTCACCGGTTGCTTCATGCCGGAAATTTCCTTGATCAGTTCGGCGCTCACCGGAGTGCATACTTCATGCCCGACGTTCGTTGCGCCGTCGCCCCATAGTCTCAGACGTGCCTGTGGCACACCGAAATCCTCAGCCAGCGACTTCAGCACCGTGGCGACAATCTGATCGAGGCGATTAGCGCCGACCAGCGCCACGGTCAGCTGATGCATGCGTGCGCCCAGGGCGTCATTGGTTTCGCCCACGCCCAGCAACTCGCCCAGACGATGCTCGAGCAAGCGGTTCTTCTCACGCAGATTGATCATCTGGCGCTCGGCCAGTGAAATGGTTCGACCGCTATAAGGGTGCAGAATCTCGACCTGGTGAAAAAACTCGGCCTGTTCCTCGAAAAATTCCGGATGAGTTTTTAGAAACTCCAGAACCGCTTCGCGCGTAACGCTCATAGATCGATCTCTCCAGTAAAAACAGTGATGGCCGGACCGGTCATGATGACCGTCTGACCCGATCCACCCCAGGCGATGCTTAGCTCGCCGCCACGCGTCTGTACGCGCACGGGCGAATCCAGAAGCCCTCGGCGAATACCCGAGACTACGGCGGCGCAAGCGCCCGTGCCGCAGGCCAGTGTTTCACCCGCACCGCGCTCGTACACGCGCAAACGAATATTGTGGCGATCTTCAATCTGCATAAAGCCAGCGTTGACGCGTTGGGGAAATCGCGTGTGCTTTTCTACCTGTGGCCCTTGCGCGGCCACCGGGGCCGTATCGACATCAGCCACGATCGTCACCGCGTGCGGGTTACCCATCGATACGGCGCCAATGGTCAATGTCGTGCCATCAGGCAATTGCAGCAGCTGTTCGGCGGCATCGGTTTCCGACTCGAAGGGAATCTCGGCGGGCGCAAAGCGCGGTTGACCCATATCCACCGTCACCAGACCATCAGCCTCCAAACGCGGATGAATGATGCCACGCTTAGTCTCGACGACAATCGCGTCCTTGCCGGTGAGGCCCTGATCATGCACAAAGCGCACGAAGCAACGCGCGCCATTACCACATTGTTCCACTTCGCCGCCATCGGCATTAAAGATGCGATAACGGAAATCGGCGCCCGGCGCTTCGGGGGGTTCCACCAACAATAGCTGGTCAAAACCGATCCCTGTATGACGGTCACCCAGCGCGCGGATTGTTTCCGGCGTGAGGTCGACGTACTGACGCATGCCGTCAATGACAACAAAGTCATTACCGAGGCCGTGCATCTTGGAGAATTTGATTTTCATGTTCCGGATTCTACCTGTGCCGATGCCGGTCGATCCGACTTGGTGGGGGGTACATCATTACTGCTGCCTTTCGGCGCCTTGTACCGGTTATAGCCCCAGAGATACTGCGCGGGGCAGCGGCGAATCAATTGCATGAGATTTCCGTTAATCGCGGCAGCCGTCGCTTCTAAATCGTCGATTGGCAACGGCGCTTCGGGCGGAGCGCAGGTCAGCACAAACCCCTCGCCCTTCGGCAGGCGCTCGGCATAGGCGAAAATCACACTGGCACCGGTTTGCGCCAGGCGTGCCGCCAGTGTCATGGTGTAGGCCGGCTTGCCGAACCAGGGCAACCAGGCCCCCTGGCCAGCGGCAGGCACCTGATCGGGCAACAGGCCCACCGACTCGCCCGACTTGAGTGCACGGATAAGGCGTCGTACGCCACTCAGGTCCGCCGGGGCCACGTTCATCCCCTCACGGGTTCGGCCATAGCGCAAAATGGACTCCGCCCAACGCTGACGCGGCGGACGGAACAGTACGGTAATAGGCGCCGCATCGGCATGACTTGCTGCATATTGCGCCGTGATTTCAAAACAACCGAGGTGCGGGGTCAGAAACAGTATGCCCTTACCCGCTGTGCGCGCGGCCTGTACATACTGCCAACCTTCGACCCGGCGCAGGGTTTGCAGAATCTCACCGCGCGGATGGAGCCAGAGCCAGGGCAGTTCGAAAATTGCCTTGCCCGTCTCGATTTGCGCCACGGGGCCGATCTGCGCCGCGGCCTCTGGCCCCATAGCCTGCGCCAGATTGGCATCGAAATGACGACGATAGCCCGCGGAAACACGGTAAACCACGCGGCCCACAATGCCGCCCATGGTCTGCAACAGCGGCAAAGGCAGCTGTGCCAGCCAGCGAACCAGGCCGAGATAACAGCGGTGCTTGAACGACAGGTTGGCAGGCGTTTGCAATGGAGACATAAGGCGAAAAGATGCAGGCTATTGACGCAAATGACTTTTACACCGACAATTATCTCAGACCGCCGAGTTAATACGACAACTTGCAGGGCGGGGTCTGCTGAAAACAGCAGCCGAATCTGCTAAAGCGTCCCTCGCTCGAACCGATCCCCGGAGCAGGACACGCAACCCGGCAATAACAGGCCGGGGCAAATCCGCCGGGGATTTGTGTTTCTGGAGGTTACAAATGAGCGAGTTTCTCTTTTCATCCGAATCGGTCTCCGAAGGCCACCCCGACAAAGTCGCGGATCAGATTTCTGATGCCATACTCGACGCCATCCTGGCCGAAGACCCGACCGCCCGTGTCGCCTGCGAAACGCTGGTCTCGACCGGTCTCGTCGTGATTTCCGGTGAGATCACGACCAAAGCCCACATCAACTATCGCGATATCGCCCAGGATACCGTCCGTCGTATCGGCTACGACAACTCGGATATCGGCTTCGACTACAAGTCGTGCGCCATCCTGACCGCCATCAACCGTCAGAGCCCGGACATCGCCCAGGGCGTGAACGAAGGCCAGGGGATCGATCTGGATCAGGGCGCCGGTGACCAGGGCCTGATGTTCGGTTATGCCTGCCGCGAAACCCCGACGCTGATGCCGTTCCCGATTTTCTACGCACACCGCATCATGCAGCGCCAGGCGGATCTGCGCCGTGATGGCCGCCTGCCCTGGCTGCGTCCGGATGCCAAGAGCCAGCTCACCGTACGGTATGTTGACGGCAAGCCGGTTGCCATCGACACCGTGGTCGTTTCGACCCAGCATGACGCCGACGTGACGCATAAGCAGATTGAAGAAGCGGTCATCGAAGAGATCATCAAGCCGGTCCTGCCGGCCGACATGATTACCGACAACATCCGTTACCTGATCAACCCGACCGGCCGTTTCGTGGTTGGCGGCCCGCACGGTGACTGTGGCTTGACCGGCCGCAAGATCATCGTTGACACCTACGGTGGCGCCGCTCACCACGGTGGTGGCGCCTTCTCGGGCAAGGATCCGTCAAAGGTCGACCGCTCGGCCGCTTACGCCGGCCGTTACGTGGCGAAGAACATCGTTGCCGCCGGTCTGGCCGACAAGGCCGAGGTGCAAGTGGCCTACGCGATTGGCGTGGCCAAGCCGGTCTCGCTGATGGTGAACACCTTCGGCACGGGCAAGATCGCCGATGAGAAGATCGCCGCATTGGTCGCCGAACACTTCGACCTGCGTCCTAAGGGCATTGTGCAGTCGCTGGATCTACTGCGCCCGATCTACTCGAAGACCGCCGCTTACGGCCACTTTGGCCGCGAAGAGCCGGAATTCACCTGGGAGTGGACCGACAAGGCCGACGCCCTGCGCGCTGCCGCCGGCCTGTAATCACCCCCACTGTTGTAAGCCCTTGATCCCGGACGCCTATTTGGGCGATCCGGGATTTTTATTGCCGCACTTCTGGTACAATCTGTCCCATTCCGAGGAGCGCTGCGACGCAGACACATCTGCTGCCAGGCTCGGATCGATTAACTGCGCTCACCTGACCAACCTGCGGGGTTGGCGGATCAGGTGAAAGCCGCAGACGTGTTCCACGCATGTTCAACGACTTCCCGCTGATTGGCCCCCTGCTTTGCTTAAGGGAAAAGGAAGCCGAAATGAACGCTGCTGACAAATTTACAACCGACTACGTCATTGCTGACCTATCGCTGGCCGATTGGGGCCGCCGCGAAATCGCCATTGCCGAAACCGAAATGCCGGGTCTGATGGCCATTCGCGAAGAATTCGCCGCCACCCAGCCGTTGCGTGGCGCCCGCATCACCGGTTCGCTGCACATGACGATTCAAACCGCCGTGCTGATCGAGACGCTGCAAGCCCTGGGCGCGGAAGTGCGCTGGGCCTCGTGCAACATCTTCTCGACGCAGGATCATGCTGCTGCGGCCATCGCCGCCAAGGGCACGCCGGTGTTTGCCGTGAAGGGTGAGTCGCTGGAAGACTACTGGGATTACACCCACCGTATTTTCGAGTGGGCCGATGGCGGTTACTCGAACATGATTCTCGATGACGGCGGCGACGCAACGCTGCTGCTACACCTGGGCGCCAAAGCCGAGAAGGATCAGGCCGTGCTGAACAACCCGGGTAGCGAAGAAGAGCGCATCCTGTTTGCTTCGATCAAGGCCAAACTCAAGACCGATCCGACCTGGTACTCGACTCGTCTGGACAAAGTAAAGGGCGTGACCGAAGAAACCACGACCGGTGTGCACCGTCTGTATCAGATGCATGCCCGCGGGGACCTGAAGTTCCCGGCCATTAACGTCAACGACTCGGTCACCAAGTCGAAGTTCGATAACCTCTATGGTTGTCGCGAATCACTGGTCGACGGTATCAAGCGCGCCACCGACGTGATGGTTGCCGGCAAGGTCGCCGTGGTTGCCGGTTATGGCGACGTGGGCAAGGGCTCGGCGCAGGCGCTGCGCGCCCTGTCGGCCCAGGTGTGGGTGACCGAGATCGATCCGATCTGCGCCCTGCAGGCTGCCATGGAAGGCTACCGTGTCGTCACCATGGACTACGCCGCCGAGCATGCCGACATCTTCGTCACCGCCACCGGTAACTATCATGTGATCACGCACGAGCACATGAAGAAGATGAAGGACCAGGCCATTGTTTGTAACATCGGTCACTTCGACAACGAAATCGACGTCGCCGGTATCGAAGGCTACCAGTGGGAAGAGATTAAGCCGCAGGTCGATCATGTGATCTTCCCAGATGGCAAGCGCATCATCCTGCTGGCCAAGGGCCGCCTCGTGAACCTGGGCTGTGCGACCGGACACCCGTCGTACGTGATGAGCTCGTCGTTCGCCAATCAGACGATCGCCCAGATCGAACTGTGGAGCGAGCGCGATAGCAACAAGTACCCGGTCGGCGTCTATACACTGCCCAAGCACCTCGATGAAAAGGTTGCCCGCCTGCAGCTGAAGAAGCTGAATGCCCAGCTAACCGAACTCAGCGATCAGCAGGCAGCGTATATTGGCGTCAGCAAGTCCGGTCCGTACAAGCCGGAACACTACCGCTATTAATCAAGGAGTCTCGCCATGAAACTGCTGTTGACCTGGGCATTGAATGCCGTCGCCTTACTGCTCGTGCCGTATATCGTGCCGGGTATTCATATCGAGAGCTTCGGTTCGGCGCTGATTGCCGTGGTGATTCTCGGCCTGGTCAACGCAGTCATCCGCCCGATCTTCATCGTACTGACACTGCCGGTTACCCTGCTCACGCTGGGGCTCTTCCTGTTCGTCGTCAATGCGATGATGTTCTGGTGGGTGGGCGACATCCTCAGCGGCTTCAGGGTCGAGGGCTTCTTCTCGGCACTGTTCGGCTCCATTATTTACAGCATTGCCAGCTGGTTCCTCTCGTCGCTGACAGAGCAACCGCGCGGCGAGAATGTCTGACCTCCAGGTATTGAGCATGACGCAACCCGCCGTCGAACTTTCTGTCGAATTCTTTCCACCGCAAACGCCGGAAGGGCTCGACAAACTCCGCATCGTCCGCGAAAAACTCGCCGTGCTCGAACCGACCTTCTGCTCGGTTACCTACGGCGCTGGTGGCTCGACCCGTGAGCGCACCTTCACGGTCATCAACGAGATGGTCGATGAAGGCATCGATGCCGCACCGCATCTGTCGTGCATCGGCTCGACGCGCGACAGTATCCGCGAAATTCTCGACGAGTACATGGATCTGGGCATCCGCCGCATCGTCGCCCTGCGTGGCGACCTGCCCTCGGGTATGGCCGAAGCCGGCGAATTCCGTTACGCCAACGAGCTCGTCGAGTTTATTCGTGAAACCACGGGCGATCACTTTCATATCGAGGTGGCCGCTTACCCGGAATGGCATCCGCAGGCCCGTACACCGGCAGACGACTTACGCGCCTTCGTCAACAAGATAAATGCCGGCGCCGATTCGGCGATCACCCAGTACTTCTTTAATGCCGACGCCTACTTCAACTTCGTCGATGCCGCCCGCAATGCCGGCGTGACACAGCCCATCGTACCCGGCATCATGCCCATCAGCGGCTTTACCAAACTGGCCAGGTTCTCGGATGCCTGCGGTGCCGAGATCCCGCGCTGGATGCGTCGCACGCTGGAGAGCTATGGCGACGACACCGATAGCATCAAGGCCTTCGGTCTCGACGTGGTGACCGACCTCTGTGAACAGCTCATTGAAGGCGGTGCGCCGGGACTGCATTTCTACACCATGAACCAGTCTGCGCTGACGCTGGAGATCTGTCGCCGTCTCGGCCTCTAATCTTTGGGACTATCGTGTTTATTCTTGGTGAATGGGGCGCAAGAAAAAACGCCCTTTTGCTGGTCATCCGGCGGTTTTGTGTTTTACACTAGGTAAACAGTTAATCCGCTCGTCAACTGTCCGAATTCTTGCACTATCCATCAGGAGACATATCACATGAAA
>VEQK01000006.1 GCA_018883265.1 Rhodocyclaceae bacterium | reverse complement strand
ACTAACTTTGTTTTAGGGCGACTGCCCTGCTGCGTAACATCGTTGCTGCTCCATAACATCAAACATCGACCCACGGCGTAACGCGCTTGCTGCTTGGATGCCCGAGGCATAGACTGTACAAAAAAACAGTCATAACAAGCCATGAAAACCGCCACTGCGCCGTTACCACCGCTGCGTTCGGTCAAGGTTCTGGACCAGTTGCGTGAGCGCATACGCTACTTGCATTACAGCTTACGAACCGAACAGGCTTATGTCCACTGGGTTCGTGCCTTCATCCGTTTCCACGGTGTGCGTCACCCGGCAACCTTGGGCAGCAGCGAAGTCGAGGCATTTCTGTCCTGGCTGGCGAACGAGCGCAAGGTTTCGGTCTCCACGCATCGTCAGGCATTGGCGGCCTTGCTGTTCTTCTACGGCAAGGTGCTGTGCACGGATCTGCCCTGGCTTCAGGAGATCGGAAGACCTCGGCCGTCGCGGCGCTTGCCGGTGGTGCTGACCCCGGATGAAGTGGTTCGCATCCTCGGTTTTCTGGAAGGCGAGCATCGTTTGTTCGCCCAGCTTCTGTATGGAACGGGCATGCGGATCAGTGAGGGTTTGCAACTGCGGGTCAAGGATCTGGATTTCGATCACGGCACGATCATCGTGCGGGAGGGCAAGGGCTCCAAGGATCGGGCCTTGATGTTACCCGAGAGCTTGGCACCCAGCCTGCGCGAGCAGCTGTCGCGTGCACGGGCATGGTGGCTGAAGGACCAGGCCGAGGGCCGCAGCGGCGTTGCGCTTCCCGACGCCCTTGAGCGGAAGTATCCGCGCGCCGGGCATTCCTGGCCGTGGTTCTGGGTTTTTGCGCAGCACACGCATTCGACCGATCCACGGAGCGGTGTCGTGCGTCGCCATCACATGTATGACCAGACCTTTCAGCGCGCCTTCAAACGTGCCGTAGAACAAGCAGGCATCACGAAGCCCGCCACACCGCACACCCTCCGCCACTCGTTCGCGACGGCCTTGCTCCGCAGCGGTTACGACATTCGAACCGTGCAGGATCTGCTCGGCCATTCCGACGTCTCTACGACGATGATTTACACGCATGTGCTGAAAGTTGGCGGTGCCGGAGTGCGCTCACCGCTTGATGCGCTGCCGCCCCTCACTAGTGAGAGGTAGGGCAGCGCAAGTCAATCCTGGCGGATTCACTACCCCTGCGCGAAGGCCATCGGTGCCGCATCGAACGGCCGGTTGCGGAAAGTCCTCCCTGCGTCCGCTGATGGCCGGCAGCAGCCCGTCGTTGCCTGATGGATCCAACCCCTCCGCTGCTATAGTGCAGTCGGCTTCTGACGTTCAGTGCAGCCGTCTTCTGAAAACGACAGGCGCGGCACGGGAATCAAGGCATTGCGATTCTCGAAAATAGTTCTTGAAATTCTATTCTTGATTGCATATCATCTCAACGAGTTTCGATAAGAAAGGATGCCCATGCGACCGTCTGTTGTGCTTGACATGAAGCGAAGCGCAGTGCGTGAAGCGGTAGGCCGCTTTCGCGCCGCGAACCCGCGCGTCTTCGGCTCGGTGCTGCATGGCACCGACCGGGATGGCAGCGACCTCGACCTGTTGGTCGATGCGCTGCCCGGTGCCACGTTGTTGGACTTGGGCGATTTGGAAGAAGAACTGAAATCGCTGCTCGGCGTTGACGTCGATCTGCTGACTCCCGGCGACCTGCCGCCGAAGTTCCGGGCCAAGGTGCTCGCGGAGGCGCAACCGATATGAGCGAGAACCGCCTGCCCGATTACCTCGACCACATTCAGCAGGCCGCAACCGATGCGCGCAGCTTCGTGGAAGGGATGGCCAAGGACGACTTCTTGGCCGACAAGCGCACCCAGCAGGCCGTCATCATGAGCCTGATCGTCATCGGCGAGGCGGCCACAAAGGTGATGGATGGCTACGTCGAGTTCACCCAGGCGCATGCCGACGTGCCGTGGCGCAGCATGCGCAATATGCGTAATCGCATGGCTCACGGCTATTTCGACATCAACCTCGATGTGGTGTGGGAGACGGTACAGGAATGGCTGCCGGCGTTGCTCCAGCAATTGCCCGCCGTGCGTCAGGATGCCGACGATGAAGACCGTAACGACAAAGGCATGGAGCCATGACCAATCAAGCCGCCGATGTTCGGCCCCTCTGGCGTGTTCGATCCCGCGACCTATGAGCCGCGCTCGGGCAAGACCTTCTGGATGGCCGCAACGGACGTGAGTTCGCTGGTGGGCAAGGAGGCAGCAGCCGACACGCTCATCGGCAACTGCACGACCGCACGACCAGCCTCCCGTTCAAATTCGAGTTAGAACTCATATCCAGCCTGTCTGGGGGCACTGTGAAAGAGGGATCTCCGATGACTGTTGAATCGAGAATATTTTCTGTAGCCGAGTATGTTCAGCCGTCCGAAGGCGAGCCTATTCGTTCCGTTGTGCTTGAAACCCGAGACTCAATTATCGTGGTTTGGCATGTCCATCCCGGGCAGGAAATTGCGGCTCACATTCATCCTCACGGCCAAGACACGTGGACTGTTTTGTCGGGAATGGCTGATTACTTTCAGGGCAATGGGATTGTTCGTGCCCTCAGGGAAGGTGAGATAGCCGTGGCAAGACCGGGCCAAGTGCACGGGGCGCGAAATACAGGTACCGAGCCATTTGTGTTCGTCTCGGTTGTGGCATCAGCCAATGCCGGTTTCGTATTGGCTGAGCGATAGAGCCCAATCTCTGGAGTTGGTCCAATGAGCGGTCGGGGAGATAGGTAACAGACATGCAGCGGACACGGCTGCTAAACCAGGTCGCAAACCTCCTTGCGTCGCAGCGTGCCGCAAGCGACGCGATCAATCGAATGGGGTCGGCATGAGACTGAACACCATCCAGTTCCCGACCGCGTAGCCGCCTGTCCTGCCGATCAGGTCTTGACCATCGACGCCTGGGATCAGTCCTGAATGTTCTTGGAGACCACTACGTTATGAGCCGCAGCCGCCGCAAAACACCCATCGTCGGGCACACGACCTGCGGCAGCGAGCGCGAGGACAAGAAGCTCTGGCATCAGCGCTGGCGCACCCGTGAGCGCACGGCGCTGACCAGCGCGTCGCCCGAAGCCCTGAGCGCCCATCTGCCCCTGCTGGAAAACCAGGCCAGCAGCGTCTGGTCGATGGGCAAGGATGGCCGCTCCTACTGGCCCGTCAAGCGCCAGGCCGCCACGGCGGATCGCATCGCCAATCACAAGGGACGCAACCCGCAAGAACGCGCCTCCCTGAAAAAGCGCCTGCTGCGCAAGTGGATGAGCAAATGAAGCTCTCCTTCCATCAGCACATTGCGCTGTTCTGGATGATCGGTGCTCCGGGCGTCTTCGCGCCCGTGATCGAGAACGCCAAGCGGCCCGATGCCGGCGCCGTCATGGCGTGGGGTGTCGCGATCGTGGCGGTGATGATCCTCTTCACCCCTTTGCTGCTGCGCTGTCCACCATTCCGGCGCTGGTATGGCCGGACGGATGCGCTGTCGGAGCGGCAGCGCCAGGCGCTTGCCGAGCGCGGCCTGCGCCGCTACTACCAGACCGCTTTCGATGACGGCTACGTGCCCCGCGTGATGCCCTACGTGTGGCGCATCATCTGGACGGTCGGCGGGTTGATGGCTGTGACCGCCGTACTGCCTACCAACACCGGACGGCCAGCCTTCGATGCCTTGGTGGTCTTCTCGACCTGGTATCCGATAGGCGTGATGCTGCTGGTTTTCGCGTCGAGGCCCCTTGGCCGGTTGATTCGCCAAAGAGCACAGGAGCGGCGGAAATGAGCACGTCAACCATCGAGGCGCTGGCCAGCGCCTGGGCAAGGATTGCCGAGGAAGCGGAATTCCCCGCTGACTACGAGGGGACTGCCACACCACAAGCGCATCGGGCTAGCGAAGCTATTCAGGAGCAGATTCGGGAGCGCATCGTCGCCACCAACGACATGCGGCTGTTCAGCCTGCTGCACCTGCTGGGTCAGGCGTCGCTGCGCATGGAGCAAGCGCTGTGGCCGGAGGATTACGAGCGGATGACGCGCGAGGTTGAGGAAGCCCTGCGGCAAGCCACCGACGCCAACGCCAGATCGTACACCCACGAAGAAGTGATGCAGGCGATGCAGGAACGCATCGACCGGGCGCGAGACAAGCCATGTTGATTGGCTATGCGCGCGTCTCGACGCAGGATCAGAACCTGGAGCTGCAACGCGAAGCCTTGAGCAAGGCCGGATGTAAAAAGGTCTTCGAGGACAAGGTGAGTGGCACGCGGGCAGACCGGCCTGGCTTGGCCAAGACGCTCGAAATGCTGCGCGAAGGCGATACTTTGGTCGTCTGGAAGCTCGACCGGCTGGGCCGGTCGGTCAAGCAACTGGTCGATCTGGTCGGCGATCTGCACAAGCACGGTGTCCAGTTCAGGAGCCTCACCGACTCCATCGACACCGGCACACCATCCGGGCGGTTCTTCTTCCACGTCATGGCGAGCCTTGCCGAAATGGAGCGCGAGCTGACCGTCGAGCGCACCCGCGCCGGGCTGGAAGTCGCCAAGCAGCTCGGCCGCAAAGGCGGCCGCAAGCCGAAGATGACCGACAGCAAGATCGAGTCGGCCAAGAAGCTGCTGGCCAGCGGGGTGCCGCCCAAGGACGTGGCCAAGAACCTCGGCGTGTCCATTCCGACGCTGTACCGCTGGGTGCCAGCCTCCACGCACGCTTAGCGTGCTTTATTTTCCGTTTTCTGAGACGACCCCCATTAGACCGGCAGCGATAGCACGAGCACGCTCCTCCCGGTAAACGCCACCGCTCCCGCTAATGATGCGGGTTTTGGCTTCTGCGGAGGCAATCGCGCCGGAGAGTTTGTCTTTCTCCAAAGCGAGGACTTTCTGCTTGTCGCGGATCTCGGCGAGTACCGCTGCGGCGTTGGCCTTCTTCGCCTGTAAGCCCGCGATAATCTCCTCGCAGCGCGTTTGAGACGAGAGCTCGATAGATTGCGGGGTGACAGGCTGGGCGTCGGGTAACGGCGCGTTTAGGAGCTCACGTTGAGCGCGGAGGAGCTCTTCTTGCGTAATGAGCCCGGTGAGAAACTGCGAGGACAATCCGTCCATTTTTTCTGCGAGTGTTGCTGTCATGGTGTTAATTCCTGTGTGATTGGTCAAACGCCTTGGCGTGTTGACAGGTGTTCATTAAAAAATTCGTGTTTTTCAGCGGGTGGAATTCTTTGTGGATGGGTGCCCTCGTTCACACCCCCCTCCCCCCTGCCGTTCGACCCGGGCCCCCGTGTCCGCATTTGCGGTTGCACCATGGGCAAAGGCGGCTCGGTCTCGGTCGGCGCACTGGCTCCGCGTCCGGCTGCTACTGCTGACAGCGTGCTCGCCTTGCACCCCCCGGCGTCCGGCGTGGCCCCGCCGTTCTGGTACCAGTAGGAGAGAGCGCGGCGGCGTGTTGCTGTCATTACTGCGCGCATCAAGTTAATGCGCCTTTGCCGCACTGGCGTTGCGCCTCGGTGCGTGCAAAAGGTCGGCTAAAGGTAGGCAGTGAGCTGTGCACGGCTCTCCCCCTTACCCTTCGCCATTGCCAAACCCTTTACGGGCAAGGCTTTCGGGATTGTCCGAAGCCCAGAGCCCTTCGGATTGGTCATTCGTTTTCGGCAATGACGTCGGCACCGGGTGCTCGTCTTCGCCACAAGGTCGCCACGTTCCTGCGAGAAACGCGTCGGCTTGTTCTTTGGTTGTAATGCCAATGCGACGACGCCCGGCGAGAAAGTGCAGATTCGCAAAGCGGACAGGTATTCCCGCCTCTTCGAGGTCGCCTTGTTTTAAGCCGTTTTGAGCGAGTAATTCGCCGAGGATCTTATCTGCCCCTTCGGACGTCTTCCCGAGCTCGTCAGTGCTTATAAAAACGCCGTTGCTGCCGTGCTCTTGTGCGTTAACTACGCGTAGAAGCGAGGCGACTTTTCGCTCTAATGCGTCAATGCTCACGAGACTCTCCGAGCTTGGCCTTCGATAACCTTCGCCGAGAGTTTCTCGACCTGCTCCGCCAGCGCCCGGAGACGTTTCGCCTCTTCTGCGGACTTAACCTGCTCGGTGGCGACCTTTGCCGCGTCTGGGGAGATCTCGCCGTCTAGGGTTGCGCGAGTGATCTCGGCCAGAGCGCCGTCAAAATCACCCATGGCCATAGCGTCAGCGGCTCCAGGGATAGCAATTGCGGCAAGCTGGCTGCGAGCCTGGGGCATAGAGAAGCGCAGAAGCTCGGCCAATAACGCGTTTGCTTTGCCTTGGCGTACCTGTTCGAGGGCAAGGCCGATTAATTCCTCGGTGTGGTTCGCGAGCACTTGGCGAGCCTTGGTTACGCTACTGACGCAACCGGCAGGGCGTCCAGGGGGTCGATTACCGGGGAGGAAACGTCCGGTTTTGGGGTCTTTTAGGATTCTGGGAGCGGAGAAAGAGGCGCTCTCTTGGATCTCTTTCTCCGAATCAAGCGTATTTGCAGAGCCCTTTGCTGACGCATCAAGGCTATTTGCTGACGCATCAACGCTATTTGCGGACGCACCTGTCTGCCAATCACTCGCCAGCTTAACCAGAGGATCTTTGCCTTTGCCCACCATTTACACCCCATAACGTAATGGTCAAAGCATAAGGCACAAATCGCAACAATTCAAATTTATTTCACTTTTATTTTCAATGTGTTGACAAGTGTTGATTAAGTAAAGTCTCAAGTTGTAGAGCGTCAGTTTTTGCGCCATTAAGGGCGCGCTGCTGTAGGTTCGCAGGGGGTGGGGCTGTGCTCCTCTTTTGAGGACAGTTTAAGGTTGAGGGGTGTTGATTAGGATTACCAATTTGGGATCCGTGCGTATAAGAGATATATAGGGACGGATCCCTTTTTGGTAATTCGGGCAAAACTTACCAATTTGGGATCCGTGCGTATAAGAGATATATAGGGACGGATCCCTTTTTGGTAAGGACTGGGCAAAACTTACGCCGCGCACCCCAGAGGCGCAAAAGCGGTCTTGCGGATACCGGTGCCGAGTAAGACGTCAGGGTCGGTCGTCTCTTCCCAGCCCAGCGGCGCGGTCGGGCAAGGTGTTTCTCGGTCTGGATCGTTACGCACCTCCTCCCATGTGCGGATACAGAGCAGCTCG
Organism: Rhodocyclaceae bacterium; assembly: GCA_018883265.1. Taxonomy (GTDB): domain Bacteria; phylum Pseudomonadota; class Gammaproteobacteria; order Burkholderiales; family Rhodocyclaceae; genus Fluviibacter. The sequence goes on along the minus strand of VEQK01000006.1, from coordinate 64,772 downwards.
CCGGGATCTTTTACGCGACCACGCGACCCCTGACGCCATGGCGCGGTGGTGGTCTCGCAGTAGTCCTGCTCATACACAAGGCGGAAGAAAAGACACTCGCCGCGCATCCAGTCCCGCACGTCAGCGACGAAAAGCTTTGCCGAGGCGTACGTTTTAAAGACGTCGGGGAAAGTCTTCGCCAGATAGCTAGGACGCAGCGGGAGGTAAAAATTGTGGCGTTCGAGTAGCTCGCACAGACGCCACGGGCCCAGAAGCTGGTCAGGTTTCCAGTAAAGGCGATCCACTGTCTGGCCCGTGGGGAAGCTGTTGAAGTTGAGCAGGAGCTTCGTCTCTTCGGCACGGACAGCGCGCAAGCGCCCCCTCGATTGCTCATACTCGGCGAGCATTTTTTGATCCTTGAAGGCGTCCACGCGAGCGTCTGGGTGTACCTGCTTCCCGTTCTTTTGCAGCGTCAGGCGCGCTTTGCCCTCACCCTCGCGGACTTTGTGAAAGGCGTCGGCGCTGACGTAACGGGTCTCCTCTTCGCTGATAAGCGTATCGTCGAAAACAATCGACGCCCCCTGCTCGGCAGCATCGCTTCCGATAAGCACGCGACCGACTAGGGCGAGCACAGTCTTACCTTCCATGACGTTCTGGCCACGCAGAGCGCCGTAATGCAGCGCGGTGAGCTCGTAGGATCCAAAACGCAGTGGCGCTTGGCTGACGACGTTCTTATAACTAATGACGGCCCCGTTATCGCGCTGGCTCACCATGCGGACGAAAGCGTGGATATCGTTAACGCGGTTATCGTGCCCGGCGGTCTCACCCTCGACCTTTTTAACCATCGCGGTTTTTCCGAATCCACGGGCTGCGATCTGGATCTCGAAAAGGTTCTCCTTTACCGAAAACCCTACCAGACGGAAGCGATCCCCGTAGATCGAGCGCAAAGCGATGACGTTCGGGGTTGCGTCGAGGAGGATCACCTTTTTGCCCATGGGGGCGGTTGGCGCTTTAATGGATCCGACGAGAATGCTCCCGTCGTGTAATTTATAAACGCCCGGCAAGGTGCTCTCGTCGTTTTGTAAGGCTTTTTGCAGCAAATCGAAGAGATCCACCCATGGTGCCGAGATTCGCTCCTTACTGACGCGCCGGAGGGTCTCCTCGGGGGTCATGCTAGGGTCTAGGTTACCGGCGTCCTCACGGAGCGCGGCGTAGGCTTGCCCACGCAGTCGATTGAGGAGCATTTCCGCGACCTCGTCGAGATCCATTGCTTCGTCTTCGCTCTCGTAGAGCTCTCCGTCGAGACCGATCTCCGGCCCCTGTTCGCCGTCTAGGCCGTGTTCCTTGCGATACTCTTCCGCGCACTCGTAAAACGCTTGGAGTAAGTCCTTACCCTCAAACAATGCGCGGCAAAGGCGGTTGATAACCCGGCGCGTGCTGATAAAACGCCAGCGTTTTAGCGTTTCCAGTCTGTAACGTCGGGTTTTGGTCAGTGCCGGGATCGGATCCTCATCAATGACGACGAAGTCGGGGCGCTTTAAGCCGAGTTTTGATGTGTGTGTCAGATTGGCATGGGCGAAGACGTAGAGCTGGGCCTGTTGTTTGAACTGGGCGTTATATCCGCACTCGTTGTAATGCGGGCAGTAGCTCTCCCCGCCTTTTCCGTCCTCTTCGTCAAAACTGCTCGCATTAAACCCACCCGAGCGCCAATTCTTACAAACCATTACGCCGCCAATGTGTTGAAACTCTTCCGAGCCGGGGTGCTCTAAAAGCGCCTCGCGTTTCATGCAGAGCGGGTTGTCATCATCGTCGAGACCGGTCTTACCCTTGATGTGCACAGTCTCGATGCCAGCCGCCCGGGCGTCGCGGACTAGCTCGGCGGCTTTGTTATGGTCGGGGACGTAAAAATGACAGACGCCGCCGTCTTCTTTAATGGTCTCCAGCATGGTGCGAGTTTTCCCGAGCCCGCAGCTCGACTTAATGACGTGCACCTTGTGGCTACGATTTGACAGCGCATCTTTGAGGGTGTCTTTAAGCAGCATTGCCGCCTCGCTTAACGTGGTGCTCCCCTCGTCTTCGTCGTCGATAACGTGAAGCGGACGCAAGCAGCCGCTCATATCCAGAGCTCCGGTGTAGGCGCTGGTGATTTCATGCTCCAAGTCTGCGCCGTTTATCCGATCAGCTCGTGAGTGCAGCGGCTCCCCCGGCTGCGATAGCTCAACGAGGCGGCGCTTGATCATCGCGACGGCGTTCTCGGTCGATAGCCCGGTGCCGTGGTTGCGCGCGAGGTTGTAAGTACAGGTCAGGATCTTGCTGTGGATCTCGTCCCCGGGAGTTTCTAGGGCGTTTAACTCTTCGTTTACCGCGTAGAGGTTGAAGTCCTGATTGCCCGACGAGCTCACCCCACGCTCTACAACGTGCGGCTCGGCTACGTCCAAGGGGTTACCCTCAACCATAAACCAGCGACGCGGCAGAATGTCTTCCTGTGCGTATGCGAGGGGGTCTCGCAGCGTGTCGAAGGTCAACTCCGGGACGACAATCGGCGAAGCGGTGTAATTAACCTGCGCGGCTTTTACCGAGCTCGGGTCAATGGCCAGATCAGGGGTCGTCGCTGCGAGGTTAATCAGAAGGTTTTTGCGCCCTTGCTCCGAGAGCTCGTTCTTCATCAAAAACCAGAGGCGAATGCGGGGAAATTGCTCTGGGTCGAGTGTTGTCCCTGCGGTCAGGTTGGCGATATACCCGCAATCCGTAAACGCCTCTCCGAGTAATGGCAGGACGTGGGCGTTAATTGCCGGGATCGGGTTAAGCGGGTCGAAATCCGGCAGCGGTTGATTCTCTTTGCAGCCGTCAATATCAATGGTCAGGAGGCGGCTCGGTGGCATATCGATAACGCAGGGGACGTCCCTGCCGTCCTCGTGTTTCCATAACCCGTGCTTACCTATCGAGAGGCGACGATACGCGGCCTTGGGGTGCTCTAACCATTCCCCTGTGGCTACTCCCATAACGATCACTCGATCATGGCGTGAGCAGACTTGCAGAAGCTCGTAAAGCTTCGGGAGCGTCTCTACCTCGTGACGGGAAAAAACGAATTCCCGCCCCGAGGCGTACTGTGAGAGCTTCTCGCCTTTGGGTGAGATCAGCTTGCAGAGCCTAGGCGCGACTTTGATCTTGCTCCCACTTGTACGCATATCCGCCGGAGCGTCTTTGATATCGAGGGAAGACGGGCATTCAATGTATGCCCGGGCGTTGGGTGGTAACTGTGCGACTGTAATTGTTGTCATGCGTGGATCTCCCGCAGAGCGCGACGGATATCGCGGCGGACTTGGTTAATTGAATGGTGATCGCTCGGGGTCGAGGATGTGAAAACAGTCCACCCGTCCCCTGTGAGCTTCATGTGCCCGCCGTTGGTTTTTGACAGCACGGCGCGGCACTCATTGGCCAGCTTGGTGAGGATCCGCTCGTGCTTACGCATTGCGGCACCAATTAGTCGGGGTTAAAATGTCGTTAGTCATTTAAGAACTCTTTCCTGTGTGATTAAATCGACTCGAAGCCCGGTTGCAGCCGGGCTTCACCTTTTCTAGCGTTTGGCTTTTCTCTCTTCGTCGAGCAGCGAGTACAAAAAGGCTCGGACTGCGGCCACGCGGCTAACCGGCACGCGCATGCACTTTGTCTCTTCCCCGTATAAGAGCTTGTGACCTGCTCCCTCACGAGCACCTCCTTGCGATAACTTCTTCATTTCTTCACCTCCGCGCGGTACCAGCGGTATGCGGTTTTGGTTGAGCAACCCATGCGAGCAGCGGCCAATTCACAAGCGTGCATGATTGAATTACCGCTCTGGATCAGCTTGTTAACCAGCTCGGTGAGGCGCTCAACATTTGCAACACGGCGGCGTCCGTGAACGTAGAGCCCCAGATCGCGAACGAGCTGTAGCGGGTCGCGGCTGCGGCTGTGTGTAACCGCCTCTGCAAACCATTTTGCGGCGGCTTTCGGAGGTGTCGCTCCTTTCATGAGCGCTTCGGCTAGGCTTTCAAGCGCGGCCCATGATTCCGTAACTGTTCCGGGCTTTGGTGAATATGTTCCCATTGTTTTCTCCTGTGTGATCAATGTTTAGGCTGCGACCGGTACGCCACGGAAGTTGCTCGCGAGGAGCGCCTCAACGTCAGCGCGGCGGTAGTAAACGCGGCGACCGAGTTTCATAAACGGCAGTCCGGTGTTGTTGCGGCGGTGGTAACAGAGCGTTACCGGGTGGCAATGCAGGATCTCGCAGAGCTCTTGCACTGTGAGCAGTTGATTGAGGTCGACTGTTACCGCCTTGTTTTGCTTCTTTGTCATGGTTACTTCTCCAAGTTAGGAATTACGATGATTTACTAATATGCGAGGGTTAAAAAGTGCCGCACGGATGCGGCGATGGGGTTAGTTTAAGAGCGGACTTTGATTAATTCAAATTTATTTTTACTTGTGCTTACTTTGAGAAAACGTCCCGTTTTTTCCGCCAGTAATAGAGCGCCGTCTCGAAGTGACAGCCGAACTCACTCGCACAAACTCGGGCCGCTTCGGTCTGCGGAAGCCCCTCCTTCTCAATCAAAAACGCCATGCGGTTGAGCACGTCGAAATGATTAAGCGTGCGGGATCTCCCCTTCTGCACAAAGCCGAGTGCCCGGACGAGCTCCTTCGGACTATCCTCGGCCATGGCGTTGAGTGCAGAGAGTAACCAAACCGCCGGGACTGCGGGGATGGGCTTGCCCTCCTCTATTGCCTTCGCGATCTGGTGCAGAGCGGCCCAGCTTTCCGAAGCGGTGCCGAAACGGAACTTTCGCCGCTCGAATTCCTTAACGCTCGGCAGAGCGGTCTCGACCCGGAGCTCCTTTTTCTTGTCGTCGTAGAGACGGCGCACGTTGCTCGCGTTTTGGTGCTCCCGTGGGTTTTCGGTGAACTGGTCAATTAAGCGTTTGAGTTTGTACTTGCTCATGCTGCGCTCCGGCGCGAGTCGAGGTTAATAATTTCCGCAGTCGTAGGCACCACGGCGTCGGCGTGTTTTTGCCACGCTGCGCGCATCTGCCCTGGCTTTGCGTGGGCGTAATTGCGGAGCGTTACGTCCCGGCTCTTCTTCATGCTGTGGTTAAGGCATGACTTAATGACAGGGTAAGGCACGCCGAGACTCATCATTGAGTCGGTCATATACTTTCGCAGCGAGTGTAGCGTGAACTCTTCGCCGATCACCTTGCCGACAGCGAGCAAGAGCTTACGCGGATCCCCTGCTCCGGAAAAAACCTTCTCGCCGGGGAGCTTGTCTTCGCCAGCGCGGTCTAGTTTCTTATTCTTACGCGTCTCGGCGTGCTTCATCAGGGGCGTAATGAGCTCGACGAGCTGGTCGCTCATTTGGATAACAAACTCCGTCCCGTTCTTCGTGGTCGGCAGCGTGATCGTCCGCTTGTCGAGATTAACCTGCTCGACCTTTAACCCAGACAGCTCGCTACGGCGACAACCGGTCAGCAGAATAGCTTTAATGTAATTCGCACCCGAGTCGCATCGATGCGATGAGAGCGCATTCCATATCGCTGTCCCGTGGTTGTACTCACTATCGAGGGTGGTTACTCTTGGATTTTCTTCGTGCCACGGGAAGTCGAAGCCCTCGAACTTACCCCACTCCTGATTCCCGATCCGATAAGTGCGGCAGAGCAGCCGAATCAACCGGAGCGCGTAATTCGCCCGGACGCCGGTTCGCTCTTTGCGATCCTCGGCACCGCTCGCCTTAATGCTTTTCTGGCTCCGCTTGACGATATCAGCAGTTATTTGTTTAATCAGCGCGACGCAGAAAGGCCGGGTGAATTCTTCGAGGGGTACGTCCTTAACCTTGGCCAGCATTCCGCGCATCATGTACCGATAGTCGGCGATCGTGCGGTCGCCCAGAGGCTTACCTTCGGCACGGGCTGCGATGTAATTCTCGAGCGCCTGTTCTAGGGTTACCTTCTGGATCTTACGCAGGGCCTCTTCCTTGTGCATTCGATCCGCAGCGCGTTTTCTCTCCTCGTCCCGGTCAATACCATTCCGGAGCTCTACACGTCGCGCAGCGGCTTCGTCGCGAGCTTTCTTAACGTCGTTTTGCTCGTCGAGATTTCGTTCCTTTACCTTGCTCGAATTCTCACCCGTCACCCGGACGCGAATAATGAGGGTGCGACCCCGAGGCGTTACCCGTAAACCGAGGTTGCGCTCTTTGGTGTCCCAGTAATGTTCGCGCCCTGTTTTGGGCAGCGGGACTTCTTTAATGAATGCGTTCGTGAAATTGACGTGCCGAGGGTCTGCGAGCGTCGTCTTCTCTTTGTCGCTGTCGCCTCGGGTTGCAGCCCGAGCTTGTGCGTTTTCCATGCGTTTCTCCTGTGTGATCAAAACTGCCTACCTTCTGCCTACCCAAACATCTCAACATTAATTTAACACACACTTATTAATGTTTACAAGAGGGTCAGCAAACACGCGGGTTCCAGCGTATCACGCCCTCGGAGAGCAGACGGGAAAAGCGTTTTTTAAGTACTGTTAATCCGTAGGTCCCTGGTTCGAGCCCAGGTCGAGGAGCCAAACACAAGGCCCCAGAGTCAAATCTGGGGCCTTTTCGTTTCTGTTGCGTGGTGCGCTGCGAATAGACCTTAAGGCTTCCTTAAGGCATGATAAGCGCGCAATGCATCATAGAAATTCCCGTAGCGCTCATCAACTCGTCCGACAATGCCTGGTCGGCGGTCTCCTTGCGTCTTTGCTCATGATCGCCATCGGCGCACAGGCAGATTCACAGCCGGTCGGCATTGGGTATCTGGAAGCCGAAAATCTGGCGCTGCGCCATAACGCCCAGATCCAGAATGCCCAGGCAGTCATCGAAGGCGCCCGCGCCGATATCATCACCGCCGGCGCACGGCCCAATGCCGTGATGTCGGTGAATACCAGCGGCGTCGATAACTCCCAGTATCAGTACGGTCTCAAGATGAACGCGCTGGACACGATCGTGCGGGTTGATCAACCCTTTGAGCGTGGCAACAAACGGGATCTGCGCCTGGCGAAAGCCAATGACATGAACCAGGCCACCCTGTGGGATCTGCAGGAGACCATACGTCAGGAAAAAATGCGGGTGCTGTCCGCATGGCTGGACCTGCGGGTTGCGGAACAGCGCGCCCAGATTTCGGAAGCCAATCTGTTACATGCGGAGCGCGTAAGTGAAAAGGCCAAGCTCCGCTTCAAGACGGGTGATTTATCAGGTGCTGATCTTGGTCGCATCGAGGCCGATAGCGCCCGGCTGCTAGCAGAAGCGCAGATGGCACGGCGTGACCGATCACGCGCCAGCGCAATGCTCTCCAGCCTGCTTGGCCACGAGATGCAGCATCAGTTATTGAATACCCGGGGTGACTGGCCACCGGCCATGAGCCACCAGGATGCCGAAAAACTACTGGATGGATCAACCGAGAAACGCCCAGATGTGCAGGCCGCCCGCGCCCGGCTCTCTGCCGCCAAGCAGGCCATCGAACTGGCGCGCGCGCAACGCACCCGTGACTTTACGGTGGGGGTGCACTACGAGCGAAACAACCCGACGGTCATCAACTCGGTGGGCGGTGGTATTGCGATCCCGCTCTTCACCGGCAACGATTTCGAGGGAGATATCCGGCGCAGCATGGCCGAGATGACTCAGGCCGAAATTGCCATGCTGCAAACCGAACGCAACGCGCGCTCGGAATCGAAGCTACTGATTCACGAGCTCGATCAGGCCAATGCCCGCCTGCGTAGCCTGCATGAGATGGCATTGCAGTCCACCCGCCGCACGGATAAGGCTGCCGATGTCGCCTACACTCGTGGCGCGATGAGCACCTTTGAATATCTGGATACCAAACGTATCGTGCGCCAGGCCGAAGTCGAGGCTGTGATTGCCCGTGCCGAAGCCGCACGAGCCTCCGGTGCTATCCGCATTCTCGCGAGTCTGACCGAATCCGTGACCCTGACCAAGCCGGCGCATTACGATTCGCCCGTGGCGCAGCACACCCCCGCTAATCTACCGAACGGTCGTCAGGAGTTGCCTGATCTACCCGGAGCCAACGTCAAATGAATCGTGCCCGTATCCGCATCCAACGTGCCCTGGCGCTCTTCAGGTCCGGCGCGCTCGACTTCTGGCATTCCGACGAAGTCTCCGGACGACTGAAACAGCTTTGGGAAAAGCTTCGGCATCATCCGACGCTGGTGTCATTAACTGCCTATCTAACCACCCAGATTCCGATCTGGAAAACGCGTTACCAGGAATCCCGTGAGTTCAAGGACAAAGTCTGGTACACCGGCATTTTCGGGATTTTTCTGATCATGGTGCTCTACTTTTCCATCGGCGAAGGCCCCGAACTGCCGACATTCAAGGTCAAGGAAGACGAGATTCACTTCAAGAATGGTGCCCCACAGCTTGCCTTTATTCGTGCCGAGCCGGTCAGCGAAACGCCTTTACCAGTCGGTTCGCCCATTCCGGCACGTGTCTCAATGGATGACTCGCGCACGACCCTGGTCCACCCATCGCTCAGCGGACGGGTCGTTCAGCAACATGCGCAACTGGGGGACCGGGTAGAAGCCGGTGATCCGTTGGTCACCATTGATTCGCCCGATTACGGCACCGCCCTGACCGACTGGCATAAGGCCGATGCCGATGCGAAGCGCAAGAAAGCCCATTATCAGCGCGCCAAGGAATTACTCGCCGGCGAAGCCATTGCCCGTCGGGACTACGAGGTCGCCGAGGCCGATTCCAAAATTGCCGATGCCGAAGCCAAGCGCGCCTATCTACGTATCGCCAATCTGGTGCCCTATGGTCAGCCCGCTCCGGATTCCGAACGTCTGACGCTACGCGCACCAATTGGCGGCGTGGTCGCCAAAATCAATGTAAACCCGGGTCGGGAGGTTCGACCGGATCAGGCGGATCCCGTTGCCGTGATCTCTGATCTGTCGCACGTCTGGGTCGTCGTCGATGCGCCCGAACAGAGCGCGGCGGGCATTGTCGTGGGTGACACCATGCTGGTCAGCTTCGACAACCTGCCCGGCCAGACATTCAAAGCCGAAGTCACGCGCATCTCGCCGATGCTGGATCCACAAATGCGCCGCGTGCAGATTCGTGCAGAGATCGATAACCCGGACATGAAACTGAAACCGGAAATGTTCGGCCGTGCACAACTGCTGGATCCGAATGCGGCGATGGTAGTCCGTATTCCGATTTCGGCGCTGATCACGACTGGCATTTACACCACCGTGTTTGTCGAAAAGGAGCCCGGCATATTCCGCCGTCAGCGTGTCGACGTGGCATTTCAGGATCACCAGTGGATCTGGCTGAAACCAGATTCGGAGATCAAACCGGGTGACAAGGTCGTCACGGTTGGCGCTCTCCTTCTCTCCTCCGAACTTAGCCAGAACGCCAAGTAATGCTGCGCCAGCTCGTCAACTTCGCGGTCAATCAGCGGGCGTTTATTCTGCTGGCGTTTGCCATCATGAGTATCGTGGGGATACGCACGCTGCAAGATTTGCCGATCGAAGCGTTTCCGGATGTCCAGGATGTCCAGGTGCAGGTCATCACCCAGGTGCCGGGCAAGGCACCTGAAGAAGTCGAGCGTAGCGTCACGCTGCCGATCGAGCGGGAGATGAGTGGCGTGCCGCGCGTCACGCAACAACGTTCCGTCTCGATGACCGGTCTTTCGGTAATTACCCTGATCTTCAGTGACGGCACGCAGGATCGCTTTGCCCGAAGCCAGGTACTCGAAAAACTGCAGGGCGTCACCTTGCCGCCCGGTGTCACGCCGACGCTTGCACCGCTGACTACCGCCGTTGGCGAGATCTTCCGCTATGTCATCGAAGCTCCCGAAGGCACACCGCTCAACGAAATCCGCGTCGTGCAGGATTGGGTCGTCCGACCCGTGATCCGGCGCGCGCCGGGCATTGCCGATGTCACCAGCTTCGGCGGTACGGTCAAGGAAATTCAGGTAAACGCGGATCCGGTCGCCATGCGACGCTACGGTGTCACGCTCAATCAGCTGGCAGAGGCGGTCGGTGCCAATAACGACAGTACCGGTGGTGGCATTCTGCGACGCGGTAGCGAAGGCCTCGTGTTGCGTAGCACCGGGATTTACCGGAACCTTGAAGATATCCAGCTCACCGTCGTCCGCTCGGAGAACGGTCGTGCCATTCTGGTGAGAGATGTCGCTGATGTGGTGGTAGGCAGTGCGCCGATCACCGGTAGTGTCTCCGTCGCGCTGCGTGCTGACGCGGGTACTATGGTTCAACACGAGGGCGTCGTCCAAGGCATCGTCATGATGCTGCGCGGTGAAAATCCGGCGGTCGTCATCGAAAGCGTGCGCGAGAAAGTCGATTGGCTGAATAGCCAGGAGCATATGCCGCCGGGCTTCAGGATCAGGCCGCTTTATGACCGGACCGAGCTGGTGAACAACACCGTAAACACGGTTAGCCATAACCTGATTCTGGGTGCATTGCTGGTCATCGGTGTTCTCGTTGTTTTTCTGCGCAACCTCAAGGTATCGCTTGTCGTCGCCAGTCTGATTCCGTTAACGCTCCTCTTTGTCTTCATCATGATGGACCTGTTCAAGGTCTCGGCGAATCTCATTTCTCTGGGAGCAGTCGACTTCGGCATCATCATTGATAGCGCCGTCGTGGTGGTTGAAGCGCTCATGGTCAAGATGACACTGCAGACGGGACCCGAGTTCGACCATCTCGGACACAACCGCCCAGTTTGGCGTCTCAATGCGCTCAAGAATACTGTCTCGACACTGGCTTCGCCCATTCTCTATTCCAAAGCCATCATCATTCTGGCTTTCGTACCGATTTTCACGTTTCAGCGCGTTGAAGGCAAAATTTTCTCGCCAGTTGCGCTGACGCTGTCATGCGCCCTTTTGGGCGCCATTCTTCTGACGCTCACCTATGTGCCCACCCTGCTCGCGTATATGGTGGATAAAGAGCCACTGCTAGAGCCGCACCTCGAGTGGATGAACCGCTGGCAGCAGAAGTACAAGCAGAAGTTGGCCGCGTTCCTGGCAACCCCCAGAAAAATCTATTTCCGGGTGGTAGGTGCGCTCATTGCGTCACTCTTCATGATTCCGGTGATCGGTACAGAGTTTCTGCCCAAGCTGGACGAAGGCAATATCTGGTTGACCATCATGCTGCCGCCGGCAACGCACATTGATCAGACACGCGACGTAGAGCGTTCGGTTCGCGCCTACATCAGCAATTATCCCGAGGCGCGCAAAATTATTACTCAGGTCGGCAGACCTGATGAGGGTACCGACCCCAAAGGCTCGAACAACCTAGAGGTCTTGGTTGACTTGGCGCCCCGCTCTCAATGGCGATTCGCAACCAAAGAAGCTCTTGTTCAAGACATGAGCGCCGGACTCAACGCCATGCCCGGTGTGCCCACCAACTTCTCTCAGGTCATCCAGGACAACGTTGAAGAATCGCTCTCCGGCGTCAAGGGTGAAATCGCGATCAAGATCTTCGGCCCGGATCTCAATATCCTCCAGGAAAAAGCGGATCACGTTGCAGGCCTCATTGCCGGTATCAAGGGTGCCGTCGAAGTGGCAGCGATCCAGGTAGGGGGACAAACCGAAATCTCGGTGATCCCGGATCGGGAAAAAATGGCACGACTCGGTATCTCAATCGCTGATCTCAATCGCACCTTCGAGACGGCCATGGGCGGCTTCGAGGCAACGGGTTTCTACGACGGTGATCGCCGTTATGACGTCACGGTTCGGATGTCTCAGGCCAACCGGGCGTCGATCAATGACATCTCCTCACTAGCAATCGAACTCCCGGGCGATGGTAATCACACGATCCCGCTCGGCGAAATCGCCAACATCGAGGTCAAACAGGGGGCATCGCGGATATCGCGTGAGGCTGGTATGCGCGCCGTATCCGTCAAGGCCAATCTGTCCGGCCGCGACATGGGTAGCTTCATCAAGGAAGCGCAACGCAAAGTCAAACGGGAGGTTGCGCTCCCACCCGGTTACACCATGACCTGGGGTGGACAGTTTGAAAACCAGCAACGCGCCATGGCTCGCCTCAAGGTCATCGTACCGGCCAGTCTGGTCGCCATCTTTGGCCTGTTGTTCTGGATGTTCCGTTCCTACAAGATTGCCGCCATCATTCTGGCACTGGCGCCGACGACCCTCATCGGTGGCCTCTTCGGCCTCGCGGTCAGCGGGTTGCACCTCTCGATCTCTGCCGCCGTCGGCTTCATCGCCGTTTCCGGTATTGCAATCCAGAATGGTGTGATCATGGTCGAAGAAATTGTCGAAATGCTCCGGAACGGAAAACCCTTTGATCAGGCAGTTCGCGAAGGTGCGGTTCTCCGCATGCGCCCGATCATCATGACCGCACTGATGGCCGGACTCGGACTTTTGCCGGCAGCGATCTCGAGCGGTATCGGTTCGGAAACGCAACGGCCGTTTGCCGTCGTGATCGTCGGTGGCATCATCTCCGCCACCATATGTACGCTCTATCTGTTGCCTGTGATGTTCTCCCGGTTGGTCAAACGCGAAAAGACATCCTGACGGCTATGTGACTTGTCGCTGTCAGCCCAATACGGAGCGCGATTTGAGCATCAGGTTCAGGTAATACGACGCCACTTCCTCGCTACGCTGGTTCATCACCATGAACTTGAGTTTGGCGACGCCTCGGTCCGGCTTTGAGCGCGATAACGCAACCGACTCGACAATCACCTCGGAATGCAACGTATCGCCCGGACGCACCGGCATGGTCCAGCGCACTTCATCAATACCCGGCGAACCCATGCTGGAATCATGAAAAACGCCGAGCTGCATAAACAGGCGGAAGCTCAGTGAAACCACATGAAAACCACTGGCAATCAAACCGCCGTAGATAGAATTGGATGCCGACAGCGCATTGACATGAAACGGTTGCGGGTCGAATGCCATGCCAAACGAGATGATATCGGACTCCGTAATCGTGACACCCGGGCAGATGAATGTGTCGCCCATCTTCAAGTCTTCCAGATACCGTGAATCCATGCGCTTTCTCTCCAGTGTGCTTTCTTTTCACACTATGCCACGACAACCGTCCAAACGTCATTTCGCAGCCCGGTCAGTTAGGCTTTAAAATGCACGCCTCTACTCAGGAATCACCACCATGGCCTGCCGCATCAAGCCCGAAGTTTCGACGCCCTGTATCAACATCTGTCGTATGGACGAGCAGAACCGCTTCTGTATCGGCTGCTTCCGGACGCTTGAGGAACTCAAGCGCTGGTCAAGCATGAGCGAAGATCAACGGCTGGAAATCATGGCGCAGCTGGAGGCACGCGCCGGCGTTTAACCGGCCGATCGCTATCCATGCACTGGGCCATCTTCTGCCGGGTCATCGACAATTACGGCGATGCCGGCGTCTGCTGGCGGCTGGCGGTAGACCTTGCCCAACGCGGCGAACGTGTCACCCTGTGGATTGATCAACCCGAGGTCCTGAACCTGCTGATTGGGCCGGCACCCCACGATCATTCAATCGATATCTACCCATGGCCCGATTCGACGCAGTCATTCACCGTGATGGAGGTGGCCGATGTCGTGATCGAAGCCTTTGCCTGCGATCCCCCGGCGGCCTACGTTGCCGCCATGGCGAACTGTGCGGCCAGCGGTAAGGCCCCTGTCTGGATCAACCTGGAGTATCTTTCGGCAGAAGACTGGGTCGGCTCGAATCACAAGCTGCCCTCGCCCCATCCGCGTTATCCGCTGTTGAAACATTTCTACTTTCCGGGGTTTACACCCGATAGCGGTGGCCTGCTGCGGGAACCGGATCTCATGGTGAGCGATGGCCCGACTGGCACCGGCTCACCGTTACGAATCTATCTCTTTGGTTACGCGCAACCCGCACTGCCTTACTGGCTGGCTGCGCAGCATGACGTCAGCCTCTCGGTCGCGCCCTGTCCGATCATCGCACAACTCGACGCCAACCCTGTTCTGCCGGGCAACTACCGCATCGAGCAGCTGCCTTTTGTACCCCAATCCCGGTTTGATGCCCTCCTGCAGACCCATGATCTCCTATTCGTGCGGGGTGAAGATTCCTTTGTCCGGGCCCAATGGTCCGCCCTGCCTGTCTTCTGGCAGATCTATCCCCAGGAGGCGGCGACGCACCTCGTCAAACTGAAGGCTTTTTACGACCGGTACCTCGATCCGGCGCATCTGACTGCCCGGGAACGCGACATTTTCATGCGATTTATCCTGGCCTGGAACGGTTGTGGCGATCGCGCTCTGTGCGGCAGCCTGTGGCCAGAGATCCTGCGTATGCGGCCCGCCCTCCAAGCCAATGCACAACGCTGGCGGGAAAGCCTGTTAAAACAGGCGGATCTGGTCACGCAGCTCCGGGCTTTTGTAGCCGATCTGGTAAAATGATGGGTTTTACGGCCTTGACCCCGCCCGGGTCACGACCGGATCGATAGACTCCCGCAATCAGGAAAGTACGGAATTATGAAGACAGCACAGGAACTGCGCGCTGGTAACGTGATCATGGTCGGCAGCGAGCCGCTGGTCGTCCAGAAGGCCGAATACAACAAATCGGGTCGCAACGCGGCCGTCGTCAAGCTGAAAATGAAGAACCTGCTCACCGGTAGCGGCAGCGAAGCAGTCTACAAGGCCGATGAAAAGTTCGAAATCGTCGTGCTCGACCGCAAGGAAGTGACCTACTCTTACTTCGCCGATCCGATGTACGTCTTTATGGACGGCGAGTACAACCAGTACGAAGTCGAAGGCGAAAACATGACCGACGCTCTGAAGTATCTGGACGACGGCATGGCCTGCGAAGTGGTGTTCTACAATGGCAAAGCCATCTCGGTGGAATTGCCGACCGCCGTGGTGCGCGAAGTCGAATACACCGAACCGGCCGTCAAGGGCGACACCTCGGGCAAGGTCATGAAACCGGCCCGCATCAAGCCGACCAGCTTCGAACTTCAGGTGCCGGCCTTCGTTGAAATCGGTGACAAGATCGAAATCGATACCCGCACTGACGAGTACCGTGCCCGCGTGAAGTAATTCACCCGAGCCCAACAAAAAACCCGCCAATTGGCGGGTTTTTTGTTGCCTGCAGATTCACGCGAGACACAGGGTGTCCCGCTGAACGCGATTGCTTAAGCAGCGGTCGTTTCGCGCGAGGCTTTCTTACGCTCGTGTTCCTTGAGGTAACGCTTACGCAGACGAATCGATTTTGGCGTCAGTTCCACCAGCTCATCATCGGCGATGAACTCGATGGCGCCTTCCAGTGACAACTGAACCGGTGGTACCAGGCGCACGGCTTCATCGGTACCCGAGGCACGCACGTTGGTCAACTGCTTGCCCTTGATCGGGTTGACAACCAGATCGTTTTCACGGCTATGGATGCCGATGATCATGCCTTCGTACAGCTTCTCGCCCGGGTTCACAAACATACGGCCGCGATCCTGCAACTTCCACAGCGCGTAAGCGACGGCTTCGCCATCGTCCTGAGAAATCAGCACGCCGTTACGACGTTCGGCAACGCCGCCCTCTTTCACCGGGGCGTATTCGTCGAACACGTGGCTCATCAGACCATTACCACGGGTCAGGTTCATGAACTCGCCCTGGAAACCGATCAGACCACGCGCCGGAATCTTGTATTCGATACGGACGCGACCACGGCCATCCGGCACCATGTCCAGCATTTCGCCTTTACGTTGACCCAGGCTTTCCATGACACCGCCCTGGGAATCTTCTTCCACATCGACGGTCAGCATTTCGTAAGGTTCGCACTCGACGCCGTTGATGATGCGCTTCACGACTCGCGGACGACCCACGGCCATTTCGTAACCTTCGCGGCGCATGTTCTCGAGCAGAATCCCCAGATGCAGTTCGCCACGACCGGCCACGTCGAAGATGTCGCCGTTAGCGGTATCGTGCACACGCAGCGCCATGTTGGTCAGCAATTCTTTGTGCAGGCGGTCACGCAGCTGGCGGCTGGTGACGAACTTGCCTTCGGTGCCGGCCAGCGGGCTGGTATTAACCATGAACTGCATCGACAGCGTCGGTTCATCGATCTTGAGCAGCGGCAGCGATTCCGGTTGATCCGGATCGGTCACGGTACAGCCAAGTACCAGATCTTCGATCCCGGTAATCTGCACGATATCGCCGGCCTGGCCTTCATCCATCTCGACCTTGTTCAGTCCCTTGTAACCGAATACCTGGCCGATCTTGGCCTTGATCGGTTGACGATCATGTTCGGCGGCTTCTTCGTCGGTCCCGAACATCACCATCACGTTCTGACCGGTCTTGACCCGACCACGGATAATTTTGCCCACGCCAATACGACCGACGTACGACGAATAATCCAGGGCTGAAATCTGCAACTGCAGCGGTGCGTCCACGTCGGCATCGGGTGCCGGCACATGCGATAGCACGGTGTCGAACAGCGGCTTCATGTCTTCACGTGGCGCGTCCAGCGACATCGCGGCCCAGCCGTTCAGACCCGAGGCGTAGACGATCGGGAAGTCCAGCTGCTCATCGGTCGCGCCCAGCTTATCGAACAGGTCAAACGTCAGGTTCACGGCATTGTCCGGATCGGCACCGTCACGATCGACCTTGTTGACCAGCACGATCGGGCGCAAACCCAGTGCCAGGGCCTTCTTGGTCACGAAACGGGTTTGCGGCATCGGGCCTTCGACGGCATCGACCAGCAGCACCACGCCATCGACCATACCCAGCACGCGCTCGACCTCACCGCCGAAGTCAGCGTGGCCCGGGGTGTCAACGATATTGATGTGGATCCCGTTGTATTCGACGGCCGTATTCTTCGACAGAATCGTAATGCCGCGCTCTTTTTCCAGGTCATTCGAGTCCATCACGCGCTCGTCCACCTGCTGGTGGGCGGCAAAGGTGCCGGATTGGCGCAGAAGCTGGTCAACCAGGGTGGTTTTACCGTGGTCAACGTGGGCGATGATGGCAATGTTACGAATCGGGCGTGCGGACATGTGTACTCAACCGGGAATGTGTGAAAGCGGAGGTAACCTGTCACCGCATATTGATGCGATGCAACAGGTCAAAACAAGCTTTCAATTATAGCAGAAATCGATAGATTTCAGGCGCTTGGGAATCGGCGCCAGACCCGACCAGACCGTGATATCCCGTCAAACGTCCTTATTGCGCATCCAGTCGGCGGTTTTAAACAGCGCCTCGATCAGTGCCCGGCGGGTCGGCTCCGAGACCGGTGCCTTTTCCAGGCATTCGGTCATACAGGTCATCCACTGATCCCGCTCGGCGGTACCGATGGCAAAGGGTAAATGACGGGCACGCAAGCGCGGATGGCCGAACTTCTCTTCAAAGAGTGGTGGGCCACCCAACCAGCCGGACAAAAACCAGAACAGCTTATCGCGCGAGGTACTCATATCCTGCGGGTGCATCGCACGAATCCCTGAAAAACGCTCATCTAACGCCATCAGATCATAGAAGTCATCGACCAGCGTACGGAGGGCCGTCTCGCCACCGAGAAGCTCGTAATAGGTCTGATCAACGCGTGGGACAACCATGAATAGCCCTTTACTGTATTCCTGAAGGATAATGCGCACATTCTACTGGCGCCGCCCGGTTTATGGAGAAAGACATGTTCAAGGATTTTTTCAAGTTCGCCATGCGCGGTAATGCGCTGGATATGGCTGTTGGTGTCGTTATCGGCGCCGCTTTCGGCACCATTGTCAGCAGTCTGGTCAACGATGTGCTGATGCCGCCGCTGGGACTACTGCTCGGTGGTCTGGATTTTTCCAGCCTTTTTCTCGTCCTGAAGGAAGGTACGGTGCCCGGGCCCTATGCCACACCTGTCGCCGCCAAAGCGGCCGGTGCGGTCACACTCAATTACGGCCTGTTTGCCAACGCAGCCGTGAGCTTCTTCATCATCGCCTTTGCCGTGTTCTGGGTGGTCAAGGGCTACAACAATGCCGCAGATCGACTGATCCCCAAGGAAGACGTCGCTCCAACGACCAAGACCTGCCCGGAGTGCTGTACACAGATTCCAGTCGATGCACGCCGTTGTCCAGCCTGTACCTCAACGCTCAATTAACACAGCAGACTAACGCTTGACGGAGCGACGTCCCGCCGGCGTCCTCTTGGCACTGGGACTAACGGGTCGACTGACGTTGCCGTCGGCAACTGCCTTACGCGCCGGCGATACCGACTGACGGGTCGGTGAGTGCACGTGGTCGCGCGCCGTTCTCGGCTCGGCACGACGACGTCCATTTTCAAAGCCTTTAGGCTGCCAGGCCGGAATCAGTTGTTTCTTGCCGTTACCGATCAGGTCGCTACGCCCCATGGCGTTGAGCGCCTCGCGTAGCATCGGCCAGTTGGCCGGATCGTGATAGCGCAGGAATGCCTTGTGCAGCCGACGACGACGTCCCTCACGGATCACGTCGACGTTCTCTCCCCCACCCTTCAAGCCGCGTAACGGATTCTTGCGCGTGTGGTACATCGTGGTGGCGAGCGCCATGGGCGTCGGCAGGAAGGTCTGCACCTGATCAAGGCGGAAGTTATTGCGTTTGAGCCACAGCGCCAGATTCAACATATCCTCATCGCTGGTGCCGGGGTGCGCCGCAATGAAATACGGAATCAGGTACTGCTCCTTACCCGCAGCCCGCGAGGCCGCTTCGAACAGTTGCTTGAAACGCTCATAGGCACCAATGCCCGGCTTCATCATTTTGGAGAGCGGCCCAGACTCGGTGTGCTCCGGTGCAATCTTCAGATAACCACCCACGTGATGCGTCACCAGTTCCTTGATGTATTCCGGCGAACGCACGGCGAGGTCGTAGCGCAAACCCGAACCGATCAGAATCTTCTTGATGCCCGGCAGCGCGCGCGCTTTGCGGTAGAGCTGAATCAGCGGGCCATGATCTGTATTGAGGTTGTCACAGATATCCGGAAACACACAGGACAGCTTGCGGCACGACGATTCGATCTTCGGATCCTTGCAGGCCAACCGGTACATGTTGGCCGTTGGGCCGCCGAGGTCGGAAATAATGCCTGTAAAGCCCGGTGTCTTATCGCGAATCGCCTCGATCTCTTTGAGAATCGATTCTTCCGAACGACTCTGGATGATGCGACCTTCATGCTCGGTAATCGAACAGAAGGTACAGCCCCCGAAACAGCCGCGCATGATATTGACCGAGAAGCGGATCATTTCCCAGGCGGGGATCTTGGCATCGCCATAGGCGGGATGCGGCGCACGCGCATACGGCAAATCGAATACCGCATCCATCTCTGGCGTGCTCAGCGGCAATGGTGGCGGGTTCAGCCAGACGTTGCGCTCACCATGCCCCTGGATCAACGGCCGGGCATTTCCGGGATTCGACTCGAGATGAAAGACGCGCGAAGTATGTGCGTACATCACCGGATCATCTTTCACCTGCTCATAGGAGGGCAGTCGAATCGCCGTGTGCTGGCGCACCTTGCGATGTGCGGCAATCTCTTCCTTGCGCGGAATAATCTGCACCGGCTGTGCACCATCGACAACCGCAGGTTTGGCGGCACCCATGTCCATCGCATAAGGATCGACATGAGGTTCAATGCGCCCTGGTCGGTCGATCTGGGTTGAATCGACCACCTGCCAATCCTCACCGGGCAACCAACCGGGTGGCGTCATGAACGCTGTGCCTCGCACATCCCGGATCTGGCTGGCGCTTTCACCCCGGGCCAGACGATGAGCTACTTCCACCAACGCCCGTTCGGCGCTGCCAAAAATCAGCAGATCGGCCTTGCTATCGGGCAACACCGAGCGTCGGACCTTGTCCGACCAGTAATCGTAGTGGGCGATGCGGCGGAGACTGGCTTCGATGGAACCGATAATCACCGTGGTGTCGGGATAGGCCTCACGAGCGCGCTGACTGTACACCACCACGGCGCGATCCGGCCGCTTGTTCGGTTCGGCATTCGGCGTATACGCATCATCGGAGCGGATCTTGCGATCCGAGGTGTAGCGGTTAACCATCGAATCCATATTGCCGGCAGTGATGCCGTAAAACAGTCTGGGTTTACCCAGACGACGGAAGTCTTCAGCCGAATGCCAATCCGGTTGGCTGATGATGCCCACGCGAAACCCCTGAGCTTCCAGAAGTCGCCCGACCAGCGCCATACCGAAACTGGGATGATCAATGTAAGCGTCACCCGTCACCAGAATGATGTCACACTCGTCCCAGCCGAGCTGATCCATTTCGGCACGGGACATGGGCAGAAAGGGCGCCGTACCAAAACGTTGCGCCCAGTACTTGCGGTAACTGAAGAGCGGCTTCGGCAGCGCCGAAAAATCAATGGACATCGGGATCCTGAACTTAGAGCGCAAAAGCGCGGTCAACGGCTTCGTCGAGTCGCCGAACGGCGATCACAGTCAAGCCCGGTATGGCGGATTTGGGGGCGTTGGCAACCGGAATCAAGGCATGGGTGAACCCCAGTTTGGCCGCCTCCTTCAGGCGCTCCTGGCCGCGTGGCGAGGGACGCAGCTCGCCCGTCAGCCCCACCTCGCCGAAAACACAGAGTTTCTGATCGAGCGGCTTATTCCTGAAAGACGACAGGATCGACAGAATCACCGCCAGATCGGCAGCCGGTTCATTGATCCGCACACCGCCGACGGCGTTGACGTACACATCCTGATCCGCACAGTGAATGCCGACATGACGGTGCAGCACCGCCAGCAGCATCGAGAGGCGTTGCGACTCCAGGCCCACGGTGAGCCGACGCGGGTTGCCCAGTGCCTGATCGACGAGCGCCTGCACTTCCACCAGCAAAGGACGGGAGCCTTCCTGCGTCACCACGATGGATGATCCGGGTACTGGCTCCGGGTGACGTGACAGGAACAGCGCCGACGGATTAGACACCGCTTTCAAGCCCTTCTCCGTCATCGCGAACACACCGAGTTCGTTGACCGACCCGAAACGGTTTTTGAAGGCGCGTACCAGACGGAAGCTGGAATGCGTATCGCCCTCGAAGTACAACACCGTATCGACGATATGTTCGAGCACGCGCGGTCCGGCCAGCGTGCCGTCTTTGGTGACATGCCCCACGAACAGCAGCGTAATACCGTGTTGTTTGGCGAAACGGGTCAGCTGCGCGGCGCACTCGCGTACCTGCGCAACGGAACCCGGCGCCGAAGTCAGCGCATCCGACCAGACCGTTTGTATCGAATCGATCACCGCCACGCGCGGCTGGCGTGCTTCCAGCGTCGCCAGAATCTTTTCCAGATTAATTTCCGCATAAAGCGGCAATTCGGGCGCATCAACATCCAGCCGCTGTGCCCGCAAGGCAATCTGCTCGGCCGATTCTTCACCGCTCACATAGAGCACCGGCATTCGACTGGAAACCGAGGCCAGGCATTGCAACAGCAGCGTACTTTTGCCAATACCGGGGTCGCCGCCGATCAGCACGACACCACCCGAGACCAGACCGCCGCCGAGCACGCGATCAAATTCATCAATGCCCGAACTTAGGCGTGGCGCTTCACGCGCCTCGACTTTGCCGAGTGTCTGAACACCACTCGTCGGCGCGAGGCTGGCAAATCGGTGCGTCGACGCGACGGCTTTTTCAGCTATAGTTTCGACCAGGGTATTCCAGGCCATGCAATCCGGACACTGGCCCTGCCACTTGGGTTGCGTCGAACCACATTCAGTGCAGGAATAGAGCGTTTTTGTCTTGGCCATCGACAATCAATCCTGCCAGAGGCGAGGCACGCGCGGTGCGAGTGCGCAAAAAAGTTCATAGGAAATTGTGCCCGAGCTGTCGGCCACCTCGTCCACCGGGAGTCCATTGCCCCACAGCGTCACGGGGCTTCCGACCCGGGCTTTGGGGAAATCGCTGACATCACAGCAAAGACGATCCATCGAAACGCGACCCGTCAGTGTGGTGCGTTCGCCCTCAACCAGAATGGGGGTCTGGTTGGTGGCATGGCGCGGGTAGCCATCCGCATAACCACAGGCCACCACGCCAATCCGCATCGGCCGATCTGCGGTAAAAGTGCCACCATAACCAACGCGTTCACCCGCCTGGATGTCCTGGATCGCAATGAGTTCACTCCGCAACGTCATCACGGGTCGCAAGTCGAGTTCAGTAGCGGTTTTTCCCGGGACGCTAGCACCCCAGGGCGATGCCCCGTAAAGCATGATGCCCGGGCGCACGACATCGCCGAGCGCATCACGCGTTGCCGGGCCGCTGAGTAAGGCCGCCGAGTTGGCAAACGATGTCCGCGCGGTCATGACGTCGGGCCAGGCCTGCGTCAGGCGGGCCAGCTGCCAACCTGTGCCGCGCGCATTGTCGGCATCGGCAAAGTGCGTCATCACCGTCACCGATGCTACCTGCGACAGCGACTGCAAACGCTCATAGGCCGAACGGGCATCCGCCAGCGTGATCCCGAGCCGGTTCATGCCGCTATTGAGTTTCAGAAACACCGGCATGGGTTGAACGAGCGTCGCCCTGGCCAGCACATCGATCTGGTCCAGCCGGTGCAACACAGTCGTCAAAGCCAGTGCAGCAAATTCGGTCAATTCGGCAGCACCATAAAAACCTTCGAGCATCAGGATCGGAGCATCTAATCCGTGCTCTCGCAATTGTCTGGCCGCGGCCAGCTCCAGAACCGCAAAGCCATCAACAGAATCCTTGATGGCGGCCGCCGATTCCAGCAGGCCGTGCCCATAGGCATCGGCCTTGATCACGCCCAGCACCTGTCCCCCGGGCGGAGTCAGCTTCCGGGCACGCTGACCATTGTGCGCTAGCGCCGTACGCGAGAATGAGGCAACGAGCGGACGGCCGTCAGCGGCTGGAGAATGGGGCAATTGAGGCATGAACCGGATTCTACCTGTTCGACGCTACCGGTGCCCGGTCCGCTCTGGAACAAACGGTTAATTGCAAAGGCTATACACAGCGCAGGATCGTTGCAGCGCACAATCTTTTGTCATGCTATTCGTGCTATAAAACACCCTGTTTTTTACAGGCAGGAAGCACGCAAAAGCATGCCGTTCGGGTTTTACATCATCATGGCGGCGCAGTTCTTTTCTGCGCTGGCCGACAACGCCTTACTGATTGCTGCCATTGCCGCCCTCCGCGAGATGCAGGCGCCGTCGGAGTACGAGCCGCTGCTCAAGACCAGCTTTACCCTGTCCTACGTGGTGCTTGCCGCTTTCGTGGGCGCCTTTGCCGACTCGATGCCTAAATGGCGGGTCATGTTCATTAGCAATGCCATCAAAATCATCGGCTGCGCCATGATGTTCTTTACCGTCAACCCGCTGATTGCCTATGCGGTGGTCGGGCTCGGGGCCGCCGCCTACTCCCCGGCCAAGTATGGCATTCTTACCGAATATCTGCCGGCGCGTCTGCTGGTAGTGGCCAATGGCTGGATCGAGGGCCTGACCGTCGGTGCCATTATCCTGGGAGTTCTGGTCGGGGGTATGCTGATCAGCCCCAATGTCGCCCAGACGCTGCTCAGCTTCGATCTACCCGTAGTTGAAACCGGGATTGATACCGTGGGTGAGATAACGATTGCCATCGTCGGCGTTCTCTATGTGATTGGCGCTATTTTTAATCTCTACGTCCCCGACACGGGGGTTGATCACAAGGCCCTCAGCAAAAACCCGTTTTTCCTGATTCACGAATTCAATCACTGCCTGAAGCTTCTCTGGCGCGACCGGCTGGGTCAGATCTCGCTGGCGGTCACGACCCTGTTCTGGGGCGCTGGCGCCACGCTGCAATTCATCGTCATCAAGTGGGCCGAGGCCGCGCTCAATCTCGATCTCTCCAAGTCATCCATGCTGCAAGGCGTGGTCGCGGTCGGCGTCGCGGCCGGGGCCATCATGGCGGCCAAACGCATTACGTTGCGCAAATCGGTCAATGTGATTCCGATGGGCATCGCCATGGGCTTCGTGGTGATGATCATGAACTTCGTCACCGACTTCTGGGTGGCCGTGCCGCTGCTCGTGATCATCGGTTACCTGTCGGGCTACTTCGTGGTTCCCATGAACGCCCTGCTCCAGCATCGTGGCCACATCCTCATGGGCGCCGGTCACTCGATTGCCGTCCAGAACTTCAACGAGAATCTCTCGATCCTCATGATGACGGGCCTCTATTACCTGATGATGCGCCTCGACATGTCGATCTTTACCGTCATTGTACTATTCGGTCTATTCGTCGCCGGCAACATGTATCTGATCAAACGGCGATTCGAGGCCAATCAGCGTATGCACGACGACGTCATCCACCTCGACGACACCACCACCCACTAAGCGGATTCTCCAAAGGCTCAGCGCCCGGCCAGTACTGACCGGGCCAGTAGCAGATCCTGCCACGATTTCCATTTTTCTTCGGGTTGCCGCAACAGATAGGCCGGGTGGTACGTCACCACAACGGGAATACGACGCTCCCCCTGCTCCCGGTAATGAATGGTACCGCGCAGGCTCTGAATCGAAGCTTCACGCCCGAGTACCGCATAAGCCGCAGGCTTACCGAGCGCCACGATAACTTCGGGCTGGATCCATTCAATCTGTCGGGCCAGAAAATGATTGCAGGCGTCGATTTCGGCACCTTCCGGTGTCCGATTCTCCGGCGGCCGACACTTCACCGAATTGGCGACGTAAACACCTGTCTGACGATTCAGATCTAATGCCGCCAACATGGCGTCTAGCAACTTGCCGGCCTTGCCAACGAAAGGCAATCCCGCCTTATCCTCTTCGGCGCCGGGCGCCTCACCAACCATTAACCAGGTGGCGTGCCGGTCGCCCGAACCGGGCACGACCTGCTTACGATCATTGCAGAGTGCACAGGCACGACAATCACGCATCGCAGTTTCCAGGGCCTTCCAGTCTGCGGCGACAGGGGTCACCACCGTGCTGGCCTTGTCAGTCCCCCCGGTAGCAACGTTGTTCAAAACCGTGTCTGACGACGCTACGCTTTCAGCGGTGTGCGAAGTATGGGTCCCTGCGTTGGCAGCCGGCTCGATCCAGAATGGGTCGATCCCCATAGCCTGCAGCCATTGGGTTTCATCCAGTTGACGCCGCTGACGCGTCACGGGGGCGCTCATGCCGGAGATTCCTTCAATGCATTAAGAACGCGCACCATCAGCAGGGCATTTTCACGACCAGCTGGTCGCCCGGAAACAGAATCGGCGGGCGTGACATAGTAATTTTTGCGCATGCCGGTCATTTTAAAGCCGGCGGTCTCATAAAGGTGAATGGCCCGCTGATTGCTCTGGCGCACCTCAAGGAAGAGCCGTTTGGCGCCACGTGCCGTTGCTTCAAGCAACAACGTTTCCAGCAAGATACGGCCGTAGCCCCGGCCCTCGTATTCCGGTGCTACGGTCAAGGTCAGCAACTCCTCATCATCGCCGGCGCTCATCGCAACAAAGTAGCCCACCACAGTCGGCAGACCGGGGTTGACCTCATCGCGCAGCACCGTCGTGTGCCAACCGCACCGCAACGCATCTTCAAAACTGCTGGCGCCCCAGGGGGTCAGGTGTTGTCGCGCTTCAATGGCTGCAACGGCAGCCACATCGCTCTGAGCGAGCTCCGCCAGCGCCCGAGGCATCGTCAAAGCACCAACCCGGCGGCCCGTTCGGCGCTCGTCAGAGCAACCCGATCACGAACATAAACCGGGATTGCCTCGGCAGGATCCTGTACGTCCCCGCGTGCGAAGCGTCGCGCACCCAGCACTGCCACAGCAGCAGCATCCGGGCTCCGCACCTGCGAATCCCGGAGTTTGCGCCCGTCACACCAGGCCACAACTTCGGGATATTCATTGAGCGCTGTCCCGGCCACAGCGTCAAAACTGCAGACACCCGTAGCAGCCACCAGGGCATCCATCGCGCCAGGATCGACCAGACAGGACGCCAGCAGTGGATTCCAGGTACCATCGACCTTACGTTCCCAGGCGGCCGCGTAAATCTGATTCATTCGCGCATCGAGCAGTGTCAGCACACGTTGCACGGATACCCGCTCGAAAGCCGACTCGGCCAGGGCTTCGAGAGAACAGACACCGATCACCGGTTTGCCTGAGGCAAACGCCAGCCCTTGCGCCAGTGCGGCAGACACCCGTAAACCTGTAAACATGCCGGGGCCGGCGTCATACGCCACCGCATCGAGATCCTGAACGGACCAACCCCGTTTCGCCAGAGACTGACGCAACAACGGCAGAAGCGTCTCCGCATGAGGCTGTTCCGGCGGGCACGTCACCGTATGCACATCGGCCGCCGCAGAGTCCACGTCACCGCACCAGAGACAATAACTGCCGTGATCGGTCGCCGTTTCCAGGCTCAGGAGTTTGATCATCGGATACCCAAGGCGCTGAACAGCCGGTCAATCATCATGGTCATGATCCTCTTCATCCGCCAGCTCGCCGAGCAGCACCACGGCCTGGGCAATGATCGCTTCCTTGCGACCAACGGCATCGAGATGCTCGTTCGTCTTGGCCTTAACGTTGATGTCTTTTTCCGGCAAACCAAGATCCGCTGCAATGTTGGCAATCATGGCCGGCACATGCGGCGACAACCTGGGGCTCTGGGCGATGACCGTCGAATCGATATTGAGGACGCCATAACCGGCCGCTTCCACGCGGCGCATGGCCTCGCGCAACAGCGATCGGGAGTCGGCGCCGGCAAATTCCGGATCGGTATCCGGAAAATGGAACCCGACATCCCGCAAAGCGGCGCCACCTAGCAGTGCATCGATAATGGCGTGCAGCAGCACGTCGGCATCCGAATGGCCGTCGAGGCCCTGCGTATGGGGAATCTCGACGCCGCCAATAATCAGTTTGCGCCCGGCGACGAGCGCGTGAATGTCATAGCCTTGTCCGATACGGATCATGTGTTGCTCCTGGCTTGGTCGGCTGAAAGAATCATCTCGGCCAACGCTAAATCTTCGGGATAGGTGACTTTAAGATTGGTCAGACTGCCCGCTACCAGCCTCGGCTGCTGTCCCAACCGCTCGATGGCGGAAGCCTCGTCGGTGATACCGTCTAGGCTGCCGCTCGACAAAGCCATGTGTAATAGACCCATAGGAAACATTTGCGGCGTCTGAGCCTGCCATAACCTCTGGCGATCAATCGTCGCCTCGACGCGGCAAACCGTATCGGCACGTTTTAGCGTATCAGCGACAGGAATCGCCAACAGACCACCCACCGGGTCATCCTTGAGACCATCGATCAGAGACGATAACTGGACAGAATTAAGGCAGGGGCGCGCCGCGTCATGCACCAGCAGCCAATCATCGGGTTCTGCTTTAATGTTATCGATTAACCATTTGATTCCATTGATAACAGAAATGGCTCTGGTGGCGCCGCCCTCACGAACAACACTGACTCGTGCCAACATTCCCACCGGGGTACAGTCCTCATCCCAGAATGCGTCATCCGGCGCCAGGACCACAACAACCCGCTCGATTCTCGGGTCTGCCAACAACGCACCCATGGTATGGCGAATCAACGGGCTGCCGTGCAGGGGCAGGTACTGTTTAGGCACATCTCCGCCAAAACGGCTGCCCGTGCCAGCGGCGGGAATGACGGCGAAATAGCGTCTGCTCATGCCATGATTCTATCAGCCCACTATCGTGAGAGCCTCGGCACGCCCTATAATCACGCCCTTGTTGGCCGAACACCTGGCCAACAGGCAAAACGTGCCCGAGTATGCATTCACCCGCTTTACCCAGACTTCCCGCCCTTCCTATCGGACTGATTCCAGACCGGCTGCCGGACATCGGCCAGCGCCATGTCATGGCGGGGATTCCTGCCGGCGCCCAGAGTCTGCTGATCGCCGAACTTTCGGCAAGAAAATCGCATCCGCTGCTCGTCGTTTTTACGACAGACGCCCTCGAACGCCAGCGACTATACGAGGAACTCCTGTGGCTCCTTCCGGATAGCCGGATAAGGCAACTACCCGATTGGGAGACACTGCCCTACGACCCATTCTCGCCCCACCATGACCTGATCTCGGAACGCCTGGCCACCCTCTCCGCCTTACAGCGGCGTGAGTGCGACATCCTCCTGGTGGCAGTGCAGACTGCGCTATACCGGTTGCCACCGCCAGCCTTTCTGGCCGCACATTCGTTCAGCTTCAGTCAGAAACAGGCGCTTGACGAAACCGCGCTTCGGGCACAACTCGGACTGGCCGGATATCAAGCTGTCACCAACGTCATCTCACCGGGTGAATTCTCGATCCGTGGTGGTCTGATCGATCTGTTCCCGATGGGTAGCGCGCTGCCTTTTCGTCTGGATCTCTTCGACCGGGAAATCGAAAGCATCAAGACCTTTGATGTCGACAGCCAGCGTACACTTTTTCCGGTCCCCGAAGTTCAGCTCCTACCGGCACGCGAATTCCCGACCGATGACCGGAGCCGGACACTGTTTCGCCAGCGTTTCCGCGAAGTCTTCGAGGGGGACCCGGCAAAAACGGGCATCTACCGGGATGTTTCTCAAGGCACCTTACCAGCTGGGATCGAGTACTACCTGCCGCTCTTTTTCGAGGAAGGTGAGACCGGCACGGTCATCGATTACCTGCGCAATGCCGGCCTCACCGGCAAGCCCGATCCCGAAGCCCAACCACTGGTGCTGTTCACGGCAGACCTGAGCCCGGCCGTGCAGCATTTCTGGCAGGAAGTCCGCTCGCGCTATACCCTCCATCGCGGTGATAAAGCACGTCCCCTGTTGCCGCCGGAAGAATTATTCCTGAGCGAAGAAAGCTTCTTTGCCGAATTCCACCAGACACCCAGATTGCTGCTTGGGGATCCATCGACTCGCACTAGCCCGGTTCAAGCGCTGCCATCCATCAGCCTGGACCGTCGCAGCGAGGATCCACTTGGCGCTTTCCGTGATTTCCTCAACCAGCATACGGGAACGACCGTTGTAATCGCCGAAACACCGGGGCGCCGCGAGAGCATTCTGACACTTCTGCAAGAGGGCGGCCTCGCTGTCCGGCTTGCAGAAACGCTGGGCGAGGCTCTGGCGTCCGGTGACAGCCTGGTGCTCATCACCGGCGCCCTGCACTTCGGCTTCCGGATGCCCGGCCTGGCGCTGGTAACCGAAACCGAACTCTTTGCCGGCATACCCCGCCGGAAAAAGCAGGTACGCAAGAAGTCGGGCGTCGATAACTGGCTACGGGATCTGACTGAACTGCGCATCGGCGACCCTGTGGTTCACGAAACGCACGGTGTTGCCCGTTACCGGGGGCTGACTCACCTCGATCTGGGTGATGGCGATACCGAATTCATGGTGCTGGAATTTGCCAACGAGGCCAAGCTCTACGTACCGGTCTCGCAGATGCATCTGATCAGCCGCTATTCCGGCGGCGACCCGGATCATGCGCCGATTCATACGCTCGGCAGCGGCCAATGGGAAAAAGCCAAACGCAAAGCCGCCCTGCAGGCGCGGGATACGGCCGCGGAGCTGCTCGCGCTCTACGCCACGCGTGCGGCACGCCAGGGCCATGCCTTCGAGTGGTCCGAAAACGATTATGAACGCTTCGCCGATGGATTCGGTTTTGAAGAAACCATCGATCAATCCGTCGCCATCGACGCCGTGCTCTCCGATATGCGATCCGGCCAACCCATGGATCGGCTGGTCTGCGGCGATGTCGGCTTCGGCAAGACCGAAGTTGCGCTGCGCGCAGCCTTTGCTGCCGTCGCTGGCGGCAAACAGGTCGCCGTCCTCTGTCCGACGACGCTGCTTTGCGAACAGCATGCCGAAAACTTCCGCAACCGCTTTGCCGAATGGCCCGTGCGGGTTGTTGAACTCTCGCGCTTCCGGACGGCCAAAGAAAGCCAGGCCGCACTCGACGAATTGGCGGATGGTCGAGCCGACATCGTGATTGGCACCCACCGCCTCATCCAGAATGATGTCAAATTCGCACGACTCGGACTACTAATCATCGACGAGGAGCATCGCTTCGGCGTCAAACAGAAAGAACAGCTGAAAGCCCTGCGTGCCGAGGTCGATGTGCTGACCCTCACCGCGACACCTATTCCTCGCACACTGGCCATGTCGCTGGAGGGCCTGCGTGACTTTTCGGTGATCGCAACCGCTCCCCAGAAACGACTGGCGATCAAGACCTTTGTCCACACCTTGTCGGATGGCATCATCCGCGAGGCGATTCTGCGTGAACTCAATCGCGGCGGCCAGGTGTATTTCCTGCACAACGAAGTCGACACCATCGAAAATATGCGGGAACGCCTCGTCAAACTGGTTCCCGAAGCCCGGATCGTCATCGGTCACGGCCAGATGAACGAGCGTGAGCTGGAGAGCGTCATGCGCGAATTCACGCAGCAGCGCGCCAACGTGTTGCTCTGTACCACCATCATCGAAACCGGTATCGACAACCCGCACGCCAACACGATTCTGATCAACCGCGCTGACAAGTTCGGGTTGGCACAGTTGCACCAACTCCGTGGTCGCGTTGGCCGATCGCACCATCAGGCCTATGCCTACCTCATGGTGCAGGACATGAAGGGCCTGACCAAAGCCGCAAAACAACGTCTGGAAGCGATCCAGATGATGGAAGAGCTGGGTGCGGGTTTCTATCTGGCCATGCACGACCTGGAAATCCGTGGCGCCGGTGAGGTTCTCGGCGATTCACAATCGGGCGAGATTCAGGAAGTCGGCTTTGCCCTGTTCAGCGAAATGCTCAACCGCGCCGTCAAGGCCATGAAAGCGGGCGAAACACCGGACCTGGAGCAACCGCTGGGCATTGGTACGGAGATCAACCTGCGCGTACCGGCACTGCTACCGGATGCCTACTGCCCGGATGTGCACGAACGACTCAATCTCTACAAACGACTCTCTAATGCAGACAATGCCGATGAACTCACGCTGTTGCAGGAAGAACTCATTGACCGCTTCGGCGCGTTGCCGCCACAGGCAGAATCACTGATCGCCACGCACCAGATCCGTCTGCAGGCAGACCGCTGGGGCATGACCAAAGTCGACATCAATCAGGATCAGATTCTTGTCCAGTTCGGCCCGAAGACGCCTGCAGACCCGATGACATTACTCTGGCTCATCCAGAACCGACGAGACATGAAACTGGCCGGTCAGGATAGAATAATCCTTTCGCGGCACATGCCGACGCTCTCACAGCGCATTCAGTCGTTCCGCGAGCTTTGCGGATTACTGGAAAAATCTCCGGCCGATCTCGCGAAGGCCATGAAAAACAAGTAACCGTACATACCACCCGAACCGCACGGATCCGATCATGACTCAAAGCGCGACTCAGCCCATCAGCAACCTGCACATCGCATCGTTCGATCCGATGCCGACACCGGAAGCGATTCAGGCGCAATTACCCCTCAGCGCCAAGGCTGCCGAGACCGTTTCCCGGGGACGCGCGCAGCTCATCGATATTCTCGAGCACAGGGATCCGCGCCCCTTCGTTGTCGTCGGTCCCTGTTCTATCCACGATCCCGAAGCGGGTCTGGATTATGCGCGTCGTCTCAAGACCCTTTCCGATGAGGTTTCCGATGCGCTCATGATCGTCATGCGCGTCTACTTCGAAAAGCCGCGCACCACCGTCGGCTGGAAGGGTTACATCAACGACCCGGACATGGACGATTCCTTCAAGGTCGACGCCGGCATGGCCAAGGCCCGGGAATTTCTGCTTGCTGTTAACGAACTCGGCCTGCCCGCCGGCACCGAAGCACTGGATCCGATTTCGCCGCAATATCTGGGTGACCTCATCGCCTGGAACGCCATCGGCGCCCGTACCACCGAGTCGCAAACCCACCGTGAGATGTCCTCGGGCCTTTCGACGCCGGTCGGCTTCAAGAACGGCACCAATGGCGATCTCAGCATCGCCATCAATGCCATCCTCTCGGCGAGCCGTCCGCACAGCTTCCTCGGCATCAACAGCGATGGTCGCGTTGCCATCGTGCGCACCAAGGGCAACCCCTACGGCCACATCGTGCTGCGCGGCGGCGACGGCCGTCCGAACTACGACACCGTCTCGGTTACGCTGGCCGAAAACGCCATGAGCAAGGCCAAGCTGCTGCCTAACGTCATCGTCGACTGCTCGCACGCCAACAGCAACAAGAACCCGGATCTGCAGCCACTGGTCATGGCCGATGTCATCAGCCAGATCGTCGCCGGCAACACGAACATTACCGGTCTGATGATCGAATCGAATCTGGTCGCCGGCAATCAGCCTATTCTGGCTGACCGTACCCAGATGACTTATGGCTGCTCGGTCACCGATGCCTGCGTCAACTGGCCGACCACCGAAGACATGATCCGTGACGCGGCCAGACGCCTTCGCCCGATCCTCGCCGCACGTGAAACAGTCAAGGGCTGATTGATGAACGACCTGGTCGTCTTTGGCGGGCCGGTACCCACCTATCTGATTGAATCCATACAGACACAACTGCGCCCTGTAGCCATCAGGCCCCAGGGTGTGCAGGCGATCCGTTTCACCGACATCGCGACTGATGCTGTTCCCGATTCAATCCGTGCCGGACTGAACAACGAACAACTGGACTGGGCCTTGGCGCCTTCCGGCCGTACGCTCAATGACTTCAAGCTGGTGGTCTTCGACATGGACTCGACACTCATCAACATCGAGTGCATCGACGAACTGGCCGATTTTGCAGGGCGCAAGGCGGAAGTTTCGGAGATCACCGAAGCCGCAATGCGCGGCGAAATGGATTATCGCGAAAGTCTGCAGAAGCGCGTCGGCGTCCTGGCGGGCCTCGATGCACGCGTATTGGCACGGGTTTTTTCAGAAAGACTGCTACTCAATCCCGGCGCCCGCGAACTCCTCGATGCCCTGCAGAACGCCAGCATTCACACGGCACTGCTCTCCGGCGGATTTACCTACTTTACGGAACGTTTGCGGATCGAACTCGGCCTGGATTTCGCCACATCGAACGAACTGGAAATTGTCAGCGGCAAACTGACCGGACGTGTCGTCGGCCCCATCATCGACGCGCAGGCCAAGGCTGAAACACTACTTGAACTGACCCGGGAATTCGGTCTGGAGCGCAATCAGGTCATGGCGGTGGGCGACGGCGCCAATGACCTGCTGATGATGGCCGAAGCCGGCACTTCGGTGGCCTATCATGCCAAACCTGCCACCCAGGCCAAAGCCACGCATGCGATCAACCATGCGGGACTGGACGCGCTCCTGACGATTTATCCGTCAAGTCCGCCAGCCTGATTCAGGTGGGCTCGCGCAGTCGCGCATTCAGCTCATCGACCACTTCGGCCCAATCGGCGTCATCTTCGATTTCCTCGGCCAGAAACGTGGCTTGTGAAGCAGTCCAGAATGGCGCCTCCTGCAGCAGGTAATGATCAGGCAACGGCCGGTGCATCTCGATGAAGGCATCGACTTCCGCCGTATCACTCGGCAAGCCCAGTTGCTTGAAGAGATTGTTGATTGAATGAATCGGGGTATCCATAAGAACCTCCTTCACTTAAGAATAGCGTAGCAGGTTATTGTTCGTCGATCCAGGTTTGCTGGATCGCTTCCAATATACGCTCGCCACAGCGCTTTGGATCATCATCAAAATCTGGCAGCGCAGCAACCCAGTTCATCAGATCGACGAAATTAATCTGTGTCGGATCCTGATCCGGATGCGCTTCGATGAGTGCCTCGGCGATGTCGAGCGTATCGGTCCATTTGAGTCCCATGGTCAGCGTTTCCCTTCCCGTGTCATGTTGATCGAGTACTTGGGAATTTCAACCACCAGCGGCGTCGCGGCCACGATGGCCTGGCACGACAGGCGTGATTCCGGCTCCAGCCCCCAGGCTTTATCGAGCAGATCTTCTTCCAGCTCGTCCGGCTCGTTCAAGGAGTTGTAGCCCTCGCGCACAACCACATGACAGGTCGTACAGGCGCAGGAGCATTCGCAGGCGTGTTCGATTTCGATCCCGTTTTCCAGAAGCGTTTCGCAGATCGATACGCCTTCCGGAGCTTCGAGAATTGCGCCGTCCGGGCAGTACTCCGGGTGTGGCAATACAGTCAGTTGGGTCATTTGGATTCCTTCACCATCTTCGGCTGATGCAGCTGTTCAATCGTAGCCTCAACCGATTCAATCGATTTTCCCGAAAGGGCGCGATTCACGGCCTGGTTCATGCGACGGCCTGCGAAGTCTTTACAGTCGGCATCCAGATCATCCATCGCAATCGTCATCTGACGACGATTACCGGACAGGCTGGCTGTCTGTAATTTCACGATACCCGATTCGATCAACTGATACTCGGCATCGTTCAAGAGATGACGATCTTCGACCAATGCCGAGCGGACAGCTTCAATCAGGCGCTGCGCATCGACCTGCGTTTCCTTCAGGGCACGGGTCTGGGCATCATCGCGGGCGTTATCGACCGAGGCTTTGAGCATTCCCGTAATCTGATCGTCGGAAAGTCCATAGGAAGGCTTGACCTCGACATGCGCTTCAACACCCGTCGTCTGTTCGCTCGCGGTCACCGACAGCAAACCATCGGCATCGACCTGAAAGGTCACACGAATCCGGGCGGCGCCCGCCACCATAGGTGGAATACCCCGCAGCTCGAAGCGCGCGAGCGAACGGCAGTCATCGACCAGCTCACGTTCGCCTTGGACCACGTGAATCATCATTGCCGTCTGACCGTCACGGTAGGTGGTGAATTCCTGGGCACGTGCAACGGGCAATGTGGAATTCCGCGGGATCACCTTCTCGACCAGGCCCCCCATAGTTTCAAGGCCAAGCGACAAGGGAATCACATCCAGCAGCAACCAGTCTTCGCCCGGCGCACGATTACCCGCCAGCAGGTTGGCCTGAATCGCAGCGCCCAGTGCAACGACTTTGTCCGGATCCAGATTATTCAAGGGCTCCTGTTTAAAGAATTCACCCACGGCGCGCTGAATGAGCGGGATTCGGGTTGCGCCGCCGACCATCACAACACCCTGTACCTCTGCCACACGCAGGCCGGCATCGCGCAGTGTCTTTTTTACTGGCTGTAGCGTTTTCGACACCAGCGTCTGACTGATCTCGGCAAAGGTCGCCATGTCCAGCGTCAGATCTACGATTTCGCCGGAGGCCAGTCGGGCAGTTATGGGGGCTTCCGGATGCGTCGACAGATATTCCTTGGCTTCACGGGCGCGCAACAGCAGCAAGGCCGTATCTTCAACCGTCGGTGGCGATTTGAGTTTGGCCTGATCCAGCACCCAGCAGTAGATGCGACGATCAAAGTCATCGCCGCCCAGGGCCGAATCGCCTCCAGTAGCCAGTACTTCGAAGACGCCGCGCGTCAGCCGCAGAATAGAAATATCAAAGGTACCGCCGCCCAGGTCATAGACGGCGTAGACACCCTCGGCGGAGTTATCGAGCCCATAAGCCACAGCCGCCGCCGTCGGTTCATTCAGCAGGCGCAAGACGTTGAGACCCGCCAGCCGCGCGGCGTCCTTGGTTGCCTGGCGCTGCGCGTCATCAAAATAGGCCGGCACCGTGATGACGGCGCCGACAATATCCTGCTTCAAGGTCTGCTGGGCCCGATCATTCAGAACGCGAAGAATCTCGGCCGATACTTCCACCGGGGTCTTCACACCCTGGCGGGTCTTCACACTCACCATACCGGGAACATCGACCAGATCCAACGGCAGATTTTCCCGATGTTCGATATCGCTGTAGCCTCGACCCATCAGGCGCTTGACCGAAGCCACCGTATTCTTCGGGTCTTTAGCAATGGCCTTCAGTGCATCGTAACCAACCAGCACCGACCCATCTTCCATGTAACGGACAACGGACGGTACCAGAGCCCGGCCCTCAACATCGTTCATGACGTGCGCTATACCGGAGCGCACACTGGCCACCAGGGAATTGGTCGTGCCCAGATCGATACCGATCGCGTGACGTGTCTGGTGCGGTAACGGACTAGCGCCGGGTTCGGCAATTTGCAGCAAGGCCATGAAATTCGACTCGGGGTTTAAAACTCTGAAGTTGGTTCAATAAAGCGGCGGTTCAGCAATCATTCATATCGAAGATCGCATCATTAATGCTCTGGTGTAATTTTTCCAGAAACATGAGCCGCCGGACAGTCTCGACGGCGTCCGTGGTTTCTGATCCCTTATCCAGCGCGTTTGCCAGATTTCCATAAGCCCCGGCAACCTCGTCATCGATCTCCGCCTGCAGTTGTGTCAGGGCCGTCAGATCACCGTCGCTGCGGGCATCATCAAGTTGTTCGCGCCAGACCATCTGACGCATCAGAAACTCGGGCGACATTGCAGTATTCGATTCAGCACCCACATCCAGACCGGCCAGATTCAGCAGATAGGTCGCACGTTTAAGCGGGGAGCGCAGCGTCTGATAAGCCTCGTTGATCTGTGTCGCCAGCATCATCGAGGCGCGCCGTGCAGCATCGTCAGCGGCCGCAAAACGATCGGGATGAACCTCCCGCTGCAGCTCTCTAAAACGGCTATCCAGCGCAGCCTGATTCAATCCGAATTGTTTCGGCAGGCCAAGCAGCGTAAAGAAATCGGCATTGAGACGATCTACCGAAACCAGCGGATCAGACATGGAAGGATTCACCGCAACCGCATTCGTCCTTGACATTGGGGTTATTGAATTTGAATCCTTCGTTCAATCCTTCGCGGGTGAAATCCAGTTCGGTGCCATCCAGGTAGGCCAGGCTTTTCGGATCGATCACGATCTTGACGCCACTTGACTCGAAGACCAGATCGTCCGGATTCAGTTCGTCGACGTACTCAAGCTTATAGGCCATGCCCGAGCAGCCGGCAGTCCGCACGCCCAGACGCAGGCCGATACCCTTACCTCGCTGCGTTAACGCCTTGCCCACATGTTTGGCAGCCGCTTCCGTCATCGTGATGCTCATGATCTTTTACTCCGTATTTACGCCACAACCAATCAGGCACCCAGCTTTTTCTTATAGTCGGCCACGGCCGCCTTGATCGCGTCTTCAGCCAGAATCGAGCAATGGATTTTGACCGGCGGCAGCGCCAGTTCTTCGGCGATGGCGGTATTTTTGATCTCCAGCGCTTCGTCCACGCTCTTGCCCTTGACCCATTCGGTCACCAGCGAGCTGGACGCAATCGCCGAACCACAACCATAAGTCTTGAACTTGGCGTCTTCAATCACGCCTTCCTTGTTGACCTTGATCTGCAGCTTCATCACGTCGCCGCAGGCGGGTGCACCGACCATACCTGTGCCGACACCCTCATCCTCCTTGCCGAAGGAACCGACGTTACGGGGGTTTTCATAGTGATCGATCACTTTAACGCTATATGCCATGATGAGACTCCTTCTTTCTAATACCGGGCGCTTAGTGCGCAGCCCATTGAACCGAATTGAGGTCGATACCTTCCTGAACCATTTCCCACAGGGGTGATAGTTCACGCAGACGACCGATCTGCTTGTGTAACAGATCCACCGTGAAATCGATGTCTTCCTGTGTGGTGAAACGACCGATCGAGAAGCGGATCGACGAATGCGCCAGCTCATCGGTCAGTCCCAGGGCACGCAGTACATACGATGGCTCCAGCGACGCCGAGGTACAGGCCGAGCCCGAGGATACGGCGATATCCTTGACCGCCATCATCAGCGACTCACCCTCGACATAGGCGAAACTGATATTCAGATTGTGTGGCACGCGGTGCTCCAGGTCGCCGTTGACATGAATTTCCGGCAGATCCGACAGCCCCTTGAGCAAACGGTCACGCAGCGCGCGAATTCGTTCGTTCTCTGCCTTCATTTCCAGACGCGCCAACCGGAACGCCTCGCCCATACCCACGATCAGGAAGGTCGCCAGGGTGCCCGAGCGCATACCGCGCTCGTGACCACCACCATGCATCTGGGCTTCCAGGCGGACGCGCGGCTTGCGGCGCACATACAGCGCGCCGATGCCCTTCGGGCCATAGGTCTTGTGCGCCGAGAAACTCATCAGATCGATTTTGAGTTTGCCCAGATCAATATCGATCTTGCCGGTCGCCTGCGCCGCATCGACGTGGAAAAGAACGCCCCTGCTCCGCAGCAGCTCGCCAATTTCGGCAATGGGTTGAATCACGCCGATCTCGTTGTTCACCGCCATGATCGATACCAGAATCGTGTCCGGACGCAGTGCGGCTTCGAGTGCCGCCATATCAACGAGCCCGTTTGGCAGCACGTCCAGGTAAGTGACTTCAAAGCCCTGGCGCTCCAGCTCACGCATCGTATCGAGCACGGCCTTGTGTTCGGTTTTCAACGTGATTAGATGCTTACCCTTGCTCTGATAGAAATTGGCGGCACCCTTGATCGCCAGGTTATTGGCTTCGGTCGCCCCCGACGTCCAGACAATTTCCTTGGGATCGGCGTTGACCAGTGCAGCAACTTCCTCGCGTGCATTCTCGACGGCCGCTTCGGCATCCCAGCCATACTGGTGTGAACGCGACGCAGGATTTCCGAACTTCTCGGTCAGATAAGGCAGCATGGCCTCGACCACACGCGGGTCGATAGGCGTGGTTGCCGAATAATCCAGATACACAGGGAATTTCATGTCAGACTCCAGAGTAGAACGTCAGGCTACTGCGGCAAACCGCTGTAGCTGACTCAAAACCGTATCCAGTTGCGCCACAAAGCGTTCAACGGAATGCTTATCACTTGGGGCATGAGCCATCATGCCCAGACTGATACGAATAGCGCCTTTGGCCAGCGCCAGATCGACACCCATGGCCTGCAACACGGGGGATGCTCCCGCCTTGCCCGAACCACAGGCGGCGCCACTCGAAATCGCCACGTGCTGACGATCCAGCAACGAAACCAGCGTCTCACCATCGATCCCTGGAAAAGCCGCATAGGTCGTATTCGGCAGACGCTGAGCGCCTTCGCCAAAGATCACCGCACCGCGTTGGCGCAGCGCGTTCTCGAGCCAGGCCTGGCTCGTAAGTGCCTGTTCTGTCCGTTCTGCAAGGTTGGCAGCCGCGCGTTCGCAAGCCACGCCAAAACCGACGATGGCCGCCACATTCTCGGTACCGGAGCGCAAACCGCCCTCCTGCCCACCACCATAGATCAGCGGTTGCAAGGCTAACCCGCGGTCACGGACAAGTGCTGCGGCGCCCTTCGGCCCGGCAATCTTGTGTCCCGAGATCGTCAACGCCGACACACCGGCGTCATTCAGTGCGCGAAAGCTCACAGGGTGCTTGCCGAAGGCCTGCACGCCGTCGCTGTGGAACCAGCCATTGTGCGACTCACGAAAAGTGCCCGCCAATTCAGTCACCGGTTGCACAACACCCGTTTCATTATTGGCCAGCATGACCGAAACCAGATGGGTGTGTCCGGTCAACGCTTTCAATGTCTCGCCCACCACGACACCATCCGGATCAACCGGCAATTCGTTAAAACCGGAACCTTCACCCTGCAAAGCACGCATCGGCGCCAGAACGCACGGGTGTTCCGTCGCCGCACAAGCCAGATGCAGGGCTTCACCTGTACCGGCGCGATGTGCCCGGGCCAGACCCTGAATCAGCAGATTGTTGGCCTCGCTACCGCTCGCCGTAAAAATCACTTCCGATGGATCGGCATCAATGGCTACCGCCACCTGCTCACGGGCATGATCAATCGCGCGATGCGCCAGGCGTCCGTTTTCATAGGTCGCCGATGGATTGGCGTACTGCGCCGTCAGAAATGGCAGCATCGCCTCCAGCACGACCGGGTCTACCGGAGTGGTCGCGTTGTAATCCAGGTAGAGCGCTGCACTCATGATCTATCCGCTGTCCTCATGCCGCCTGGGCGACGTTGAAGGTAACCGCTTTTGCTGCGCCAGGTTGTTGCTTATCCGTCCGCTGGCGCTGTTGATCCACCAGGCCAGCCAAACTCACCGATGCCAGATAGTCCAGCATCTTGCGGTTCAGCGTTGACCACAGATCGTGGGTCATGCAACGGTGTTCCGATTTGCAGTTCTCGCGACCGCCGCACTGAGTCGCATCCAGCGGTTCGTCGACGGCAAGAATCACATCCGCGACCGTAATCTCGGCCGCCTCCCGCCCCAGACAGTAACCACCTCCCGGGCCACGCACGCTCTCCACGATGCCGTGACGGCGTAGCTTGGCGAATAGTTGCTCCAGGTAGGACAGTGAAATATTCTGACGCTCGCTGATCGCGGACAGCGTCACTGGTCGTTCGCCACCATTCAGACCGAGATCAATCATGGCGGTCACCGCAAAGCGGCCTTTGGTCGTCAATCGCATGTCAGGCTCCTACTGAGGTTGGACCAGGGTTAGATCCCTATATCCAAGTATTTTTATCAACTATACGGGCGCCCACCCCATTAGTCAACTATTTTGCTCAGGTATTGCGGATCAAACTTATCGGCCACAGCATTTGCCTCGTCTACCTGCACGCCCGAGGCCTCCAGCTTCTTCAACAGCTGCTCCAGGCGCTGATCCGTCTCGGCGGCATGATCCAGCAGCGCATGCAATGCCCTGGCGTACGGGTCACTGGCATCCTTATTGATGGCATAGGCGGTAAATCCGGCCTTGACTGCCTGCGGCGTATTGGCTGACGCTGCCTGCTCACTTTCAATAATACGTGCCGGGTTACCGACAGCCGTTGCTCCGGCAGGCACATCTTTAACCACCACGGCATCGCTGCCAACGCGCGCCCCGGCACCGATCACGATCGGCCCCAGCACCTTGGCGCCGGCGCCAATGACGACACCATTCTCCAGCGTCGGATGGCGTCGGCCCTTGTTCCAGCTGGTGCCGCCCAGGGTCACCCCATGATAGATCGTCACATCGTCCCTGATGATCGCCGTTTCACCGATCACCACCCCCATACCGTGATCAATAAAGAACCGGCGACCAATCGTGGCGCCCGGATGAATCTCGATACCGGTCAGAAACCGCGAGATATGCGACAGAAAGCGCGCCAGCCAATACAGATGCCACTGCCACAACTTGTGCGCCAGGCGATGAAATAGCATCGCGTGCACACCCGGATAGCACGTGATAATTTCCAACGTGGATCGGGCTGCCGGATCCCGGTCAAAAATCGACCGGATATCTTCGCGGATTGACTTTAACATTGTCTGCCAACTATATGGTTTATTTATTTGTTTTTAAACGGCTTTGGTGACCGAGCCAGGCTGTCTGCCATAGGTTGAATTGTACTAATCCTGAGTCTTTTAATCAACCTTCGTCCGAGCGGATAACGCACTGACAATCCCGCGCAGAATATTGACTTCATCGACCTCAAGCCGTGTTCTCTCGAAAATCCGCCGGATCTTGGGCATGAGTCGGCGCGGTCTTTCGGGATCATGAAAACCAGCGTCGATCAGCGCCGCTTCCAGCTGCCCGTAGAAACCTTCAACGGCATCCGACGGCGCCAGGTCCGACCCATAGCGTGTGGCGCCGGTTGCTGCCTCGTTCAGAACAGCACCGGACTGCTCGCGCAACAGGTAGGTCATGATCTGAACCGCCGCCGCAAGATTCAATGAACCGTACTGGGCGTCGGTCGGAATAGTGACCTCGGCCCGGCAATACTGCAGTTCCTCATTGCTCAGGCCATTCGTTTCATTTCCAAAAACAAAGGCAGAGCCAACCCCGCCCTTCTGCCAGTAGCCATGCGCCTCCATCACTGCAGATCGGGGTGCTACGGGTTCCGGCCCCAACTCACGGGCGCGCACTGTCATACCGAAGACACCCACACAACCGTGCAGCGCTGCCGGCAAAGAATCCACGATTCGGCAGGCGGTCAGCAGATCCGCCGCGCCCGATGCACGGCGAACGGCGACCTCATCGATCGCACACAGCGGATTGACCAGAATCAATTGCGTACCCTGCCCCAGCCCCATCGTTTTCATGGCGCGTGCGACGGCGCCAATATTACCGGGGTGCGATGGACGACACAACACGATTCTCTGGCTGTGCAGGAATACGCTGGAAGCCGCCGTCTGCCGGGAAATGTGGGTACTCATCTAAGTCGTTAGTCCTGACTGCAATATCGACCGGCACGCGGCCAACAGGTACAATACGCGCATTACGGCGAACCAGTGTGGTTCCGCCACTTGCTCT
Organism: Rhodocyclaceae bacterium; assembly: GCA_018883265.1. Lineage (GTDB taxonomy): Bacteria > Pseudomonadota > Gammaproteobacteria > Burkholderiales > Rhodocyclaceae > Fluviibacter. The sequence goes on along the minus strand of VEQK01000006.1, from coordinate 22,817 downwards.
GTGTCCCTGATATGCATCCCTTTCTGAATGTTGCCGTTAAGGCCGCACGTCGTGCCGGCCAGATCATCAACCGAGCTGCGCTCGAACTCGACAACCTGCAGGTCGCCCGCAAAGGTCAGAGCGACTACGTCACGCAGATCGATCGCGCTGCCGAGGATGCCATCAAGGAAATCCTGCTGGAAGCCTATCCGAACCACGGCATTCTAGCGGAAGAAACCGGCAAGACCCCGGGCAAATCCGAATTCGAATGGATTATCGACCCGCTCGACGGCACCACCAATTTCATCCATGGGTTTCCGCAGTATGCCGTTTCAATTGCGCTGGCTCAGGAAGGGCAAATCGCTCACGGTGTGATCTACGACCCGATCCGCAATGAACTATTCACTGCCAGCAAAGGCCGTGGCGCCTTCGTCAATGATCGCCGCGTGCGCGTCAGCCGCAGCGATCGTCTGACCGATGCCCTCATCGGCACCGGTTTCCCCTATCGCGCCTTTGACCGCGTCGATGCCTACATGGGCGCCTTCCGCGAACTCACCGAAAAAACGGCCGGTATGCGTCGTCCCGGCGCTGCCTCACTGGATCTGGCCTACGTCGCCGCCGGACGCCTGGATGGCTTCTGGGAATTTGGTCTTTCGCCGTGGGACATCGCCGCCGGTACACTGATGATTCAGGAAGCCGGTGGTTTCGTGACGGACCTTAATGGCAACAACGATCATATGAACACCGGTGATCTCGTGGCCGGCGCACCTAAGGTTCACGCGCCGTTGCTGCAAATCATTCAGAAACATCTGAAAGCAGCCTGAGTCTGATACCCCCGGCCACGTGGCGATTCAGCGATGAGTACGAAACCCTCTGCCGACGCAACGACCCCGAACGCTACGCATACGCCGATGATGCGCCAGTACCTTGCATTAAAAGCAACGGTACCGGAAACCCTCCTCTTTTACCGGATGGGGGATTTCTATGAACTCTTCTTCGATGATGCGATCAAGGCTGCTCGTCTGCTCGATATCACGCTGACCAGCCGCGGCCAATCCAACGGTCAACCCATCCGTATGGCCGGCGTGCCCTTTCATGCGGCCGACCAGTATATTGCCCGGCTCGTCAAAGCCGGCGAATCCGTCGCCATCTGCGAACAGATCGGCGACCCGGCCACCAGCAAGGGCCCCGTCGAACGCGCTGTCACCCGCATCGTGACACCGGGAACCGTGAGCGATGCCTCGCTCATGGATGAGCGTCGCGAGAGCCATCTTATGGCGCTGTACCCGGCAGGCTCCCGCATCGGCGCTGCCTGGATCGCACTGGCAGCAGGACGCATCACCCTGGGCGAAATAGGTGTCGACCAGCTCGGCGCCCTGCTTGGCCGCATCGACCCTTCGGAAATCCTGTTTCCCGACAATGCCGAGTGGCCAGACAATGCCGGCAAAGCGACACGCCGTGCCGACTGGTTATTTGATAGCAAAACCGGCACACGGTCATTGTGTAGCGCGCTGAAAGCCGGTTCGCTCACCGCCTTTGGCATCGACGAAAACGAAGATCAGCCTGCGCTGGCCGCCTGTAGCGCGCTACTCGATTACATCCAGGCCACACAATTCCGTAAAGCCGACATGCTGGGTATCAGTACCGTTCAGGTCGAACGCCCGAACCAGTATCTGCGCATGGACGGCATTACCCGACGTAATCTTGAACTGACCGAATCACTTCGTCTCGCCAGCCAGTCCGGGTCTGATAACACGACATTACTCAGCATTCTGGATCGCACCTGCACCGCTATGGGGTCCCGCGCATTGCGTCACGCCCTTCACCACCCATTCGCCGATGATCGCTTGCCGGATTGCCGCCTCCACATCATCGAAACGCTGCTCAATCGACAGGATCTGCTCGAACAACTGCGCGTACTACTCAACAGCTTCTGCGACATCGAACGGGTTGCTGGCCGTATCGGCCTTCTATCCGTACGCCCGCGCGAACTCGCCAGCCTGCGTGACACCTTGCAACAATGGCCAACGCTGGGCGCAATCATCAACCAACTGCGACAGAATGCGATCGACCACGAAGCGCTGTCCTCTCTCGCCACCCGTCTGTCTGATCCGACGATTCCTGCAAAACTTGGCAGCCTGCTCAGCCACGCGATACGCCCGGAACCCGCTGTTCACATTCGCGATGGTGGCGTCATCGCCGATGGCTTTGACGCAGATCTCGATGAGCTGCGCAATATCCAGACCCACTGCGGCGATTTTCTGCTTGAGCTTGAAGCCCGTGAACGTGAAGCGACCGGCATCCCCACACTCAAGGTCGAATACAACCGGGTACACGGCTTCTATATCGAAGTCTCACAAGCGCAATCCGGCAAAGTACCGGAACACTATCGCCGTCGGCAGACACTCAAGAACGCCGAACGTTACATCACCCCAGAACTCAAGACCTTCGAAGACAAGTCACTGTCCGCCCAGGATCGGGCGCTAAGCCGGGAAAAGCTGCTTTACGATGAACTATTGCAACAGCTGCAACCGGATGTGATTGCCCTCAAAGCCATCGCCGGCGACATCGCCGAACTGGATCTGGTCGGTAGCTTTAGCGTCACGGCGCTCGAACGCAACTGGTGCCGCCCGGAATTCAGCCCGATCCCAGAGATCGAGATTCGCGAAGGTAGACACCCCGTTGTCGAACAGGCCTTAAGTAGAGAGGGCATGCCGTTCGTCGATAACGACACCCGCCTACACCCGGATCGCCAGTGCCTGCTCATCACCGGCCCTAACATGGGTGGCAAATCGACTTACATGCGCCAGACGGCGTTGATCGTGCTGCTTGCTCGCATCGGTTCCTACGTTCCCGCCACCTCGGCGCGCATCGGCCGCATCAACGCGTTATTCACACGCATCGGGGCCTCTGATGATCTGGCCTCCGGCCGTTCCACTTTCATGGTCGAGATGACCGAAACCGCCGCTATCCTGAACCAGGCCGACGAACGCAGTCTGGTGCTCATGGATGAAATCGGCCGCGGCACATCAACGTTCGACGGTCTGGCGCTGGCTTCTGCCGTGCTCAAGCAGATGCTTCGCCAGAACAGATCACTCACCCTTTTTGCCACCCACTATTTCGAATTGACACGCCTTGGCGAGAAATTCAGACAGCTGGAAAACGTCCACCTCGATGCCGTCGAACACCACGACCGCATTGTCTTCATGCACCGCGTGCAGGCCGGCCCGGCGAACCAGAGCTACGGGATCGAAGTCGCTTCACTGGCCGGCATCCCGTCGGCCGTAGTCCGCGATGCACGCCGGACCTTGCTTGAACTCGAATCGCAATCCGTGCGTCAGCAACCTACCGACGGTGATCTGGGGCAGAATGATTTCTTTGACGTGCCGGATGCAACACCAACCGTGCCCGAACCGTTATCCGAATCACACCCGCTGATTGCCGAACTGGCCACCATCGACCCTGACAGCCTCACCCCACGACAAGCACTGGATCTCCTGTACCAGCTTAAAACCAAAGCAAGAAACTGATCCCCTATCCCAACCCCATGTCTTATGCACCGGATCGTCAATAAACCCCGTATCAACCGGCTGACCGCCTGGCTCATCGGCATGAGTCTGGCGTTACCCGCCTTCGGCGAAACCGTCAGCTTCGGTCTCATCGGTGATGTATATATGACTCCGGAGCATCAGGATTATCTCAAGGGGATGCTGGACGACATGGCTGACAAGCGGGAGTCTCTTGCCATCTTTACAGGGGGACTCAAACCGTCTGAACAGGGTTGCCAGGACGCCAACCTGCTGGCGGCCTATCCGGTCTTTGCCAAAGCTCCCCTGCCTGCGTTCTATATCCCCGGCGATGCCGAGTGGATTCTGTGCACTAAATTCGCACCGGAAGAACGATTGAATCTGCTGCGCAAAACTTACTACCAGGGCAATCGCAGCCTGGGCGAACCCAGCTTGCCCCTCGTTCGCCAGGCAACATACCCCGAGCTCATGCGCTGGGAATCCAGCCCGGCACTGTTTGTCACGCTCAATGTCACCGGTGACAACAATCACTGGGGCAAGAAAGAAGAAGCCAGCAGCGAATATAAGGACCGGAATACGGCGGTGCTGGGCTGGCTTTCAGACGCATTTACCCGTGCGCGAGAAGCAAAACTCAACATGCTGGTCATCGTGATGTATGGTGACCCTGAGTTCAGCCAGCCGGGCGTGTCGGAACCTTCACCCGGTTATCTGCCACTACTGCAACTACTCAGAACGGAAACCGAAAATTTTCCGGGGCAGGTATTGCTTGTCCATGGCGGCGGCGGTGCACACCGGATCGATCATCCTTTAATCAACCCGACCAGCAACCTGCCGTATCAGAACTTCACCCGGGTCGGGACTTATGGCGCCCTTCAACAGGGATGGGTAGAAGTTCGCATCGAACGCAACGACAAGGCCGGCGATGACCCGATCCGTCGCACTGAATTCAAGTTCGAATCCTTCCCCTGGCCACCGCTCAGCCTGGACAACCTCCCGGAGAATGAGACACAGCCCGACCAGGCCGAAGCGCCACGGGCCAATTAGTCCGACAGCAAGACTCGTCTTTCGTAATGATCAGTGAATGACGACCGGGCCCGGGCCCTCGCCATCGTCATCATCGCTTGCCGTTTCATCTTCGAGTTCATCTTCGGTGGCCGGACGCACGTCGCGCACCGTACAGGTAAACACCAGCGACATACCTGCCAGCGGGTGATTACCATCCATCACCACCTTGCCATCGGCAATATCAGTCACACGATAGATCACCACATCGTCTTCGTCGGCGCCTTCAGGAGCGCCTTCGAACTGCATGCCGACCTTGATTTCCTTGGGCAGACGTGAAGCCGGTTCGATCTGAACAAGCTCCGGATCGTAATCCCCATAGGCCTCATCGGGCTGCAGTTTCACCGTAACAGAGTCGCCAACGTGTTTGCCTTCGAGCGTCTCTTCGATGCGATCGAAGATATCGCCATAACCGCCATGCAGATAGCGAATCGGGTTGCGGCCATCATCCACCACCTGACCTTCGGAATCCGTCACACTGTAATCTAGGGTGACCACCGTATTGCGATGTACAAGTCCGCTCATTGTGATTCCTTTGTTTCCTTTGGGGTGGCCGCAGGTGCTGGTATTTCAACCCCCTGGGCGTTTGCTGTCGCGGGAGCAGCCGCCGGCACAGATCGTTTCGGCAACTGATAGAACACTTCGTCGGCCTTGATCATACCCAGTTCATAACGGGCACGTTCTTCAACCGCTTCCAGGCCGGACTTGAGATTCCGGGTTTCCGCTTCCAGACCGGCGTTGCGCAGTTCGAGCTGGCGATTCGTCTCGCGCTGCTGGCTTAACTGCCGATCACTTTCCCATACCTTTAGCCAGCCGCCCTTGCCCAGCCATAGCGGGTACTGAATGACCACTGCCAGACCCAGCAGGATGGCGGTTGAGGGACGCATGCAAAAAACGGAAGCGACTGCGGCGTTTAACGCAGGTTATAAAAAGCTTCACGACCCGGGTAGGTTGCAGTGTCGCCCAGATCTTCTTCGATACGCAGCAGCTGGTTGTACTTGGCGATACGGTCGGAGCGCGACAGCGAACCGGTCTTGATCTGGCCGGCATTGAGGCCGACAGCAATATCAGCGATGGTCGAATCTTCCGTTTCACCCGAGCGGTGCGAAATCACGGCGGTGTAACCGGCGCGCTTGGCCATCTCGATGGCGGCAAAGGTCTCAGACAGCGTACCGATCTGGTTGATCTTGATCAGGATCGAATTGCCGATCCCCTTCTGGATGCCTTCCTTGAAAATGCGCGTGTTGGTCACGAACACATCGTCACCCACGATCTGCACCTTCTTACCCAGGCGATCGGTCAGCAGCTTCCAGCCATCCCAGTCGGCTTCCGACATGCCGTCTTCAATCGACACGATCGGGAATTTGTCGCACAGCGTTGCCAGATAATCGACGAACTGGGCAGAGCTCAGCTGCAGGCCTTCGCCCGACAGGTGATATTTGCCATCCTTGTAGAACTCGGAGGCCGCGCAGTCCAGTGCCAGCAGCACATCCTTGCCCGGTACATAACCGGCATTCTGGATCGCCTGCATGATCACTTCCAGCGCTTCGGCATGGCTACCCAGGTTCGGCGCGAAACCGCCTTCGTCACCCACGGCCGTCGAGTGGCCGTTCTTATCCAGTAGCTTCTTCAGCGCATGGAAAATCTCGGCGCCACAGCGCAGCGCTTCGCGGAAAGACTCCGCGCCCACCGGCATGATCATGAATTCCTGGATATCCAGACTGTTGTTGGCATGCTCGCCACCATTGATGATGTTCATCATCGGTACCGGCAGCGACATCTGGCCGGCGCCACCGAAATAACGATACAGCGGCAAGCCCGACTCTTCGGCAGCCGCCTTGGCCACGGCCATCGACACGGCCAACAGCGCGTTGGCGCCCAGGCGGGCCTTGTTATCGGTGCCGTCCAGATCGATCAGCGTCTTGTCGATGAAGGCCTGTTCCTGGGCATCCAGACCGATCAGCGCTTCGCTGATTTCGGTGTTGACGTTTTCGACGGCGCGCATTACGCCCTTACCCAGGTAGCGGCTACCATCGCCATCACGCAGTTCGATGGCTTCGCGCGAACCCGTCGAAGCACCCGACGGCACAGCAGCGCGACCCATCACGCCGGATTCCAAGAGGACGTCGGCTTCGACGGTCGGGTTACCACGCGAATCCAGAATCTCACGGGCGATGATGTCAACAATGGCGCTCATATCGGTTAGGCCTTTCTTTATGTGGTTTTAATTCAAGTCAAACGAGGTCAAACATACGGGCTTCCTTGACCGACTGGTCAAGGGTTTTAAGGTGTTGCAACAGCTGCGGCATCCTGTCCAGCGGCCAGGCGTTCGGGCCATCCGACAGGGCGTTGGCCGGATCCGGGTGCGTCTCCATGAACAGACCATGGATGCCGGTAGCGACAGCCGCGCGCGCCAGGACCGGCACGAACTCGCGCTGGCCGCCCGACGAACTGCCCTGCCCACCCGGCAACTGCACCGAGTGCGTGGCATCAAACACCACCGGGCAGCCGGTACGGCGCATGATCGCCAGCGACCGCATATCCGAGACCAGATTGTTATAACCGAACGAAGCACCGCGTTCGCACACCATGATGGTGTCCTCTTTCACCCCCGCGTCGCGCGCCGCATCTTTGGCTTTATCGACCACGTTCTGCATATCGGTCGGCGCCAGGAACTGGCCCTTCTTGATATTCACCGGCTTGCCGCTGGCCGCGCAGGCAGCGATGAAATCGGTCTGCCGGCACAGAAAGGCCGGCGTCTGCAGCACATCAACCACGGCAGCGGCCGGGGCGATATCGTCGATATCGTGCACATCGGTCAGCACGGGCACACCGATCTGTTCACGCACTTTCGCCAGAATGGCCAGACCGCCCGCCCGGCCCGGGCCACGGAACGACTTGCCCGAACTGCGGTTGGCCTTATCAAAGCTGGCCTTGAAAATGTACGGAATCCCCAGCCGGGTCGTCAGTTCCTTCATGCGACCGGCCACATCCAGGCACAGCTGCTCGGATTCGATCACGCAGGGCCCGGCGATCAGAAAAAAGGGCGAGGTGTCAGTAACGGCAAACCCGGCGAGCTTCATACTTTGGTCTCTTTAGCGACCGCCTGCTTGTGCACACCGGTCGAATCCTGATGCGCCACGGCGGCATTCACGTAGGCGGTGAACAGGGGATGACCCTGGCGCGGATTCGAGGTGAATTCCGGGTGGAACTGGCAGCCCACAAACCATGGGTGCACCGACTTCGGTAGCTCGACCATTTCACACAGGTCGGTCACCGGCGCCCGCCCGGCCACGACCAGCCCCGCCTCTTCCAGCTTCGAGAGCAGCGTGTTGTTGACTTCATAGCGGTGGCGGTGACGCTCGGTAATCTCGTCGGCGCCGTAAATCTCACGCGACAGCGAACCTGGCTTGAGCAGACAGAGCTGGCCGCCCAGCCGCATCGTGCCGCCCAGATCGGAATCCTCACTACGCTGTTCAAGCTTGCCCGAACGATCCTGCCATTCGGTGATCAGACCGATCACCGGGAACGGCGAACCCGGATCGAATTCGGTCGAGTGCGCGTCCTTCATTCCTGCAACATCGCGGGCGTATTCCACCACGGCCAGCTGCATACCCAGGCAGATGCCCAGATACGGGATCCTGTTTTCACGGGCATAACGAATGGCGGCGATCTTGCCCTCGGTACCGCGCTTGCCAAAGCCGCCCGGCACCAGAATGGCGTCCATATCTTTGAGCGCATCGCAGCCGTTACGCTCCAGGTCTTCCGAATCCAGATAATGGATCCGCACCCTGGCGTGCGTCTGGATGCCGGCGTGCACCAGCGCCTCGATCAGCGACTTGTACGATTCGGTCAGATCGACGTACTTGCCCACGAACGCCACATCGACAAAGCGCTCCGGGTTTTCCAGAGAATGCACCAGTTTGTTCCAGACCGTCAGATCAGCGGCACGCGCCAGAATGGCCAGACGATGGCAGACGATCTCGTCGAGCATCTGGTTATGCAGCATGGACGGAATCTTGTAGATCGAATCGGCATCCAGCGCCTCGATCACGGCTTCCGGCGCTACATTACAGAATAGCGCGATCTTGCGACGCTCTTCCACGGGAATCGAACGATCAGCACGACACAGCAGCACATCCGGCTGGATACCGATCTCGCGCAGCTCCTTGACCGAGTGCTGGGTCGGCTTGGTTTTCAGTTCGCCGGCCGCAGCAATCCAAGGCAGCAGCGTCAGGTGGATGTAACAGACGTTATTACGGCCTTCCTCGATGCCCATCTGACGGATGGCTTCGAGAAACGGCAGTGACTCAATGTCACCAACGGTGCCGCCTACCTCGACCAGCGCCACGTCGGCGCCTTCAGCGCCACGTTTGATCAGATGCTTGATCTCGTCGGTGATATGCGGAATGACCTGGACGGTCTTGCCCAGATATTCGCCACGACGCTCTTTCTTGATGACCGACTCGTATACCTGACCGGTCGTGAAGTTGTTGCGTTTGTGCATTCGGGCGCTGGTAAAGCGCTCATAGTGGCCGAGATCCAGATCGGTTTCGGCACCGTCCTCCGTCACGAACACTTCGCCGTGCTGGAAAGGACTCATCGTCCCGGGGTCGACGTTGATATAGGGATCAAGCTTTAGATGGGTGACTTTGAGCCCACGCGATTCGAGAATCGCACCCAGTGAGGCGGCCGCAATTCCCTTACCCAGGGAAGAAACGACACCACCCGTGACGAAGACATATTTGGTCATAACAAAACGTGCAGCGGGAAAGCCCGATGATACCCGAAGGAAGCGCGCCGCTCAAACGCGACCCATAAAAAATCTGGCTGCCCGGCCGGAGGCTAAACCGGCATTTCCCGTATAATGAAAGGCTTTCAAGCCCTTTTTAAAGCCATGTCCATGAGCCACGCCATCAATCACCCGCTGCAATCCGTCATCGAAAACCTCTGGGAAAACCGCAACGACCTGTCGCCGACCGGTTCGCCCAAAGACGCCGTGGAAGCCATTGATCAGGTTATCCACGAACTGGATCGCGGTGCTCTGCGCGTCGCCGAAAAAATTAATGGCGACTGGGTCACCCACCAGTGGGTCAAAAAGGCCGTGCTGCTCTCGTTCCGCACCCACGATAACCGCGTACAAGACAGCGGTGAACTGCGCTACTTCGACAAGGTCGATACCAAATTCCAGGGCTGGACCGAAGAACAATTCCGCGCAGGCGGTTTCCGCGTGGTACCGCCGGCCACCGCCCGTCGCGGTTCGTTCATCGCCAAGAACGTCGTGCTGATGCCCTCCTACGTCAACATTGGCGCCTACGTCGACGAAGGCACCATGGTCGACACCTGGGCTACCGTAGGCTCGTGTGCCCAGATCGGTAAAAACGTCCATCTGTCGGGCGGCGTCGGCATCGGCGGCGTGCTCGAACCGCTGCAAGCCAACCCCACCATCATCGGCGACAACTGTTTTGTCGGCGCCCGTTCGGAAGTCGTCGAAGGCGTCATCGTCGAAGACAACTGCGTTATCTCGATGGGCGTGTACATCAGCCAATCGACCAAGATCTACGATCGCGAAACCGGCGAGATCCACTACGGCCGCGTACCGGCCGGTTCGGTAGTCGTCGCCGGCAACCTGCCCTCGCCCGATGGCAAGTACAGCCTGTACTGCGCCGTCATCGTCAAGAAGGTCGACGCCCAGACCCGCGCCAAGACCAGCCTGAACGATTTGCTGCGTGATTAATCACCATTGACCGCACCAACATGACTGAACCCGTCCGCGCCCTTGCCGAAGCCCTTATTGCACGGGCTTCAGTCACCCCCGAAGATGCCGGCTGCCTGGAACTGATCGCCGACCGCTTAAAACCCCTAGGCTTCAGCTTCGAACGCATCGATCGTAACGGCACCAGCAACCTCTGGGCGCGTCGCGGCTCTACCGCCCCACTCATGGTGCTGGCTGGTCATACCGATGTGGTGCCGACCGGAGACCTGGCCGCCTGGACCACGCCACCCTTCGAGCCAACAGTACGTGACGGAAAGCTCTATGGCCGGGGCGCGTCCGACATGAAAAGCTCACTCGCCGCCTTTATCGTGGCCGTTGAACAATTCGTTTCTGCAAACCCGAATCACCCCGGCTCGATTGCCTTTCTGCTGACGTCTGATGAAGAAGGTCCGGCCCACGACGGTACCACCATCGTGGTCGATGCCCTCAAGGCCCGTGGCGAAACGATTCAGTACGCCATCGTCGGCGAACCCACCTCGGTCAAGCGCTGTGGCGACATGATCAAAAACGGTCGCCGCGGTTCGCTCTCCGGCGACCTCACCATCAAAGGCGTGCAAGGCCACGTTGCCTACCCGCATCTGGCGCGTAACCCGATCCACCAGTTTGCCCCGGCGCTGGCCGAGCTGGCCGCCACCGAATGGGACAACGGCAACGAATATTTCCCGCCCACCACCTGGCAGATCTCCAACTTCAACGCCGGCACCGGTGCAGGCAACGTCATTCCAGGCAATCTGAATCTGAAGTTCAACTTCCGCTTCTCAACGGCCAGCACGGCCGAGGGCCTCAAGCAGCATGTCGAAGACCTGCTCATGCGCCATGGCCTGGAATACGACATCACTTGGACGCTGGGCGCCAAACCATTCATCACGCCCGATGGCCCGCTGGCCGACGCCGCACGCCAGGCCATCAAAACCGTCACCGGCATCGACACCGAACTCTCCACGACCGGCGGCACCTCGGACGCACGCTTTATCGCAGAAATCTCCGAGCAGATCATCGAACTGGGCCCCGTCAACGCTTCGATCCACATGATCGACGAACACATCGACGTCAACGCCCTGCCCGAACTGGCCCGCATCTACCAGCAGATCTTTGTCCAGCTGCTCAAGTGAGCGCCCCGGCATGACCGCACCCGCCAATAGCGTTGCCGCCTTCTACGAAGCCGCCGTCGACCAGCTGAACCAGGCCGGCCTCAGCTTCGGCCACGGCTGTACCTGCCCCGAAGACGAAATCGCCTGGCTGATCAGCGCCACGCTCGATGTGCCTTTCGACGAGCTCGACAAGCACTGGTCACAACCGCTATCGGATGCCAATCGCGCCACACTGCAAGCGCGCCTCATCGAACGCTGCACCACCAAAGCGCCGCTCGCCTACATCCTGGGCGAAGCCTGGCTGGGCCCGTACATTTTCAAGATCGACCGCCGCGTCATCGTGCCCCGCTCGTTCATCGCCGAGCTCATCATGGACGACATGGCACCCTGGGTGCAAAACCCTGCCGCCATAACCCGTGTCGCCGATATCTGCACCGGCTCCGGCTGCCTGGCCATTCTGGCCGCACTGCATTTTCCCAACAGTCAGGTCGATGCGGTTGACCTCTCGCCCGAGGCACTGGACGTCGCCCGACTCAACGTCGACATGTACGGCATTGGCGATCGTTTAAAACTGCACCAGGGCGACCTGATGGCCCCGGTGCTAGAGCAGCAATACGACCTCATCATCAGCAACCCGCCCTATGTGGATGCCGCCTCGATGGATACCCTGCCATCGGAATACCGGCACGAGCCCGAAATGGCTCTGGCCGGTGGCAGCGATGGTCTGGATCTGGTCCACACACTCCTGCGTCAGGCCGCCAAAACACTCAAGCCCGGTGGCTGGCTGGTTGTCGAGATCGGTCATAACCGTGATGCCATGGAAGCCACCTACCCCGATCTGCCACTCGTTTGGCTGGATACGGCGGGCGGTAGCGACTTTGTCTTCCTCATCGACCAGGCATCGCTGCAAAAACTGCTGTAACCTTGACGGGAAAGCCCCCTTTCCGCTATAGTCTCAAGCTTGTCGGGGCGTAGCGTAGTCCGGTTATCGCGCCTGGTTTGGGACCAGGAGGTCGTGAGTTCGAATCCCACCGCCCCGACCAGTTTTTGTAGCATCCGAAGTAGCGCGTGAAGTGAGGCGCCCGTAGCTCAACCGGATAGAGCAACGGCCTTCTAAGCCGTAGGTTGTGAGTTCGAGTCTCGCCGGGCGCGCCAAAAGCCTTTAGTTGCGCCACTTCCAGTGGAATGCACCAACGGTTTTTCCGTTGGCACTTTTCAAGGTCTTACAGGCTGCCGACAGCATTCTTCGCTTCCCGGGTGAGCGTTTCCTTTGCGGCATGGCCGTTATGTCTACGACCAGCACGAAAATTCTAAGCAGGCCGAACATAACTCGATCTAACAAGCCGGTAAAAAATCGGCAGCCACAAGCCCGGGTAACTAACCCACCCTTAGGGACACACCAAGGCGCCTGCGGGCGCCTTTTTTATTGCCGATCGCATGGGGTAACGCCTGCGGCATCAAGCTATTTGATGGCGCCCACTCCAACACAGCCCCCCATTCGCACCATATCGGTGCACAATGGGAACATTGATTAGAGATGGAGTTGGGCATGAATCACGCCGATTTAGACAGTTTCATTGCGCAGATCAAACATCGTAATCCTGGGCAGCCGGAGTATCTGCAAGCGGTTGCTGAGGTGATGGAAAGTCTGTGGCCCTTTATTGCGACCCACCCCCAGTATACCGAACACGCTTTGCTCGAGCGCCTGGTTGAACCGGAGAGAATCATCATGTTTCGCGTGTCCTGGATTGATGACCGGGGCGCGGTGCGTGTAAATCGCGGCTACCGGATTCAGCACAGTTCGGCCATCGGGCCTTACAAGGGGGGCATCCGGTTCCACCCTTCGGTGAATCTGTCCATCCTCAAGTTTCTGGCCTTCGAGCAAACCTTCAAGAACGCACTGACCACCTTACCCATGGGCGGTGGCAAAGGCGGTTCGGATTTTGACCCCAAGGGTTGCAGCAATGGCGAGGTGATGCGCTTCTGTCAGGCATTCATGACCGAGTTGTATCGTCATATCGGTTCGGATACCGATGTGCCTGCGGGCGATATCGGTGTCGGTGGCCGCGAAGTCGGTTACATGGCCGGGATGATGAAGAAACTGGCCAATAAGGCTGACTGTGTTTTTACTGGCAAAGGGCTGTCGTTTGGTGGTTCGCTGATTCGTCCTGAAGCCACCGGTTATGGCACGGTCTACTTTGCCGAAGAGATGCTGAATCATGCCGGCAAAACACTGGCAGGTATGCGGGTGGCAGTGTCTGGCTCGGGTAATGTGGCGCAATATGCGGTTGAGAAAGCCATGAGCCTTGGGGCAAAGGTACTCACCGTTTCTGACTCGGGTGGCACCGTGTTTGATGCCGCCGGGTTCACACCGGAAAAACTCAATCGGCTGATGGAAATCAAAAATCGTGACTATGGGCGCGTCAGTGATTTTGCCGAAGTCACGGGTTCGCAGTTCATCGCAGGCGCCAAACCATGGCAGATTCCTGTCGATGTGGCCATGCCCTGCGCGACCCAAAACGAACTCGATGAGATGGATGCCCGACTGTTAATCAAGAACGGCTTACAGTGCGTGGCTGAGGGCGCCAATATGCCGTGCACAGCCGACGCGATCAAACTGTTCGAAGAGTCAAAAGTGCTCTACGCCCCGGGCAAGGCCAGCAATGCCGGTGGCGTTGCCACGTCTGGCCTGGAGATGAGCCAGAATGCGATGCGCCTGTCGTGGCCGCGCGAAGAAGTGGATCTTCGACTGCATGAAATCATGAAAGGCATCCACAACGCTTGCCTGCACTATGGCAGCCGCCCCGATGGCTCGGTGAGTTATGTGGATGGCGCCAACATCGCCGGGTTCGTCAAAGTGGCCGATGCGATGTTAGCCCAGGGCGTTGTTTAAATGACTGAACGGTCGTTACAGGATCGCGTGGTCGGGGCGATCATGGGCGCCTTTATTGGCGATGCCTTGGCTTTAGGGCCCCACTGGTACTACGACCTGAACGCGCTCCGCGCCAATTATGGGCCGTGGATTAGCGACTACACGGCACCCAAACCGGGTTGGTATCACGCCGGCATGAAAGCCGGGCAATCGTCTCAAGCCGGGGGGTTGCTGGCGCTGACCTTGCGCTCACTGGTGGACGCGGGTGGCTATGATGAAGCCGATTTTTGCCGGCGGATGGACGAAGACTTCTTTCCATTGATCGATGGCACCCCGATGCGTGGCCCTGGCGGGTACACCAGCCAATCGATCCGTTCGGCCTGGCAATTACGGGTTGAAGCGGGTCTGCCTTGGGGCGAGGTCGCGGGCAACGCCGATACAACCGAAGCGGCGGAGCGCACCTTGGCGATTGCCATCCGGTATGCGCTTGAACCGGCTGAACTGGCTTCGGCAGTGAGCCGCAATACCCTCCTGACTCAGAATGATGGCACCGTCCTCGCCATGACCGTGGCTTATGGGGCGGTGCTGGGGATGCTCGTCGAAGGGCACCCGTTGGATACGGCGTTGTCGAGTAAGCTCATGGCACGCGTCAAGAGCGGTCAACTGCCCTTTCATGCCGTTACTGCCGAGAACCTTCAGGCCCCCAAAACCAGCCAGAGAGAAACGTTCAGGCCTGGTAGTTTTCCGTCGCCTGACGCGCTTCTAACACCCTCCAACATTGCAGCCGCAGCCATCGATCCCGACATTGATATCAACCCGGCGTGGAAAGTGTCGCTGGTGTACGGTATGCCCTGTGCGGTGTATCACCAGTTCCCAGCGGCCTACTACCTGGCGGCGCGCTTTGCGAATAATTTTGAACTGGCTGTACTCAATGCTGTTAATGGCGGCGGCCAGAATCAGGCCCGGGCCATTTTGACCGGTGCCCTGGTCGGGGCGCAAACTGGTATTTCAGGCATCCCTGAGCGGTTTTTGACGGGGTTGGAAAATGCGCAGACTTACCTCGACGACGCCAAACGCCTCGCCGATCAGGTCTGTCAGCATGCCTGATGCATGTTGATCCGGCATTTATCGGGTTAATTTGATCCAGATCAAATAATCAACCGCGCATGAACTTGTATCTCGATCCATATGACTTATGCTGTTACTGCAAACTTCAAAAAAAGTAGATGGGAGACAAGATGTATAACATTGAGATCATGGCCTTGAGAACGGGACAGTGGACTTTCTATGAGTCCCTGGAAGCGTCGAGAGATGATGTGCTGAGTCATATCCGATTGATCCGGTGTTCGTTCCCGAATTTTTCCGTCAGAGCCGTTGAGTCCGATTCGGGTCAGTTGCTGCGTCCTTGTGATGAAGTCACGGAGCGCATCTGAAGAAGCGGTAGATGGCTTGGGAAACATTTGCGGGCAGGTTGTGAGACCTGCTTTTTTTATTAACGACCTCGCCGTACTCAGAAAAACCCTTGAACCGGCCTCAGTTTAATGCTGGGGGTTGTTTGCGTTGCAGCTCCAATACCGTATGCCCTGCCGGGCAAAGCAGACGCTTTTGATTAGAATCACCGGCGCTTGAATCATTATCAGACCTTAATTCGGTGGCCGAATATGCTTTGTCGCATTGGACGCAATGGGTTTTGCCCAGGCCCTGTCTGAGCATTTCGTCAGCAAGGTGAATAAATCCTGTCCAGATCCAGGGAACATCAACAGGCGTTGCATCATTGAGATCTGAGCTGCGCACCCAACGAATGATCTGGGTTTCTTCATCCTGGGAAAGCCAATACCGCTTGATAGGCTTCGCTGCAGTGGATTCAATTTCCGCGGGGCTAAAGAGGTGACTGGCCATCTTGACGCCCTCTTTCGTCGGGGAAAAACAGACGCGTGAAGAACAATGCGGCAACGCTTGAGACAGCCTGTAGCGCTCGCGCATAAACGCTGCTGATCGGTAATCGATCGGCGCCAAGGCTCTCACCGAAACCAGCGCCTTTGGCCGGTGAATCATTGCGATAGGCCAGGCCAAGATACAAAGTAACAGGATGCCGGCCGCGGCGCCCTTATTGAGATTCTGCCGATCAAACCTGTCCAGTTGATAACCCGCCATCACGATGAGCCATACTGCAAAAATGACCCCGATGGCGAGATACATCCTGGCAATGAGCGATAGGGTGTCTGTCATAACGGTGTTCTTAGCCAGTGATGTTGGTAACGGTTGTCCGGATCATGTTCTAGCGCCTGTTTGACCACATTAAAATGCCGGCCTCCGCGAGGATCTGTGCCGCGACCTGCAATATACAACCAGTTACCCACATTGCTGTAAACATCGTAATCCATCAGTTGGGACTCGAACCACGACGCCCCTGCGCGCCAATCACCTTGCATATCGTAGATCCAATAGCTGGCCACAATTTGACGCATTCTGTTTGAAAGATAACCGGTCTGAGAGAGTTCTGTCATACCGGCATTGATGAACGAATTTTCTGTTCGTCCTGTGATCCACTGATCAAACGAACG
The DNA here is from genome assembly GCA_018883265.1 of Rhodocyclaceae bacterium. Lineage (GTDB taxonomy): Bacteria > Pseudomonadota > Gammaproteobacteria > Burkholderiales > Rhodocyclaceae > Fluviibacter. The sequence goes on along the minus strand of VEQK01000006.1, from coordinate 5,946 downwards.
CGCATCAAACGTAACACTGCCTTGATCTGAGAGTCCGCGGGCTCTAAAAAGTTTTTTACCGTACTTGAAGGCCAGAAACTCGAAATAGTCTCGCCATAAGAGCTCGAACCACAACCAGTAGGTGCCCTCATTCGCACCAAATTGCTGCTCATACGCGTTGAGTCGATGCGCGATCGACCTGGCTGAGCAACACCCCAATGCAAGCCAGGGAGAAAACTTACTAGAATAATCCATGCCCATGAGTTGATTACGCGTTTTTTTGTACGTGTCAGGCAAACGGCGCAAAAAATACTGATCGATGTGGTTCTGGGCATTTTGTGCCCCGCCTTTAAAGGGCAAGGCCATCGATGTACCACACCCCCCGGTAAACGGGTCAGACTCCGGGTGGTTTTTGGGCAGAGGCGGCACTCGGGTTGGTTTGGCCACGGGAGTGGCATATGTCAGTTTTGCCGCTTCAATACGTTGCCTGAAACGAGAAAACGACTCAGGCATGCTCTTCAATTCAAATGGTAAGTCGGCAGGATCCAGCATACTCGATTGCCAGAACTCCCTGACATCAACGCCCATAGCGTTAAGACGCTCTGTGTCCTGATTTTCTTCGGGCGCTTCAATCTTCTGGGTGTACACGCTCTGAGCGCCGAGCTTGTGTAGCGTTTCTGTGATGACTTCGACAGGGCTGCCTTTGAGCACGATAAGGTCTGAACCGATGCTCTGCAATTGTATTTTTAGTGCCGTTATAGATTCATGCTCAAACTGCCGACGGCACAGCCCGACGCGCTTAAAGCCCCATGGGGTGTTGAGATCCTGTTTGGTGTCATGAATGACAATCGGCAGCAAAACGTCCGCGTCAATGCATGCCTGAGAGAACGCCGGGTTATCTTCCAGGCGCAAATCGTTTCTGAACCAATAAACGATCAATCTCATAGTTTTCGTGGTGCAGGAAGGGACTCGAACCCCCACACCTTACGGCGCCAGAGCCCAAATTACAAATTGTCCTAACTTTATATTTGCTTGCGCTTCAGGCTCTCCAAAAAATGAGTGTATCAATTCACTCCAGTACAGCATCAACCTCTAAACCAGAGACAGTTTTGGGGATCTGAGTCTTACGATTGACTCTTAAGGTGGGCTAATTCGAACATAACCAAGTAGAATAGTAGGAATTATGAATCAAGAAATCATCAAAAAAGCCTCACCATTCATCATGGAAGCGCATCGTAACGCTTGGTTACTTGTCATGGAATCGGAAAACCTTAATGACCAGGAGCTCAATGCAACGGTCGACTCCTTGTTCAGTAATGCCATCAAATTTTCACTGACGATTGATGACAACCGAGTCAACGAGGACTCTTCACGTCGCGCGGGAGAAGTGACTGCCTTGAGAACGCTAGTGGACTACGTCTTTGATGCAGAGAAGAAAGGAGAAAACGAGGCTCTAGCAACTTTTTATCGGAGGATCGAACCCGCCGCTAGGAACAACGACCAATTCAGGCGCTCAATATTAAATCTACTCGAGCACTTTTCTCTGTCAAACAGTGAATGCGATCATGAGTACACAAACGATCTCTTGGTACTTAAACGAATTCTTGGATGATCGTACAACCGATATCGAAATCCGTCAGACATGGCAGGAACCGAGCGACTCGCCTTCGTTGACCTAGAGACTACTGGCGCTACCGCATCTCAAGACCGCATCACGGAAATCGGCATCATTCTGGTCGATGAGTCGGGTGTTCAGGAGTGGAGTTCTCTGGTCAATCCCGAAACACGTATCTCGGGGTTTATCGAGAGCCTGACCGGTATTAGTAATGAGATGGTGGCAGAGGCACCCCGCTTCTGTGATTTAGCCAGTCGAGTCTACAAGATGCTGGAAGGTCGACTCTTTGTCGCCCACAATGCCCGATTCGACTACGCTTTCCTGAAGCAGTCTTTTTTGCGGGAGGGTATCGATTTCAGCGCCAAAACGCTGTGTACGGTCAAGCTCTCTAGGCGTCTATACCCCGGCCACCCTAAGCACAATCTGGACACTCTGATTGAACGCCACAGCCTCAAGGTATCCGGACGCCACCGGGCTCTGGCTGATGCCCAGCTGATTTACCAGTTCTGGGAGAAGATCCAGGCCACCATTCCGCAAGAGACGATTCAAGAAGCGCTCAAAGTGCTTCTGGGTCGACCCAGTACCCCAACGCATATCGATCTGACGATGATTGATGGCTTGCCGGAGTCACCGGGCGTATATCTCTTTTACGGTGAGAACGACCTGCCCTTGTATGTTGGAAAGTCGGTCAATATCCGCCAGCGGGTGATGTCTCATTTCACGGCGGATGTGACTTCCGCTAAGGAAATGAGTCTGTCACAGCAAGTTCGCCGGATTGAACACATCAGGACCGGGGGCGAGATCGGTGCATTACTCAAAGAGGCGGCACTGGTGAAGAAGCTGCAGCCTACGCACAACCGTCAGTTAAGACGCAACAACGAGCTTTGTTCCATCCAGCTGCAAGTAGAGACAAATGGATTAAAGTTACATGTAGCCTATGCCAGTGAGCTGGATTTCGCGACAACCGCCAATTTGTATGGCTTATTCAAAAGCAAACGCGAGGCATTAAAGGCACTGACAGAAATCGCCGAGGAACACACTCTCTGCAAAGCAATTATGGGACTGGAGAAAGTGAAGCCAGGATCAGCCTGCTTTGGTCGACAGTTAAAAAAATGTCTTGGCGCCTGCATCGGTGAGGAGCCAACAATCGTCCATGACACACGCCTGCTGACGGGGTTGGGGAAACTCAAAATCAAGACGTGGCCCTTCAATGGCCCGGCCTTTCTGCAAGAAGGCAAAGAGATGCTGTTGATCGAGAACTGGGCATACCTGGGTAGCGCACGCAGCGAGGAAGAGATCTGGGCACTGCTTGAAGACAAGTCTGCTCAGTTTGACAAAGACACTTACAAGATCCTGATCCGATTCGCCGGGAAACTGCAGTCTTTGGCTTCCTTTGTCAAAAACGCAACTAACCAAGGTCTGTAACAGACTATCTTCTCATTTGATTTGATTCGATTCGATTGGTTTGATTTACGTCAACAATTGCATCTTTTTAAGCTGCGATCGGTTGTTGCATCGCAACAAAAAAGGTAGATTTGATTCGTACGCACTAAAGGCCACACATGATGACTACCGATAACCTCTCCCTGCTTCGCAACTACCCTCCTTTTGACCAACTTGAAGAAGTTGCCGGAATTTTTTTACTGCCCAAACTCTCAGTCATTAACAAGGCCGAAGGGGAGATTGTTGTATCACCCCAACAGGGAGTAGCTCGCTCCATCTTTATCATCATCGAAGGGAAAGTCAGAGCGACATCGGTCGCAACCGAATCCAGTGATGCCGAAGAATGGACCTTGTCGCCGGGCGAGTTTTTCCCGATACGAGCAGTAACAACCCAACAAGCATCAACCTATACTTTTCGGGCAACCCAGCCATGCAAGCTGCTTGAAATCGATGCACCCTCTTTTCAGAAGCTTCTGGAGTTAAGCCCGGTTATCTCGAAGCACTGCAACAATTATCTTGCGCGTTTGGTCAGCGAATCACGCAAACAACTGCAATCCCAATTTGCGCAGCAAGCCGTCGAGTCACAGTCACTCAATACGAGGCTACAAGATCTGATCAAGCGCCCAGCGATCGCCGTTACTGAGAACACACCGATCATTGACGCTATCCGCATCATGGGCGACGAAGAGACTGGCTCAGTCATTGTGGTCAATGATCAGCAAACACCGATTGGCCTGATGACCCAAACGGATGTAGTTCGTCGCGTCATTCTTGGAGGCGTTTCGCTCCAGAACTCGATTGCTGAAGTAATAACCGTTCCACCCGCAGTGCTGCAACAATCGGCAACCGCTTATGATGCCATGCTGGCCATGGCGGCGCACGGTATCCGGCATCTGATTATTATCGATGATGGTGGCAAACTCACTGGCGTTATTTCGGAACGTGACTTATTCGCTTTGCAACGCGTCGGCCTGGGTCAGGTGCGCCGTAAAATCGAAAAAGCTGAGAACGCATTCACCCTGAAGAGTGCAATGCGTGACATTCAACATACCGTGTTTAATATGTTGGCACAGGGTGTTGGTGCGGAACAATTGACGCGCTTTATATCTACCTTGAACGACGCCATCACGGATCGGGTGCTTAGACTTAATCTGACCAAACACGATCTCAAAGATATCCAATGGACCTGGCTGGCCTTTGGCTCCGAGGGACGTGAAGAGCAGACGCTGTCCACCGATCAAGATAATGGGATCGTTTATCTCACTGGGCCCGGACAGAACGCTACTGCCCTCAAAGAGCGTCTCATGGCTTTTGCTCTGGACGTGAACAAGGATCTGGATACGGTCGGATTTCCGCTCTGCCAAGGCGAGATCATGGCCAGCAATCCCAAGTGGTGCATGACACTTGAAGAATGGCAGGATTGCTTCCGCCATTGGATTCGAGAACCCCATCCAGATGCACTTCTTAACGCCACAATTTTCTTTGATTTCCGACCACTCTTCGGGCGCTTTGATCTTGCCGAACGTATGGCAGAAGCTCTGACACGTGAAAGCCGGAGTAATTCGGGCTTTTTGCGCATGCTTGCTTCTAATGCGATGTCCGCAACCCCGCCACTAGGCGTGATCCGAGACTTCCAGACCGAAGCCGATGAGAATGGCGAGCCTTTTATCGATCTGAAAAAATTTGGGGCTCGGATTTTTGTGGACGCCGCACGAGTGATGGCACTCGCCAATGGCATCCAGACACCATCGACGGCGACTCGTCTGCGCGACACAGCCCAATGCGTGGGAGGGTCAGGAACCGATACGGAAGCCTTCATCGAAGCATTTCACTTTATCCAGCTCATGCGCCTAAGACTTCAACATCTCGATCTTAAAGATGGTGGACTTGGCAACAATCGGATTTATATCAAACGCTTAAATCAGCTTGACCGTAGAATTCTTAAGGAGGCCTTCAAACAGGCCAAGAACCTTCAACAGCGCCTTAAATTGAGTTACCAGCTATAAAGACCTGGGCCGCGCACGGATATCCTTATTGAGGAGACCTTGCTTTCTCCGCCGCAGATCTCGTTTCAGAGATTGTCTTTTAAGGAAGAAAAATGTGCCTATCGATTCCCAACCCTCTTTCTCGGTAGCCTGCTGTTAAGCTCAGCTGCCCTTAGACTTCGACGACCTAGAAAAAACAGGCGCGATGGCTTCTCAGGATCGGGGCACCTGTAGTGTTTCTCACGTTGCCGGTAATCCTTTTTTTGTTGTCAGACCTCATTGAGCAAGGCGATTGCGACTATTCAGCTCCGCTAAAACACGCTATACTTGAAAATTAATCGGAGCAGCGCCAACGAGATCTTAGGCTCTTCTATGCCGTAGGTTGTGAGTTCGAGTCTCGCCGGGCGCGCCAGATTTAGTTGTAACAGTGGCGGTCGTAGTTCAATTGGTAGAGCACCGGGTTGTGATCCCGGGTGTTGCGGGTTCGAGTCCCGTCGATCGCCCCAAGCATTCAAGAACCCGCCCGTGTGGCGGGTTTTTTATTTCAAGCCGTCAGCGCCAGGGTCAGGGTCTTGAACGTCGCCACCACATAGGTAGCCGCAACAAACCACAGGGCGCCTCGAACGAACTGTTCAAACATGGTTCGCCCCCCTTACCACGACGGATACTCCCACTGCCCATCAAACGGGTTGTATTCCAGGTCATACCCAGGCGGCTCGTAAGACCACGTACCACCATACGGGTTGTACTTCATCTCCGCCTTCGGGCTCGTCGTCTGCCAGCTGCCATCCATCGGGTTGTATTTCTGCACCGAATCCTTTGGCCCCATATCCCAGTTACCCGAATGCGGGTTGTAGATCGGCTGGGAATTGGGCGGCAGATACTTCCAGGTGCCGTTCATCGGGTTGTATTGCAACTGCGAAT
>VEQK01000061.1 GCA_018883265.1 Rhodocyclaceae bacterium | reverse complement strand
CTGCCGCTGCCTTTGGAGCGGTCGTTGCCATCGATTGAGTCATTACCAGGCGGTCTGAAGCGATACGTCGATGAATTGGCTGCAGTAGGTCATGGTGTCATCATGACTATGGGAAAGGGCGGTGTTGGCAAAACATCGGTTGCTGCTGCCATTGCCTTCAACCTGGCAGAGCGAGGCTTCCCGGTCATCCTTTCTACTACAGACCCAGCGGCGCACGTTGCTGCTGCGGCAGAAGAGGGGATGCCCGGCTTAACGGTTACCAAAATTGACCCGGTGCATGAGGTTCATGAATACACCGAAGAGGTTCTGGCAAAGGCCGGTAAGAGTCTTGATGCAGCCGGACTCGCCATGCTTGAAGAAGACCTACGTTCGCCCTGCACAGAAGAAATCGCTGTTTTCCGGGCGTTTGCTCGTACGGTGGATGCAGGTAAGGGCGGGTTTGTGGTTCTGGATACGGCGCCGACCGGGCATACGATTCTGTTGCTGGATGCGGCAGAAGCCTATCACCGTGAAGTTGAGCGTACCCAGGGCGACATGCCGGAGTCTGTGAGGGAACTGCTGCCCCGTCTTAGGGACAAGAACTTTACGCATGTCTTTGTCGTGACGCTGCCTGAAGCAACGCCGGTGCACGAGGCAGAGCGCCTTCAGAACGACCTCCGCCGGGCGGGTATCGAACCGTATGCCTGGGTTATCAATCAGTCGCTGCTGGCGAGCGGCACTCATGATCCGGTGCTCATGGAGCGTGGTGCTTATGAGGTTCCCTATATCGAAGCGGTAGTCAATAAATTATCGGCTCGATGTGCGCTAATCCCATGGTTGGAACGTCAACCTGTGGGTAGAAATGGGTTGGCTGCATTAATGCTATGACTAGCTTAAATGTGTTTATTAACTCAAGATGATTCGATGTCATAAAGTAGGTAAAGCATTAGAATTTCTCCTGGTGCCTTAATTGGCTGTTTCCAAGACAAAATTAGCGTCGTTAACAGACATGAATCCTCAGCCGAATCATCTGAAATTATGGGCGCCCCCATTGGTCCTCGCGGGGATCAGCCTGGTGGGGTTCCAGGCCGGATATCTGGTGTTTCATGTGCTGGTTGAATCCATGTCGATGTTCATTGCCTTTATGGCCGTCATCGTAACGATTACATCCAGAAAGTTCACTCGTAATTATTATCTTGATTTCGTTTCGATTATTATCGGCTGGTGTGCTGGTGTCGATCTTTTGCACACCATGGCCTACAAGGGCATGAACCTCATTGTTCAAGACAACGGAAATATCGGCATCCAGCTGTGGCTAGTCGCCCGCTACCTTCAGGCACTCGGCTTTCTGGTGGCGCCTCTGTTTTTTATAAGGTCATTGAGTTTGTGGCGTGCCAACTTGGTCATCGGTGTTTTGGTCGGGACCAGTCTTTGTGTCATCGTTTCCGGTCATTTCCCTCAATCGCTATCCTCCGAGCATGGGCTGACACTATTCAAGATTTGGTCCGAATACATCATCGTCGGCATATTTCTGCTGGCGCTGGTGCATCTGTATTACAGAAAACCGGTTGCTTCACCTGATCTGGTGCGTTACATGACTTATGTGATCGCCGCCATGATTCTGTCTGAGCTGGCCTTCACGCAGTATGCTGCCGTCGATGATCGAATCAATCTACTGGGGCATCTGGCGAAGATATTTGCTTATTGGTTCATTTTTGTCGCGTTAGTCCAGAAGACACTTGAAGAACCCTTTGATCAACTTACCCGTGCGGCATCAACCTATGATGCCGTGACAGATCCGACGCTCATTATTAATCGATCCGGAAAAATTATCCAAGCCAATAAAGCGGCCTCGTTGTTTGCTGGTCGACCGACCGAGCAATTGGTCGGCGCATCCAACCATGAGTTATTTCACCGTAAGGGGCAGTCTGTTCAGGATTGCAAGGTATGTAAGCTGCTGAGAACAACGAAGCGGGGCTATGTCGCTGCGCTTGATTTGGGTGAGGGCGTTACGTTAAAGCCAACTGAATATCGGGTGTCGCTATTGCCCTTCCCGGGCGTGGAAGAAGCTTTTGTCGAGGTGATTCACGATATCAGCCAGGATCTTGAAATTGCCAACCTTCAAGTCTTGAAGGCTCGATCAGAGGCGCGCTTTCAAGAAATATTCGAAGATTCGCCAACGCCCATGCAGATTTACTCGATTCCAACCGGCAAGATTGTACGAATCAACAAGGCTTTTACCGATTGGCTGGGCTATAGACTTGAGGATATTGCCGATGCCGAGCGCTGGTTTGAGCACGCATATCCCGATCCAGCTCAGCGTGAGGCGATGAAGGCACAATGGCCGGAATACGTCCGAAATGCTCAGAACGAGAACGATGTTGTCTGTTCACCAGAACTTGAGCTGCAGGCCAAGAATGGTGCTCGTCATATCGTCATCGGATCAATGACAGCTGACCAGGAAGAAGCAATTGTGACCTGGGTCGACTTGACAACTATACGCCGTGCGGAACATGCGCTTCAGGAAAGTGAAAGGCACTTCCGAACCATGATCGAGCAGGCAGCCGTGGGTATCTATGTTCGACGTGGCTCGACCTTTATCTATGCCAACCCTAACTTCCTACAAATGCTAGGGTATGCTGAGGACGAGGTTATCGGTAAGGATGTGCATACCTTTACGACAACTGATCCTGAAAACCTCAAAACGATTCACGATGCCTGGGCCAAGCTTGACGAGGGTGCCGACGCCGTTACTTATATCGTTCCCATAAAAAACAAGACGGGTAATTTCATTACTGCGGAGCTACACGCACGAGTGATTGATTGGGATGGAACGCCCGCACATATCGTACTAGTGAACGACATCACCGAGCGTCAGCGGCAGCAGGAAAAAATTGCTGCGTATACGGCGCAACTAGAGCGTTCAATGGCGTCGACGCTAGAAGCTATATCTAAAATGGTTGAAATGCGTGATCCTTACACAGCAGGCCATGAACGACGCGTGGGTCAGATTGCCCGGGATATCGCGATCGAAATGGGGTGGTCTGAAGAGAAAGCCGAGCCGCTCAAAATGATTGGACTGGTACATGACATCGGAAAAATTTCCGTACCCGCGGAGATTCTCACGAAACCCGCCCGTCTAAACGATCTTGAAATGCAAATGGTGCGAACGCATGCGCAGGCTGGCTACGAGATACTGAAAGATGTCGATTTTCCGCTGCCGGTGGCAGAAATCATCCACCAGCATCATGAACGAATGGACGGGAGTGGTTATCCGCAAGGGCTCAAGGGTGACGCAATTCTTCCTGAAGCCAGGATATTGGCGGTTGCAGATGTCTTTGAATCCATGTGCACCCATCGGCCGTACCGGCCTGCGGTAGGTTCAGACGCAGCCATTGCCGAAATTGCGCGCAATTCTGGTAAGTTGTACGACCCGGCCCCAGCTGAGGCATTGATAAGGCTGGTGACTGAAAAAGGTTACAAGACGCCTGTGTAACGGGCCCTTGTCAAAGAACCTTCGTACCCAGCCACCAGGCCCCGGCTGCGATGAGCGCACTACACGGGATCGTCAGAATCCACGCCCAGACAATATTGCCGGCCACGCCCCAGCGTACGCGACGTGCGCCGCGCGTTGAGCCGACACCCGCAATGGCGCCGGTAATGGTGTGCGTTGTTGACACCGGAATACCGAGTGCCGTGGCAAAGAAGAGGGTGAGGGCGCCGGCACTGTTGGCGCAGAAGCCGCGTGCCTGGTTGAGCTTGGTGATGCGGTTACCCATGGTTTTGACGATGCGCCAGCCGCCAAACATGGTGCCCAGGCCCATGGCGGTATAACAGGCGAGCACCACCCATGAGGGGATGTGGTCGTTTGAGCTGGAGACGCCGGCAGCGATCAGCAGCATCCAGATGATGCCGATGGTCTTCTGCGCGTCATTGCCGCCGTGGCCCAGACTGTAACCGGCAGCAGACACCAGCTGTAGGCGGCGGAAGTGCTTGTCGACCTTGCTCGGTGACATGTTCCGGCAGAGCCACGACACAATCACCATCATCAGGCTACCGATGGTAAAGCCCAGGAATGGGGCGATAAAGATAAAGGCAATGATCTTCAGGACACCCGCCGAGATCAGACTACCAAAACCGGCTTTGGCGACGGCTGCACCGACCAGACCGCCCACCAGCGCGTGAGAGGACGACGAAGGAATGCCGTAATACCAGGTGATCACGTTCCAGGCGATGGCGCCAATGAGCGCGCCAAAGATCAGGTAGTGATCCACTATAGATGGGTCAATCGTGCCCTTGCCGATGGTGCCGGCCACTTTGAGTTCGAACAGGAAGTAGGCGAGGAAGTTGAATGCGGCTGCCCAGATCACCGCCTGGTGCGGCTTGAGCACCCGGGTCGACACAATGGTCGCAATCGAGTTGGCTGCATCATGGAAGCCGTTCATGAAGTCGAACAACAGGGCCACGATGACGAGGGTGATGATCACCCCCAGGCTCATTTGCAGGTTATCCATGGGTCAGCTAACCGTCCGGATCAGGAGTTTTCAAGGACGATGGCTTCGACCGTGCCGGAGACATCCTTGCAGCGATCCGAGACGGATTCGAGAATCTCGTAGATTTCCTTGAGTTTGATCACCTGACGGACATCCGGTTCGTCACGGAACAACTTCGACATCAGCTCCCGATGCAGGCGGTCGGCATCCGATTCCAGATCGTCGATGGCGTGGCAGATTGTCAGAATATGCGGACCATTCTGCATGCTGTCGAGGAGTTTGACGACGTCGGCAATCTTGTTGCAGCAGCGGGCGGTCACTTCGGCCATGGCCACGGCTTCCTGCGGGATCTTCTGAATGTCGTAGAGGGCGACCGACTCGGCCACGTCCTGAATGATATCGAGGATATCGTCCATGCCGCTGATGAGCTCGTGGATTTCGTCACGGTCAAAAGGGGTGATAAATGACTTGTGCAGCTGGGCCAGCGTTTCATGGGTGATCTTGTCGGCCTGGCGCTCCACCTGGTCGATCTCGTCAGCAAGTCGGGTCACCTCACCCGACTGATTGGCCAGGGCGGTAATCAGTTCGGTCAGCAGCTGGCCGCCTTTGACGATCAGCGCCGCATGTTTGTTGAAGTGATCAAAGTACTTGCCCTCTTTGGGCATGAGTTTGCCGAACATGGGTGTCCTATGCGGTGTCATTCAAATGAAATGCTATTGTAATC
>VEQK01000060.1 GCA_018883265.1 Rhodocyclaceae bacterium | reverse complement strand
TGCGGTATGCTCACAGAAAATCTTGAATAAAACGTTTTAGGGAGAAGACCATGAAAATTGAAACGCTTGCCGTCCACGCCGGCTATGAAATCGACCCGACCACCAAAGCGGTGGCGGTACCGATTTACCAAACAACCTCCTACGCTTTTGACAGCACCCAGCATGGGGCCGATCTGTTTGATCTCAAGGTGGCTGGCAATATCTACACCCGCATCATGAACCCGACTCAGGACGTACTAGAGAAGCGTGTTGCTGCCCTCGAAGGCGGCATTGCCGGTCTGGCACTCGCCTCCGGTCAAGCGGCCATTACGTACGCGATCCAGACGATTGCCGAAGCTGGCGACAACATTGTGACGTCGAGCACCCTGTACGGTGGTACTTACAACCTATTCGCCCACACGTTGCCGCAGTATGGCATTGAAGTCCGCTTCGCCGATTACCGTGACCCGGACTCATTCGCCAAACTCATCGATGGTAAAACCAAGGCGGTCTACTGCGAGTCAGTCGGCAACCCACTAGGCAACATCACTGATTTCGAAAAGTTGGCGGATATCGCTCACAAAAACGGCGTGCCACTGATCGTGGATAACACGGTGCCCTCGCCTTATCTGTGCCGCCCCTTCGAACATGGTGCCGATATCGTGGTGCACTCACTGACCAAGTACCTGGGTGGCCATGGCAATTCCATTGGCGGCATCATCGTCGATAGCGGTAAATTCCCTTGGGCCGAACATAAGACCAAGTTTAAGCGGCTGAACGAACCAGACGTGTCTTACCACGGCGTGGTGTATACCGAAGCCCTGGGACCGGCGGCGTTTATAGGTCGTGCCCGCGTGGTTCCACTGCGCAACATGGGTGCCGCAATCTCGCCGTTTAACGCCTTCATGATTCTGCAAGGCATCGAAACTCTGGCGCTGCGTATGGACCGCATCTGCGAAAACGCTACCAAGATCGCCAGCTATCTGAAGAATCATCCGAAGGTAAGCTGGGTCAACTACGCAGGTCTCCCCGATCATAAAGATCACGCTCTGGTTCAGAAGTACATGGGCGGTCGTGCTTCGGGCATCTTGAATTTTGGTGTTAAGGGTGGGCTTGCTGGCGGTGGCAAATTCCAGGACGCGCTCAAGCTCGTGACACGTCTCGTCAATATCGGTGATTGCAAGTCACTGGCCTGTCATCCGGCATCGACCACGCATCGTCAACTCTCGCCGGAAGAGTTGGTGAAAGCCGGTGTATCGGAAGACATGATTCGTCTGTCCGTGGGCATCGAGCACATCGATGATCTGATCGCCGATCTGGATCAGGCGCTGGCCGCGGCTTAAGCCATACCGCTGATTGGGGTAAACACGATCAGCCCGTAAGCCAGAATCAGCCAGGGACCAAAGGGACGTTCCTCCTGCAGCCCGCCGCAACGGCGGCGCAGGAGGCGCTCCAGCAAGAACCCCAGGATGGCGAGCAATGCAGCCCCAAAGGTGACTTGCGGCAACACCCAGGGCCCAGACCAGGCACCCATGGCGGCCAATAACTTGAGATCGCCCATGCCGAGGCCGTCACGGCCGCGAATCAGTCGATACGCCTGAGCAAGCAGCCAGAGCGGCACGTAACCCAACACGGCACCGATAACGGCCAACTCAAGGCCGAAACTGGCGGTCTCCGGAAAGATCTGCATGAGTAAACCCAGCCAGAGCAAGGGAATCGTCAATACATCCGGCAGCAGTTTGGTTTGTTGATCGACCAACGCCAAAAGTATCAGGCCACAGGCATACAGAAACCAGGCAGCCATTGGCCAACCCGGCGGCATATTCAACCATAGACGGGTCGCAACGAAGCCAATGACCAATACAGCGATCAATGTCCAACGATTCAAAGGCGGCGCAGCGGTAAAGAATTCGCGCCACAGAACGCCGATGCGCGGCGGCTCCGGATGCTGAATCTCTGAGTCACGGGCAGCATTCTGAACAGCCGCAATCCACGCCTGCTCTTCGCGTGCGTAATATGCCGGCAACCAGGCGGCGGCGCGGCACACAAGCCACATTGCGCCGCAAACAACGCCAAGCGCCATCAATAACATCACCCAGATTGCCCCGCTGTCCTCACGTTCTGACGATGTCGACCAGGTGCGGCAGCGCCAGATATTCCCGCGACTGCATTTCCGTCAGGCGGCTCGCCGTGCGGAAGAACTCATGAGCGTTGGGGCCTTCGACGTAGAGATCATCCGGATACGCACCTGCCGAGATGATCAGCTTTACGCGGTGATCGTAGCAAACATCCACCAGCCAGGTAAGACGCCTTGCTTCTGCGCCATGGCGGGTTTCAAGCACAGGAATATTCGAGACGAGGATGGTGTTGTATTCCCGCACGAGTGCCAGATAGTCGCTCTGGGCACGACCATCGCCACAGATCGCCATAAAGTCGAACCAGACAACGCCGGGTGCCAGACGGATCGTCGGAATCTTGCGGTTGTTGACCTCGATACTCGCGCTACTCACCCCCGGTAAGGTTGCGGCCACCGTAAAGTATTCCGCCATCGCACGTTCCGTCTCTTCGTCATGCGGTACGTGATACACAGGCATGACTTCGAGTTTACGCAAACGGTAATCCTGGCCACCATCCAGCGGCATCACATCGAGTTGCTTCTTGAGGAGCTCGATCGTCGGCAGAAAGTTCATGCGCTGCAACCCATTCGGATACAAATTATCCGGTGGGTAATTACTGGTCATCACGAATACAACGCCCTTTTCGAATAATAGTTCCAGCAAACGCCCCAGAATCATGGCATCAGCAATATCGGAAACGTGGAACTCGTCAAAGCACAACAGCCGTGTTTCTTTGGCAATGCGGTTGGCAACCAGCACCAGAGGGTCAGCCTGCCCCGCGTGCTGACGCAACTCGGCATGAATCTGGTGCATGAAGGCGTGGAAGTGGATGCGTTTCTTGCGCTTGTACGGCACAGCCGCAAAAAAACAGTCCATGATAAAGCTTTTGCCACGACCCACGCCCCCCCAGAAATAAACGCCACGCGGCACGGTCGCCGAAGACAGCATTCTTTTGAGGGTGTTACTGCGCGCCGACTTGAAGTTGACCAGCGAGTCATACAGTGTATGCAAACGTTCGACTGCCAGCATCTGCGCCGGATCGGGTAGAAACCCCTTGGCGTCGAGCGCAGCGGCATAGGCACCGAGCATGCCTGGGGCGTTGGGTGTCAGTGCAGCGATATTCATCCCTTGTATTTTATCGTGCAAAGACCCATTTTGGCTTCAATGAGCCCTTCGTCCACGGCGCATATTCGCAGATTTTTGGCGCATAATAGCCTCGTGCGGTAAGCCCGCCCCCTTATGGAGTGACGTCATGAAAATCGATATCGGCATCCCCGAAAAAGATCGTAAAGCCATTGCCGCCGGCCTGAGCAAACTGGCCGCCGATAATTTTACCCTGTACTTGAAAACGCATAATTTTCACTGGAACGTGACCGGCCCGATGTTCCAGACCCTGCATCTGATGTTTGAAACCCAATACAACGAACTGTGGCTGGCCTCCGACGCAATCGCCGAGCGTATCCGCGCCCTGGGTTTCCCGGCACCGGGCAATTATGCCGAGTTTGCCAAATTAACCATCATCAAGGACAGCAAGGGAATTCCCAAAGCCGTCGACATGATCAAGGAACTGGTTGCGGGCCATGAGGCGACGGCACGCACGGCGCGAGATCTGTTCGCACCGGCAGATAAGGCAGGCGATGAAGCGACGGCAGATCTGCTGACACAGCGCATCCAGATCCACGAAAAGACAGCTTGGATGCTGCGCAGCCTTCTGGAGCAATAATCTGGCCCGGCAGTTCTCCCGCATGAAATTCAGCGCCCGCGTCGGCCGCAAGGTCGTAGCGGGCGTTGTTGCCTGCATCGCCCTGGCAGCCTGTGCGCCGACGACACAACGCGTGCGGGTTAGCGATGGGGCGGCAGAAATAGAAGCGCGTAAGCAGCGGCAGATTGCCCTGCAGGCTTACCTGGAAGATCAGCAACGGCTACTGCGGGTTAGCTACCCCCTGCTGACGCGCGGTTCAGATTTGTGCGGTGAGGATATTCGCTACACCACCGGTATGGCACTGGCCAATAGCAGCACCTTGCTGACCGAAGCTTTCAGAGAAACGGCCGAAAGCGTTTACAAGCTCAGCAACACGGTTCAGGCGGTTTATGTGGTGCCGGGTTCCGCAGCCGATAAAGCCGGTGTCCGGTCGGGCGATACGCTCATCCAGCTCGGTAGCTGGCCCGTATCGGGCAACGACACCGAGGTCGTCAAGCAGGCGCTGACACAGATCAAGGAACTCACACGCAATGGTCAGCCGTTGCGAATCGATGTCCAGCGTAAGGGCAAGAATGGCATGCTGCAGTCGCAGAGCCTGCTCATTACCCCGGATCGCGCCTGTAGCTATCCGGTCGTTCTGGGCAACGGCGACGAGGTCAACGCCTACGCTGATGGCAACCAGGTGGTCGTTCAGCGCGGCATGATGCGCTTTGCGACCAGTGATACCGAGTTGGGCCTGGTCATTTCGCATGAGATTGCTCATAACAGCATGGGGCATATGCGTGCCAAGATGACCAACTACACGCTCGGTACCATTCTCGATATCGCGACCCAGCTACTGCTCAAGGTGCCGACTCAGGGACTCTTTGGCAGCCTGGGCGGTAACGCGTTTTCGCAAGGCTTCGAATCCGAAGCCGACTACGTCGGCCTGTACATCATGGCACAGGCTGGTGGCGATATTGATAACGCACCCCAGTTCTGGCGGCGGATGGCGACGCTTTCCCCAGGCTCGATCCAGAGTAGCCATACGGCCACGCACCCGGCAACACCCGAGCGCTTTGTGGCACTAGAAGAGACGGTCAGAGAGATCAAGGCGAAAAAGGCGGCGGGACAGCCATTGACCCCCAATTTGAAAAATGCCCCGGACATCAAAGCAGATCCGTTGTTGCCACCCGCAAAACCCTAGGCATCTCTCTGATCTGATTGCAGATTTTACTTGTCCGATAGCGCTGGCTTGGGTATAGTGCGCGCCATGATTACCGCTTTTGAGCTCAACCACGGCCGCTTGCAGCAGGTGACTGTCGAGTCCCTGGAAGATCTGCAGCACTGCCATCCTGTCTGGGTCGACTTCGAGTCCCCGACCGAGGAGGAGCGCGCCTGGGCCAAAACACAGTTCGGTATCGATTTGCCGGAAGAAGATGAGGTCGATGATCTTGAAGCCTCGGCCCGTTTTTTTGAAGAAGAAAACGGCGAGCTGCACATCCGCTCCG
>VEQK01000059.1 GCA_018883265.1 Rhodocyclaceae bacterium | reverse complement strand
TGAGTTTACGGCGGTTACGCATGGCGCAGAGCCCTTACTTCATCTGACGCTGGAGGATGTTCGAGAACTCTTCCATAAAGGATTCGAAGCGCGAGGCCAGGCGGTCGATGTCGTACGAGAAGCGGTTATAGGCCACCACTGCCGGGATAGCAGCAAACAGGCCGATGGCCGTAGCGACCAGCGCTTCGGCAATGCCGGGAGCAACCGATGACAGTGTGGCTTGGCCGACGTTGGCCAGCCCGCGAAAGGCGTGCATGATGCCCCAGACGGTACCGAACAGACCCACATACGGCGATACCGAACCGGTCGAGGCCAGAAAGGCCAGGTGCGATTCGATGCGATCCAGTTCGCGCTGATACGTGGCGCGCATGGCGCGGCGGGAACCATCGAGAATATCCTTGGGTTCGAGCAGGTGCTGATCCCGCAGCTTATTGAACTCGCGCAGGCCCGATTCGAAAATCCGTTCCAGCGCACCGGCATTGTGTCGATCATTCAGCGCGGCCTGGTACAGATCATTCAGGCTGCTGCCTGACCAGAAAGACGCTTCGAATTCGCCGGACTTCTGCTTCTCGGCACGGATCGTCATCCACTTGAGGAAGATGTAGTACCACGACATGAACGAAACGATCAGCAGCAGGAGCATGATGCCCTGCACAACGGCGCCGGCGTTGAGGACCAGGCTAAGAATGGACATGTCTTGAGTTGGATTCATGATGCGTCGCTAGGTTGTAGTTGGCTGTGTAGCCAGTCGGGAATAGAAACGGGTCGGAGGGTCTTCAGGTTGACACAGGCCAGTTTGACGTGGCCGGTGACCAGGGTCTCGCGGGCGCCATCGGGGTTGATGCGATCGACCCATTGTTCGAATTGCAGCTGCGCACGGCCCAGGTGTGAAAGGCGGAGCCCGGCTTCAAGATGATCATCCAGCCGGCCGGGGCGCTTGTAATCGGCGGCGACCGACTTCACCACGAAGGCGATGTCATGTTTGGCTAGTAGATCCACCTGGTGGTGCCCGAGTGAACGGAGCCACTCGGTGCGGCAGCGTTCGAAGAACTTCAGGTAATTGGCGTAATAGACCACGCCACCGGCGTCGGTGTCTTCGTAATAGATGCGAACCGGGTGGCGAAATACAGTCATGAGCTCTGGCGTTCGTCGTTCTGCCAGAGCGGCATGGTGTTCTGGTCGGCCGGGGTGGGCAGGCCCAGATGCTGATACACCCGGCTGGTCGCCACGCGCCCGCGCGGGGTGCGCTGCAGATAGCCTTGCTGAATCAGAAAGGGTTCGAGCACATCTTCGATGGTGTCGCGCGCTTCGCCAATCGCAGCGGCAAGGTTATCAACACCTACCGGGCCACCGCCAAATTTTTCGATCACGGCCAGTAGCAGTTTGCGGTCCATCATGTCGAGCCCGACGGCATCGACATCGAGCATCGAGAGCGCGGCATCGGCGATGTGGGCGTTGATACCACCCTGGTGGTCGGCCGCACGAATTTCGGCGTAGTCGCGTAAGCGACGGAGCAGCCGGTTGGCGATGCGGGGCGTACCGCGTGAGCGGCGGGCCACTTCGAGAGCGCCATCATCGGCGAGTGCCATATCGAGCAGCCGGGCCGAGCGCAGCACGATCTGCTGCAGATCTTCTGGCGCGTAAAACTCCAGGCGCGACACGATACCGAAGCGGTCACGCAGCGGATTCGTCAGCATACCGGCGCGGGTGGTGGCGCCGACCAGCGTAAACGGCGGCAGATCGAGTTTGACCGAACGGGCGGCGGGGCCCTCGCCGATCATGATGTCGATCTGGTAATCCTCGAGCGCCGGGTAGAGGATTTCTTCGACCACCGGCGAGAGCCGATGAATTTCATCGATAAACAGCACATCATGCGGTTCCAGATTGGTCAGCAGCGCGGCCAGATCACCCGGGCGCTCCAGCACCGGGCCGCTGGTCTGTCGCAGGTTGACGCCAAGCTCGTGCGCAATGATATGCGCCAGCGTGGTCTTGCCCAGGCCGGGTGGGCCGAAGAGCAGCACGTGATCCAGCGCATCGCCCCGCTTCCTGGCCGCTTCGATGAAGAGCCCGAGTTGATCGCGCACCTTGTGCTGGCCGGTGTAGTCGGCCAGACGCTTCGGGCGTAACGCGCGCTCGAGCGCCTCTTCCTGGCGTGAGGCGCTGCCGGCATCAATCAGCCGGTCGGCACCGGCCGAGAAATCTTCAGTTTCGATCACAGGCGTTCCGAATGTGTGACGGTGTTGCGATGGTTCAGCCACTGGTGGGTAATGGCCACGGCCAGCGCCAATAGGGTTGGGCCGATGAAGAGGCCGACAAAGCCAAAGGCCAGAATGCCACCGAAGGTGCCTAGGGCGATCAGCAGGAAGGGCAGGCTGGAGGTATGCGCGATGAGAATCGGGCGTACCACGTTATCGACGCTACTGATGCCGAAGGCGCCCCAGGCCGCCATGAAAATGGCCCAGCCCGTGAGCCCCTGGTCATACAACCAGTAGGCGGCGCCCAGCCAGATCAGCACCGGACCCGCCGGCAGCATCGAGGTCATGAAGGTGGCCGCAGCCAATAGGCCGGCGTTGGGCACGCTGGCGATCTTGTAACCGATGTAGGCCACCAGCCCCTGTGCCGCTGCGGTGCCGAGGACACCGACCATGACACCGATAATCGTGTTGCCAGCCACGTCGACCATATGGGTGCCCAGGTCACCGCTGATGCGGCGGGCGGCATTGCGCAGCCAGTGCGCCCACTGTTCGCCGTCACGATAGGCAAAGAAGGCGATAAAGATCGCCAGCAAAACCTGGATAACGCCGTTGGCGACACCACCGGCAATGCCCGTAATCAAACGCTTGGCCGGTTCGTAAACGCGTTGCAGGATCTCCGACATGGAGCTGGCGTCATTGAACACGTGCTTCCAGGTCTCCAGAATATGATCGCCGACGATGGGCAGGTTAATGAGCCAATCAGGCGCAGTTGGCGGGCCTTGGCCGAGCTTTTGACCAATCACGTCCACGAGCAGCGCTGCGATTTTGGTGACCTGCCCACCGAGAAAAAACATCGGGATCAGAATGATGATCGTCAGCAAGATCGTCATCAGGCTGGCCGCCAGGGTTTTGCGGTTACCCAGTTTGCGAACCATCCAGTGATAAGGTTTCCAGGTGGCGATGACGATAATCAGGGCGGTCAGCAACGGCGAGAGGAAGGGACGCAGCACCCACAGCACGCCGATGATGAGGAGCGTGACGATCGTGATGCGGGCGAGCTGTAGTCCGGGGGCGTACATGCGCGGTTTCCTCGCGGGTTCCTTGATCGATCCGGTTACTTGAGACCGGACAACTGTTTCAGGGCAAGGCGAATGGCATCCGTCGTGCTGACGCCGGCCGGTAGGGCCTTGATGGCGCTTTGCGCTTCCTTGGCATTGTAGCCGAGCGCGACCAGGGCATCGACGGTGTCCTGCAGCGGATCGCTCGCCATTGACTGGCCAGCATGCCCCGCGGTGTTACCGCCAGCAGTCAGATCCAGTTTGCCCTTCAGCTCCAGTAGCAGGCGCTCGGCCGTTTTTTTGCCGATGCCCGGAATGCGCGTGAAACAGGCAACATCCTGCCGGGCGATTGCCGCAGCGAGTTCATCGACGTTCAGGCCCGAGAGGACTGCCAGCGCCATGCGGGCGCCGACGCCGGAGATCTTGATGAGCTGGCGGAAAGCGATCCGCTCGCTTTCGGTGAGAAAGCCATACAGGAAGTGGCCGTCTTCACGCACCGCCATGTGGATGTGCAGTGTCACCGGGGCATCCAGCGCCGGCAACTCGCAGAAGGTATTCATCGAGACATCGACTTCATAGCCGACCCCGTTCACGTCAAGCAGAATCGACGGAGGGTGTTTGGCCAGCAGTCGGCCGTGCAGGCGTCCGATCATGCAGCCCTCCCGGCAGTTGTACGTATCGTTGCGTGATTAAGCAATTCGCTGTCGGCCAGCGCCAGCAGACGGCCACCGCGTTGTCGACGACCCGGGGCGGCCAGTTGTCCCATGCCCTGGGTGGCGTGGGCGTGGCAAATGGCGCAAGCGAGTGCATCGGCTGCGTCGCTGCCCGGTTCGCCGGGCAGCGTCAACAGCCGCATGACCATATGGGCGACCTGTTGTTTGGCGGCCTTGCCATGACCAACCACCGATTGTTTGACCTGGAGCGCCGTGTACTCACTCACGGCGAGCTGTCGCACGACGAGCGCCGTGACGGCGGCGCCACGTGCCTGACCCAGCAGCAGAGTCGATTGCGGGTTGACATTGGAAAAGACCTGTTCGACTGCAGCCACATCCGGCTGGTAGGTTTCGATGATTTCCGTGACGCCGGCAAACAGCGTATGCAATCGGTCCGGCAGTTGTTGGCTGCCATCGGATTTGATGCAACCGCTGGCCACGTAGCGCAACTTCTGCCCCTGCACATCGATGACGCCGAAACCGGTCATGCGCAGACCCGGATCAATCCCGAGTACCCGAGTGGTGCGGGGGGTGGTCGTGCGCGTGACCGTCAACGGACTCAGGCCTCGTCAAACACGGCGCTGGTGTAGACCGCCTGAACATCGTCCAGGGCCTCGATGGCGTCGATGAGCTTCTGCATCTTGGTGGCATCGTCGCCGGTGATCTCGGTTTCGTTGAGCGGGCGCATGGTCACTTCGGCCATTTCCGGCTTGAAGCCCGCGGCTGTGAGAGCTTCCTGCACGGCGCCAAAGTCGTTCGGCGCGCACAGCACCTCCAGCGAGCCATCATCATGTGTTTGCACATCTTCGGCGCCGGCTTCAATAGCCGTATCCATCAATGTCGTTTCGTCAGTACCCGGGGCAAACAAAAACTGACCACAGTGCTGGAACTGGAAGGCCACGCACCCATCGGTACCCAGGTTGCCGCCATGCTTCGAGAAGGCGTGGCGCACATCGGCGACCGTACGGGTTTTGTTGTCCGTGAGGCAATCGACCATGACGGCTGCGCCGCCGATGCCGTAGCCTTCATAGCGGAGTTCAACGTATTCAACGCCTTCGAGTTCGCCGGTTCCTTTTTTAATGGCACGGTCGATGTTGTCGGCAGGCATGTTGACGCCTTTGGCACGGTCTACCGCCAAACGTAGGCGTGGGTTAAAGCTCATGTCGCCACCGCCCATTTTTGCGGCAACGGTGATTTCCTTGGCCAGACGCGAGAAGACGCGCCCACGCTTTTCATCCTGGCGACCTTTACGGTGCTGGATATTGGCCCATTTACTATGTCCTGCCATAATTCTATTTGCGCCTTTATTTACAACGGGTTAGATTTTGCTGCCCCGTAAGAAGCGGAGAAAAAACACACTATTCCAACAGTGCTTAAAGATTGGGCATCATTATC
>VEQK01000058.1 GCA_018883265.1 Rhodocyclaceae bacterium | reverse complement strand
GTGATCCTATCGTGAGCCACGCCAAATCTCCTGCCGCAGAAACCCCAGCCGCCAGCAATTTTCTGGTGCAGGTGGTCGAGCAGGATCTGGCTGATGGCAAGTACGCGCAACGTCACTGGTCGGGTCAACCGGGCCCTGCCGCACAACAGAAATCCGGGCCGCTGGATCCGGCGGCGATCCGGACGCGCTTTCCGCCCGAGCCGAACGGCTATCTGCATTTCGGTCACGCCAAATCCATCTGTCTGAACTTCGGTCTAGCCGAGCGCTTCGGCGGCGCCTGCCACATGCGATTCGACGACACCAACCCGACCAAGGAAGAGCAGGAATACGTCGACTCGATCATCGAGTCCGTGCGCTGGCTGGGTTTTGGCTGGCAGTTTCAGGGCGAAACCAATCTGTACTTTGCCTCCGATTACTTCGATTTTCTGTATGCCTTCGCCGAGAAACTCATCGAAGCCGGTCATGCCTATGTCGATGAACAAAGCGCCGACGAGATCCGTCAGAATCGCGGCACGCTGACCGAACCGGGTAAAAACTCGCCATGGCGCGATCGCCCGGCCGCGGAGAGCCTAGATCTCTTACGCCGCATGAAAGCCGGCGAATTTGCCGATGGCAGCCTGGTGCTGCGCCTCAAGATCGACATGGCGTCGGGCAACATCAATCTGCGCGATCCGCTGGCCTATCGTATCCGCCATGCGCATCATCACCGCACGGGTGACACCTGGTGCATCTACCCGCTGTATGACTTTACGCACGGCGTATCGGACAGCCTGGAAAACATCACACACTCCATCTGTACGCTGGAATTCGAGTCGCACAGGCCACTCTATGACTGGCTCAACGAACGCCTCGCCGAGTTGGGCTGTCTCAATACGCCGCTGCCGCGCCAATACGAATTCTCGCGCCTCAATCTCACCTACGTCGTCCTCTCCAAACGCAAGCTGATCCAGCTCGTCGAAGAGGGCCACGTGCAGGGCTGGGACGATCCGCGCATGCCGACGCTGGTCGGCGCCCGTCGTCGTGGTTACACCCCGGCCGGTTTCCGCCTCTTTGCCGAACGTATTGGCGTCTCGCGTTCGGACTCGCTGATCGACTACACCGTGCTCGAAGACTGCATGCGTGAAGACCTGAACGTCGCCGCCGAGCGCCGCATCGCGGTGCTCGACCCGATCAAACTGGTCATCACCAATTACCCGGAAGGCCAATCGGAGCTCTGTCACGCACCGAACCATCCGCTCAAACCGGAGCTTGGTAAGCGTGAGATTCCGTTCTCGCGTGAACTCTGGATCGAACGCGAAGACTTTGCTGAAGAACCGCCCAAGGGCTTTCATCGCCTGTATCCGGGCAACAAAGTACGCCTGCGTTACGGTTATGTGATCGAATGCACCGGCTGCGAGAAGGATGCCAACGGTAACGTTACCACGGTGACCGCGACCTACTTCGAAGATTCGAAGAGTGGTACGCCGGGCGCCGATAACTATAAGGTCAAGGGGAATAGTCACTGGGTGTCGGTACCGCACGCTTGTGAAGCCCAAGTGCGCATGTACGACCGTCTCTTCGCGCGCGCGAATCCGGGTGGTAAGCTTCCAGAGGCACCCGAAGGTATAGAACGGGACTTCCTCGACGACCTGAATCCGAACAGCATCAGCATGATCCAGGCACAGGTCGAAGGCGGACTGGCCGGCGTGACGCCGGAAACCGTTTTCCAGTTCGAACGTCATGGCTACTTCGTGGCGGATCGTTTTGATTCACAGCCGGGCAAACCGGTATTTAATCGCACCGTCACCCTGCGTGATTCCTGGGGCAAAGCCAGCTAGAACTGTTCGTCCGGCCCCAGCAGGCGCCATTGTCCGACGGGTAGGTTCCCCAGCCTCACTTTACCGATGCGGATCCGTTTGAGGCCGACCACGCGCAGCCCCACTAACTCGCACATGCGGCGGATCTGACGTTTACGGCCTTCACGCAGCACGAAGCGGAGCTGATCCTCGTTTTGCCAGTTGACCTTGGCCGGGCGTAGCTTCTTCCCGTCGAGCGAGAGGCCATGATTCAACTGCTGGAGGCCATCGGGCGATAGCTGACCGGTCACGCGCACCAGATATTCCTTATCGACGTCAGAGTCGTCACCGATGAGATGCCGTGCAATCCGGCCATCCTGCGTCATCACCAGCAAGCCCGTGGAATCGACATCCAAGCGCCCAGCCGGCGCCAGGTTGCGCAACATACCCGGCGTGAAGGGTTGTTGCCGGCTCGTCGCATCCTCCGCCCAGCGCGAAGCGCCGCCGATCAATTGCACCGCCGGTGTACAACCGGGTTCCGGCTGACCCGAAACGTAGCCCACCGGTTTATGCAGCAGAATCGTCACACGGCGCGCCTGCGCGCTTTGTGCCGACTGTTTCAGTTCAATCTGAACATCCGGTAGTACCTTCGTGCCGAGCGTATCGACAACCGCGCCGTCGACCAGCACCCAGCCGCGCTCGATATAGCTATCGGCTTCGCGGCGCGAGCAGAGCCCGCGCTCGGCCATCAGTTTCGAAAGCCGAACGGGCTCGGTCATTACGGAATTACTTCGTGCCTAACAGTTCGACTTCAAAGACCAGCGTCGCGTTCGGTGGAATCACGCCACCGGCGCCGCGCGCGCCATAACCCAGCTCCGGCGGAATCGTCAGCTTGCGCTTGCCGCCGACCTTCATACCGACCACGCCCTGATCCCAGCCCTTAATGACCATACCCTGGCCCAGCGGGAACACGAAGGGATCATTACGGTCCTTGCTTGAATCGAATTTCTGGCCATTCGTCAGCCAACCCGTGTAGTGCACGGTCACCATCTGGCCCGGTTGTGCTTCCGCTCCGGTGCCGACGACCAGATCTTCCGTCTTCAAACTCATTGTTTTCCTTTCAGCGTAAGCGCTCAGTGATATACCCAAGCCTAAAGCCAGGGTCGATTTTAAAAATAAACGGCGATTCATCAGCAGGCACATCCTTCATGAGATTTAGGCGCGTCCGGGGCATCCGGACCTTCGATCAACACATATGCCAGCGCGGCATCCATCGTTTGCGCGTGCTGGTTAAACCAGGGCACCAGCTCCTCGGCCAAGCGACGACCAATAGCGTAATCGCCACCTTCGACCATCTGGCGAACCTGCTGCACAATCGCCAGCACGCGGTCATGCTCGCCGATATGGCAGCCCTTGGGCGGAAAGTTGGTGCTTTCCATCCATACACGCTCCTGTTCGAAGTGCGCGACGGTATGTTCAATGAAGCGATCCACCGCAGCTAGCATCTCCGCATCAGGTACGGCCAGCATATGGTTGATCTCGGCGATAAACTCATGATGCGTCTCATCCATCTTGGGATGATTCAACGTCCATTCGGACTGCCAGGGGATGTGCTTGCTTGTCATGGGCGACATTATCGCATTAAGCCGGTCCGACACTGAGCGTCCGGTCAATCAACAGGCCGGCAGCAACCATACCAAACACCGCGGTCACCGTGACCAGGGAACCATAACCGGCACAGGCCAACGGCGCGCCACCGGTCGGGTCAAAGGGGGCACAGCTGTTGCCTTCCTCCACCGGACGCTTCACCGCCTCCGTGGAATACACCGCCTGAATCCCGAAACGGGTTTTCTTGTTGCCCGAGCTTTTTCCTGTGCCGGCGGCTTTGAGTTGTCCGGCAGGAAAACGGTGATCCCGACGCAAGCCGGTACGCACTCTGGCCAGCAAGGGATCCTGCATGGTTTCACTGAGATCCGCCACCTGCACGAGCTCGCCGCGCAGTTTGCCGCCGGCGGCGCCGCACGTCACGACTGTCTGCTTATGACGCTTGCACCAGGCGATCAGCGCTACCTTTGCCGCCACCTGATCCATCGCATCGAGCACCAGCGTTGTCGGGTCGGTGCCGATAATCTCGCCCACATTCTCGGGGGTCAGAAAATCATCCACGCACTGCACGACGCAGTGCGGATTGATTTGCGCGATACGCTGCGCCATCGCGTCGACCTTGGCCTGACCCAGCGTAGGCGCCAGCGCATGCAGCTGGCGATTAAAATTAGATTCGGCCACGTGATCCAGATCGACCAGCGTCAAACGCCCGAACCCGCTGCGCGCCAGGGCTTCCGCCGCCCAGGAGCCGACGCCGCCGATGCCGATCACCACGGCATGCGACTGTGCCAGTCGATCCAGCGCCGCCGCCCCGTACAGGCGATTGATCCCGCCAAAACGGCGCGTGTGCAACGTCAGATCCACGTGTTCAGCGGTCAGAGATCAATCAGGCCGCAGCCTTTTTCTCTTCCTGCTCGCGCCAGTAGGCCAATCCCTGGGCGTTCAGATCCAGGTCCGTCTGCAAGAGGGTCTTGAGCTCATCTTCCGGTAACGTACAGCCGTGCGCACGGACTTCCTGGAATAGATAATCCGCCATCGCCGATTGAATGGCCAGCTTACGGGCCTCGCCCTGTCCGGGCGCCTTATTCGTTAGTTCGACAAAGGCATCGATATGCCGATGCAGGTCTTCGGCAAGTTTATCCACTTCAGTTACCTGACTGTAATGGGTCAGGTAAATACCGGAGGGTTTGAAGGAACGCATCAGTTCAATCGACGCATGCATGGCGTCAGGCTCAAAGTTCACCGGCGTCGTGGTCGGAAAAATAAACGCTTTACCGTCGACATCCAGCTCGCGATAAGACAGACCGAAGGTGTCCCCGGAAAAGACGCCTTTCGCCGTATGATCCACAATGCTGATGTGATGCCGTGCGTGTCCCGGCGTATCCAGAATTTCCAACGTACGTTCGCCGAGCGTCAGCTTATCGCCATGGTTGCCAATCACGACACGTGATTCGGCAATCGGCAACAGGTCGCCGTAAAGACGCTTCGCTGTCTCCTTGCCATAGACGGCTTCGACACCGGCGTAAAGTTTGCTCGGATCGATCATGTGTCGCGCACCGCGCTCGTGCACCACAAGCTTGGCATTGGGCAGCTTCGACATATACATGCCGGCGCCACCGGCATGATCGAGATGCACATGGGTCAGAATTAACCAGCGCACATCTTCCGGCTTACGACCGATCTTGGCCAACGCCGCTTCCACCTGCGGCCACGAATCGTTATGCGCGCAATCGACGATCGCCACCTCACCCGAATCTTCGATCAGATGAATCGCATCCAGAATCGGGCGGACGTAATCGGAGTCCACCGCGTAAATACCGTTTTTGTAGTCGATCATGCGCCGCTCCGAGCTTGCAACATAAAGATTAGAAGGGCTTGATGATAAATCAGCCGGTGCAAAGTATAAAACCCCCGACCTATTTCTAGGAGGGGGGTTTTGGAATGGGGAGCCTGGCGGTGACCTACTTTCGCAAGCGAGGTGCTCACTATCATTGGCGCGTTCTCGTTTCACGGTCCTGTTCG
>VEQK01000033.1 GCA_018883265.1 Rhodocyclaceae bacterium | reverse complement strand
ACTCCCATTTGGACAGCCCTGCCAAAACCCGCTAGACTTCGCCCGCACGCGCTCGTAGCTCAGTTGGATAGAGTATTGCCCTCCGAAGGCAAGGGTCGCACGTTCGAATCGTGTCGAGCGCGCCAGATTTCTGGCCTGTCGTGACGTAAACGAGGCAGGCGTTCTCCAAGGAGCGGTGGCTTGGATCGTACTGAACGCTTTTACCGTATCGACCAGCTGCTGGGTGACCAGGTCTGTGTATCCTTTGAGGCCATTCAGGAAGCGCTGGGGGTTTCGCGCGCGACGCTCCGCCGGGACATGCAGTACCTGCGTGACCGACTCAACGCACCGATTGTGTACGACCGTCTGGGCGGCGGCTACCGCTTTGCCAAAGACGAGGCTCGCCCAACTCAGGCGAGCGGACCCAAATACGAACTTCCCGGTCTTTGGTTTAATGCCAGTGAGATCTATGCCCTGCTCATGATGCAGCAGCTACTCAACACGGTCCAGCCGGGTTTGCTGGGGCCGCATATCGCGCCGTTGCAATCCCGTTTGTCGGCACTGCTGGGGAGTCAGCAGAACCGGCCCGAGGACATTGAGGACCGTATTCGCATCGTACACACGGGACAGCGGGCGCCGGAGCCGGCGAATTTTGAATTGATTGCGTCGGCGCTGCTGAAGCGCCTGAGGTTAAAGGTGCAGCACTGGCACCGCGGGCGTGACGAAACAACCGTGCGCGAGATCTCGCCCCAGCGGCTCGTCTTCTATCGCGGCAACTGGTATCTGGATGCCTGGTGTCATCTGCGCAAAGATCTGCGTAGTTTCGCTGTGGAGACGCTCAGTGACGTGGCGCTGCTCGATAAGCCGGCTAAGGAAGTGGCTGCCAAGGCGCTAGATGGTCGTGTGCAGAACGGTTACGGTATTTTCGGCGGCGACCGCACGCAGTGGGCGCAGCTACGATTTACGCCAGCACGGGCGCGCTGGGTCGCGTCCGAGCAATGGCATCCGGATCAGCGGGGCTGTGTGTTGCCCGATGGCAGTTATCAACTCGATGTGCCCTACAGTATCGAGACAGAACTGGTGATGGATGTGCTACGCCATATGCCGGAGGTCGAGGTGCTTGGCCCGCCTGCATTGCGTGTGAAAGTGCGTGCAAAGCTAAAAGCTGCGCTGGCGGCGCACAAAGATTAGTCGTGTCGTTCGGCCGTAGATTTGCCCTGCTGGTCGCGTTTGCCATCAGCCAGTCTGTTCAGGCACAGGAGATTGAGGCGCGGCTTTATTCCAACGCGCCGGTCGATTACAACTTTCTGGGGGTGGGCTTTACGCAGGTGACAACCAGTAAGTTCCAGATAAATACGGAGATTCTGGCTTACAACCGCACCTTTGATGTGTTCGGGCAGTCCGGCAAGTTCAATGTGATTCTGCCCTACGCGCAGTTGCATGGTCAGACTTCGGTGGGTAACCAGGTGATTTCCGGTTCGTCGGTCGGGCTGACCGACCCGATTATTCGACTGGCGGCCAACTTGTATGGTGCACCGGCATTGTCGGTGGATGAGTTCAAGCACTATCAACAGGATCTGATTATCGGCGCCAATCTCTCGGCCGTGGTGCCCTGGGGCGAATACAACAGCAATCAGCTGTTTAACGTTGGCGCCAACCGGACCTTTCTGCAACCGGGTTTGGGGGTTTCAAAGGCCAATGGTCCCTGGCGCTACGAGTTGTCGGGCGATGTCACGTTCTTTTCGGATAA
Source organism: Rhodocyclaceae bacterium (assembly GCA_018883265.1). Taxonomy (GTDB): domain Bacteria; phylum Pseudomonadota; class Gammaproteobacteria; order Burkholderiales; family Rhodocyclaceae; genus Fluviibacter. Next base: position 21,543 of record VEQK01000033.1, on the reverse strand, counting down.
CAAGAATTTCTATGGGGGCAACAACCTTTCCGAAAAGCCGATTTATTCCGGGACGGGGCATCTGATTTATTACTTTCCGTCCACGGCCTGGCTATCCACCGATGTGACGTACTACTCGGGTGGGCAGAGCTTTGTTAACGGGCAGCAGGTCAACAATAATCAGGAAAACTGGCTCTTTGGTGCGACCCTATCCATGCCAGTGAATAAACACAACGCGGTGAAGTTACATGTGACCGAGGGCGCATTCTTCAGTCAGGGTCAGTACTACACGATGTATGGGGTGATGTGGCAGTATCGTTGGGGCGACGGCGGTAAGTAGTCAGCCGGCAGAGGATGTTGCCGGGTAACAGCCGCCTTTGTCGCCGGGTACGTAGACACATCGGTACTGCTTACCCCGGCAGCTGGCATACCAGCTCTGGATGTTGTCGAAAGTGCCGGAGTCTTTGCTGGTAATTTTGACTTCGTTCGGCGTACAGCCAACAGAACGTGCCGTGCTGTCTCGTTGCCAGGCGGAAGATCCGCAACCCGCACCTAGCGAAACAGCCATGAGCAGAACAATGGTGCGGTGTAGAGTCATGGGTGGTTGGATAGTTGCCGGAACTGGATCCCTTCGGCGATGTGCGCCGCACCGATCTGTTCAGCGTCGGCCAGGTCGGCAATGGTTCGTGCGACGCGCAGCAGGCGGTGATAGGCGCGTGCCGACAGCCCAAGACGTGCAACGGCTTGGCTGAGAAGCGCCTGGCCCGCCGCCTCGGGCAGGGCATGGGCTTCGAGCGCTTTGCCATCCAGTCGCGCGTTGATACAGCCTTGCCTTTGTAAGGCCCGGTTGGTGGCGGCGACAACACGTGTGCGCACGCTGGCCGAGCTTTCTCCGGGGTTCGACTGCGCCAGATCAGCCGGCGATAGGGCTGGTACCTCAACGCAGAGATCGATGCGGTCGAGCAAAGGCCCGGAGAGTCGATTCCGGTAGCGCTGTACCTGCTCCGGAGTGCAACGACAGGCGCGGGACGGGTGTCCCTGATAACCACAGGGGCAGGGATTCATGGCCGCCACGAGTTGGAAGGCAGCCGGGTAAGTCGCGCGGCGGTTGGCGCGGGCGATGTGGACTTCACCGGTTTCCAGCGGTTCGCGTAACGATTCGAGAACGCGCCGGTCAAATTCCGGCAGTTCATCCAGAAAAAGGACGCCGCCAGAAGCTAGCGAAATTTCACCGGGTAGAGCCTGGCTACCGCCACCAATGACCGCGGCGGGCGATGCGCTGTGATGGGGTGCACGGCAGGGGCGCTCCCCAAAGTGTTCGGGGTTAAAAATGCCCGCCAGCGAGAGAATCCCGGCAGATTCCAGCGCGGCGCTTGCCGTAAGCGGCGGCAGAATGCCTGGCAATCGGGTCGCCAACATGGATTTACCGGTGCCGGGCGGCCCGAGCATCAGGAGGGCATGGCCGCCCGCTGCCGCAATTTCCAGTGCACGGCGTGGTTGCGCCTGACCTTTGACGTCCGCCAGGTCAGGGTATTGGGCGAGATGGCTCAGATCCGGTTTCTGAGGGATCGGGAGCGGTTCTTCCCCCATCAGATGTGCACAAACCTCGCGCAGCGTTCCCGCGACACGGATCGCAGCGCCTTCGGCCAGCGCCGCTTCCGCACCCGATGTGATGGGCAGGATCAATGTGTGGCTGGCCTCCCGGCTGGCCAGGGCAAGTGCGAGCGCCCCTCGAACCGGACGCAGACTACCGGTGAGCGAGAGTTCGCCGGCAAATTCGTAGTTGCCGAGATTAAGCGCGGGCAGTTGGCCGGAAGCGGCCAGCAGACCTAGCGCAATGGGCAGATCAAAGCGACCGGAGTCTTTGGGGAGATCAGCGGGCGCCAGGTTGACGGTGATGCGCCGTGCCGGAAATTCGAAACCGGAACTTAACAGAGCGGCGCGAACCCGGTCACGGGCTTCGCGCACCTCGGCATCGGCCAGGCCGACCAGGCTGAACGCCGGCAGTCCGTTGGCCACGTGCACCTCCACGGTGACCGGGGGTGCCCGCAGGCCATCCAGCGCTCGGGTCTGGATGAGCGCCAGCGACATACTTACTGAGCGTTCTTGTTCCGGGCTTCCAGCTCGTCAAGCCGGGCGGTGAGTTGATCGACCAGCTGGCGCGTGCGGGCGAGCACGTTGGTCTGGATGTCGAACTCTTCGCGGGTGACCAGATCCAGTTTGCTGAAGAAGCTGCTCATCATGGCGCGTGCATTCTTTTCAATGTCGGCGGCCGGGCTGCTGGCGATGAGGCCAGAGAGTTTTTGCGCGAAATCTTCAAAGGCTTTGTTATTGATCATCAGGTAACCCGCTTTGGCGATTTAAGTTGAGGCGAGTCTAGCACGCGAAGCAAAGCCTGTTGGTGGGCACCAATCCGGTGCGACATATCGCGGCCGTGACGCGCAGGCACCAAAACGATGCGCTTCCAATTGTGTGTCGCAACAAAAACGCCCATGTCACTCAACGGTTCTGGTGGCTATTTGTGAGCCAAAACCATTGTCGAGCGACATGAATAAATCCATATAAAACAGTGTGGTGCAACAATCAAATGGCAAAAAACCGAAAGTTGGCACGATCCCTGCTCAAAGTGAAGCATAGCGATTTTCTCTTACTTATCTTCTCAAAGGATGTGACCATGAAATTCAAGAAGACACTTCTCGCTGCGTCACTGGCAGCTCTGTCATTGAGTGCGTTTGCACAAACCGAGGATGCCAGTAAAGATCCTGTGGAAACCGGCCCCAGCACCGATTGGGCGGTAACGGCCAACGTCTCTCTGGTGAGCGAATATCGGTTCCGGGGTATCGCACAAACCTTTGGTCAGCCAGCAATTCAGGGTGGCTTCGATATTGCAATGCCTTACGGTTTCTACGTGGGTAACTGGAACTCCAACGTGGCCTCGGGTGCAGGTTATCCGAGCGGGAATCTTGAAACCGACCTTTATGGTGGCTGGAAGTACGCTTTTAATGAAGATTTTGGCTTGGATACGGGCGTTCTCTTCTACCTCTACCCGGGTAGCAAAGGCTCCACGGCGACCGGGCCTTTCATGACTGCGGACGGTGCAGGGTACGCAGGGCCCAATAGTGGCATGGTTAATAACTTTGAGTATTACATCGGCGGCAACTGGAAGACCCTGAGCCTCAAGGAGTTCATCGCCTTTTCAGACTATTTTGGCCAGGTGTCTCCAACCGGCGGAAGCACGTCCGGTACGAGTTACACCGACTTAACGGGCACTCAGGATTTTGGCTTTATCGATCCCTCGCTATCAACATGGGGTGTGGTTGGCCACCTTGGGTTCCTGGCAGTTCGTAACTACAGCGCTGCGAACTATGTGGACTGGAAGCTTGGGATCACGAAGGATCTGGGCAATGGCTGGATGGCGTCTGCTTCGTACATTCAAACCAACGCCAACGGCAATTGCGGTTCAGTGGCCACATCCACACAGCCTTATTGCCTGGGAAAGACATGGGATTCCAGCGGACAGGTTACAGGGACACCGCGTAATCTCGGAAATGCCACGGGTGTCGTGCAGATCACCAAGACGTTCTAACCGAGTCATCCAGACGAACACCAACTCATAAGGAAGCCGTTCATGAAACTCGTGACTGCAATCATCAAGCCGTTCAAGCTGGACGAGGTGCGTGAAGCACTCGCAGCTTGCGGCGTTCAGGGGGTGACCGTGACCGAAGTCAAAGGCTTTGGTCGTCAGAAAGGTCATACCGAACTTTATCGTGGCGCCGAATATGTCGTCGATTTTCTGCCGAAGGTGAAACTGGAGGCCGCCGTCGCCGACAGCATTGTGGAGCAGGTCATCGAAGCGATCGAGAAGTCCGCCGCCACCGGCAAGATCGGCGACGGCAAGATCTTCGTATTCCCCTTAGAAGAAGTGATCCGTATCCGCACCGGTGAATCCGGTGAAACGGCACTGTAATCGGTTAGCAAGGAGTTTGTTATGAAAAAGGTTCTCGCAATGCTGCTACCGCTGCTGGCCAGCGGACTGGCGCTGGCTGACGCGCCGGCGCCGGTAGTCAACAAGGGGGATAACGCCTGGCTGCTGGTTTCCAGCGCCTTCGTCATCCTGATGTCGATTCCGGGTCTGGCGCTGTTTTACGGTGGTCTGGTCCGCAAGAAGAACGTGCTGTCAATCCTGGTACAGGTCTTCGCCGTCTTCTCGCTGATTTCGGTACTGTGGGTAGTTTACGGCTACAGTGCTGCATTCACCGAAGGTCACTCGGCTTATAACGCCTTTATCGGCTCACTGGATAAGCTGATGCTAAAAGGCATTACGCCCGATACCGTGACCGGCACCTTCTCGAAGGGCGTTGTGCTGCCCGAGCTCACCTTCGTGGTGTTCCAGGGTGCATTTGCCGCCATCACCTGCGGTCTGATTGTGGGTGCGTGGGCAGAGCGTATCAAGTTCTCGGCCGTGCTGATCGGCCTGACTGCATGGTTTACACTGGCTTACCTGCCGGTTGCGCACATGGTCTGGTTCTGGGCAGGCCCCGATGCCTACACGTCGGCTGAAGCGGCCGAAGCAGCTGGCGCAACAGCAGGCTGGCTATTCCAGAAGGGTGCGCTGGACTTTGCTGGCGGTACGGTGGTGCACATCAACGCGGCAGTTGCTGGCCTGGTGGTTGCCTACATCGCCGGCAAGCGTATCGGTTACGGTCGTGAAGCACTGTCGCCGCACAACCTGACGTTCACCATGATCGGCGCCTCGCTACTGTGGTTCGGATGGTTCGGTTTTAATGCCGGTTCGGCGCTCGAAGCCAGTGGTGTCGCCTCGCTGGCTTTTGTGAACACCTGGGTTGCAACCGCTGCTGCAACGCTGTCGTGGCTGGGTGCTGAATGGCTGATCAAGGGTAAGCCTTCGATGCTGGGTGCTGCGTCGGGCGCCGTTGCGGGTCTGGTGGCCATTACGCCAGCGGCCGGTTTCGTCGGGGTCGGCGGTGCCTTGATCATGGGTCTGATCGCTGGTGTGATCTGTCTGTGGGGCGCAACCGGTCTCAAGAAGCTGCTCAAGGTGGACGACTCGCTCGACGTGTTTGGTATCCACGGCGTGGGCGGTATTACCGGTGCGCTACTGACGGGTGTGTTTGCCGATCCGGCCCTAGGTGGCTCGGGTATCTATGACTACGTCGCCAATGCCGTTGCCGAGAACTACTCGATCGCCGATCAGGTTGTAATCCAGGCAACGGCGGTGGGAACGACGATCGTCTGGTCGGGTGTGGTGGCCTTTGTGGTCTTCAAGCTACTCGACGTCGTTATCGGTCTGCGTGTTCCGGAGGATCAGGAACGTGAAGGCCTAGATGTAACCTCCCACGGTGAAAACGCATACCACGATTAATGGTCGGTCGTTTTATGCAAAGGTAACACCCCCTCGGTTTCTCCTCTCCGTGTGGATTTGGCGGGTTCTCCGGAACCCGCCTTTTTTTACCGGTGTGGCGGTAGAGCGTGACCGAAGTAACGAATGGTGTTGGCAACCCAGATCTCACCCAGAAATAGGATCAGTGCCCCGATCAAGCAGAGCATGGCCAGGATAAACAGGGTGGCGATGGAATCACTGAAAATGGTTTGGTCGATAAAGACCTGGGTGGCAAAGATGACCAGAATCACCGAGCAAACAAAGAAAGCTGACAGCGTGGCCAACGTAATAGCGCTGTTAATCAGGATATTACGCTTGTCCAGTTTGCCGAGCTCATGAGCGTATTCGGCCGGATCGTGTCCCTCCCGAACCCACTGATCCAGCTGACGGCCACGATCAATCACTCGCGATAGACGGGTAGTCAGCACGGAGAGAATGGCGCCAACGCCGGTGAGCAGGAATACGGGCGCCACGGCCATCTGAACCATGTGAGCGATATCGGGAACGGGCGGGCTCGTTAGCATGAACGCACTCCTGATTGACGGTGTTTGATGCCGTTGGTTCGCAACGGGGTGCTGCCAAATTAGCGAAAGACGATCGTCTTGTTGCCGTGAATGAGTACGCGTCCTTCGAGATGGTTGCGCAGGCCTCGGGCGAGCACCGTCTTCTCAATGTCCTTGCCGTAGCGAACCATGTCTTCAACCGAGTCGGAGTGATCGATACGGATCACGTCCTGTTCGATGATCGGTCCCTGGTCCAGATCAGCCGTGACGTAGTGGCAGGTCGCACCGATCAGTTTGACGCCGCGTTCCCAGGCCTGGTGATAAGGCTTGGCGCCGACAAAAGACGGCAGGAACGAATGGTGGATATTGATGATGCGGCCAGGAAACTCGGCGCAGAGCTCCGGTGACAAAATCTGCATGTAGCGCGCGAGGACCATGACATCGGCTTCGGCGGCCCTGAAGAGCTCGGCAACCCGGGCGTATGCCTGCCCTTTGTTGTCTGGCGTGACCGGTACATAGTGAAAAGGGATTCCGTGCCATTCAACGAAGCCGCGCAGGGTTTCGTGGTTAGAGATCACGCAGGGGATATCAACGTCGAGTTCTTTCGATTGCCAGCGGGCAAGCAGATCGTAGAGGCAATGTTCCTGTTTGGAGACCAAGATCACCACGCGCTTGCGTCGCGCGGAATCCGAGATTTTCCAGGTCATGGAGAATTCTTCGGCAACCGGCGCAAAAGCGGCGCGCAGACCCTCGAGATCGAATGGCAGCGAATCGGCCTTGATTTCCAGCCGCATGAAGTAGGCGGCAACCCCCTCGTCATTGGGTGGCTCGGAGTGCAGCGTTGTTTCAAGAATCCAGCCACCATGCTTGGCAAAGAAACCGGAGACGGCGGCAACGATGCCAACCCGATCCGGGCAAGAGGCAGTAAGGGTATAGAAACGTTCGCGGTGCATGGCAGATGGCTTAGATACGGGCCGAGGCGCTGCGGATGGCGTCGTTAAGTTCGGTGTAGTTCATGGTGACCGGGAATTGCGGGAATTCACGAATCACGTTTTCCGGCGGATGGAACAGGATGCCGGCGTGGGCTTCACCCAGCATGGCCGTGTCGTTGTAGGAGTCGCCGGCAGCCATCACCTTGAAATTCAGACCCTTGAATGCTTTCACGGCAGCGCGCTTCTGATCCGGCATGCGCAGATGATAGTTGACCAGCATACCCTCGGCATCGGCTTCCAGCTTGTGGCAGAAGAGCGCCGGCATATTGAGCTGGTTCATCAGCGGCATGGCGAATTCGTAGAAGGTGTCAGACAGGATAATGACCTGGAAGTCCTGACGCAGCTGATCCAGAAAATCCTTGGCCCCCGATATCGGGCCCATCTCGGCGATCACCTTCTGGATATCCGGCAGGCCGAGCTTATGCTCGCGCAGGATATCGAGGCGGTACTTCATCAGCTTGTCGTAGTCCGGTTCGTCGCGGGTGGTACGACGCAACGCTTCAATGCCCGTTCGATTGGCGAATTCGATCCAGATTTCCGGAACGAGGACACCTTCTAGGTCAAGACAGACGATTTGCACGGCGGGACTCCCGAAAAAAGTGGACACAAATAAACACCAAATTTTACCCGATGCCGACGCACTGCCCTACAATGCGGGCGCATGAGACGTTTTTTTGCTGCCTTCACTGACCAGAAAGTGACACAAGCCGCCCGCCGGTTTGTCGCCGGGACATGTCTGAGCCTGTTGTATGCAGTACCCCTCGCGAGCGCCCAACAACCGCCAGTATTCGACCCCGCGGTCATCCAGGCCCGGGATCAGGAAGCGAAGGTGCTCAAGGAAGAAGGCAAGGCGATTCGATCCGAAGCCGACGCCCAGTTGGAAATCGACACATGGAACTGCTATAGCAGGATTCTGGTGAACTGGTGTATCGATAAAGCCAAGGAGCGCCGCTATCAGCAACGTGAGAAGGCGCGGGAAATCGAAGCACGGGCTGCGGCGATTGAACGCGAGGTGCGGGAACAACGGCTGATTAATCAGCTCGCGGATCCCCCCCCCGAACTGCGTCAGCCAAATCCATCTGCCGGCGCCATCAAGAAAGCCATCGACGAGGGCAAGACGATCAAACAGGTCGAGCAGGAGCGGAAAATCCGCGCTGCCGAACAGTCGGCTACGCCGTTAAAATCAGAGGCTGAAATCCAGGCGGCCTCCGCCGAACGTGACCGCAAGGCGGCCGAGAGGCGCGCCAAGCGTGAAGCTGCAGACCAGCAGCGCGCCGCCGAGAAGGCGGCGTATGAGGCGCAGCAGGCTGCGAAAAACGCCAAACCTTAAAGCTTGAGCAAACTTAGTTGAGGCCCTGGGAGGTCAGATAGTCTTCGTAGTTGCCATCAAAGTCGACGATTGTATGGTCGGCCTTGATGTCCAGGATCCGTGTTGCCAGTGACGATACGAACTCGCGGTCGTGTGAGATGAAGATCAGTGTGCCCTTGAACAGATCCAGTGCGGTATTCAGCGACTCGATCGATTCCATGTCCAGATGGTTCGACGGTTCATCCATCAGCAGGATGTTCGAATGCAACAGCATCAGACGGCCAAACAACATGCGACCCTGTTCACCGCCCGAGATGACTTTGACCGGTTTCTTTACATCGTCTCCCGAGAACAGCAGACGACCCAGCGTGCCACGGATCAGGGTATCGACATCCGAGCCCTCGTAACCGCCGGCACGCACATAGCCCGAGATCCAGTCGGTGAGGTTTTCATCCGAAGCAAAGTCGGCAGCGTGATCCTGCGCGAAATAGCCGATCTTGGCTTTTTCCGTCCACTTGATGGTGCCGCCCGTTGGGGTCAGTTCACCGTTGAGTAGCTTGAGGAGTGTCGTCTTACCCACACCGTTTTCACCAATGATGGCGATCTTTTCGCCAGCGTTAACGGTCAGAGATAGATTCTTAAAGAGTGGTTCACTGTCGGGGTACGCAAAGCTGAGGTTGTCGATTTCGACCGCCTGGCGATGCAGCTTGTCTTTGTCGTCGTACTCGAAACGGATCCAGGGGTACTGGCGTGAAGAGGGTTTCACGTCTTCCGGCTTCAGCTTATCGATCAGCTTCAAACGGCTGGTGGCCTGCTTGGCCTTCGAGGCGTTGGCCGAGAAGCGGCGGACGAAGGTCTGCAGCTCGGCGATACGTTCTTTGGCCTTGGCGTTGGCATTCGCCTGACGTTCACGGGCCTGCGTTGAGGCTTCCATGAAGTCGTCGTAGTTGCCGGCGTAGGTGGTGATTTTGCCGTAGTCCAGATCGGCCATGTGCGTACACACCTGGTTCAGGAAGTGACGGTCATGGGAAATGATGATCATGGTGGCGTTGCGCTCGTTGAGCACGTCTTCCAGCCAGCGGATGGTATTGATATCGAGGTTGTTAGTCGGTTCGTCGAGCAGCAGGATGTCTGGGTTGGCAAACAGCGCCTGAGCCAGTAAGACCCGCAGCTTCCAGCCTGGTGCGACTTCGCGCATCGGGCCGTTGTGCTTGTCGGTGGGAATGCCGACGCCGAGCAGTAGCTCGCCGGCACGGGCTTCAGCAGTGTAGCCGTCGTATTCTCCGAACTTCACTTCCAGGTCGGCGGCCTTCATATAGTCGTCTTCTGTCGCCTCAGGATTGGCGTAGATCGCATCGCGTTCCTGCATGCAGGCCCACATTTCTTCGTGGCCTTGCAGCACGACATCAAGTACGCGCTGGTCTTCGTAGGCAAACTGATCCTGGCGCAGGTAGGCCATGCGCTCATTGACGTCTTTGGTCACGTTGCCGGCTGAAGGTTCCAGGGCGTTACACAGGATCTTCATGAAGGTCGATTTACCGGCGCCGTTGGCGCCGATCAGGCCGTAGCGATACCCCTCGCCAAATTTGACCGAGACGTTTTCAAAGAGGGGCTTGGCCCCGAACTGCATAGTGATATTGTTGGCGACGAGCATGGCGGGTGACTGCTAAAGCGATGTTTTTAAAGACGACATTCTACCAGCCGCTTCGCTGCAGTGCCGCACCGGCAGGGTGTTCCTGCGGTACACTTGAATTATGGTTCCTCATCTGACAACGGCGCTTGCCGGCCCCCTCCTGGCGCTGGAACAGCGTTTTCTGGATCAAACCACTGCGATTGAGCGGTGGTTTCGCTGCGCCTGGCAGGATCACACGCCGCCGTTCTATGCCTCGGTGGATTTACGCAACGCCGGTTTCAAGCTGGCGCCGGTGGACACCAATCTCTTCCCGGGCGGCTTTAATAATCTGAATCCGGCCTTTTATCCGCTCTGCATTCAGGCGCTGCAGACCGCCATCGAAAAATATTGCCCGGATGCGCGCAACCTGTTGCTGATCCCCGAGAATCACACACGTAACCAGTTTTACCTCAAGAATGTGGCGACGCTGACGGGGATTCTGCGTCAGGCAGGACTCAACGTTCGTCTGGGCTCGGTATCGCCGGAAATCACCGCGCCAACGATACTGGAGCTGGATGATGGGCAGGCGCTTCACTTAGAGCCGCTAAAGCTGAACAACGGGCGCTGGGGAGTCGATGGTTTCGACCCCTGCATTGTGTTGCTCAACAATGATCTCTCGGCCGGTGTCCCTGATATTTTGAATGCACCAACTGGCCAGGTGCTGATTCCACCGGTACACGCCGGGTGGCACGTACGCCGCAAGAGCCAGCACTTTGCCGCGTATGACCGCGTCGCAACCGATTTTGCCGCACTGGTTGGTATAGATCCATGGCGTATTAACCCCTACTTTGCGACCTGTGATGATATTAACTTCCACGAACGCGTGGGCGAAGATTGTCTGGCCGCGCGTGTTGATGAGCTGCTGGGTCGGATCCGCACCAAATATCGCGAATATGAGATCGATCGCCAGCCCTATGTCGTGGTGAAGGCGGATGCAGGTACTTATGGCATGGGCGTGATGACGGTGCGTGACGCCAGTGAAGTGATTGGCCTCAACCGCAAACAACGCAACAAGATGAGCGTGATCAAGGAAGGCATGGAAGTGTCCTCCGTGATCATTCAGGAAGGCGTGCCCACGCTCGAAACGATCGACGAGGCCGTCGCCGAACCGGTGGTCTACATGATGGATCGCTTCGTCGTAGGTGGTTTCTATCGCGTGCATGAGGCCCGCGGCGTTGATGAAAACCTGAATGCCCCGGGTATGCACTTCGTGCCGCTGGCCTTTGAAACGGGTTGTAATTTGCCGGATTACGCCGCCAACCCGGATTCGCCGCCCAATCGTTTCTATGCGTATGGGGTAATCGCGCGGCTGGCGCTGATGGCCGCCGCGTTCGAGCTGGAAGTCACCGATCCTTTCGGCGTCTGAGCGCATGCGGGTGCGCGCCTGGTTCGCACAATACATCAGCGCGGCGCTCCTGGCGATATTGCTCACGGGGTGTGGCAAGAAGCAACCGCTGTTTAGCGAGTCCTTCGTTTTTGGAACACGTGTTGAGGTGCAGGTCGCCGATGATCTGCCCGCGGTACAGACGCGTGCTGCTATTGCAGAGGTGCTGGCCGAGTTTGATCGGCTGCATCGTACCTACCATGCCTGGCAGACATCGGAACTGACGGCCCTTAATGCGGCGCTAGCGTTGGGGCATCGCATACACGTCAGTGCCGAAATGGCCGACCTGTTGCGGGAGGCTCAGGACTACGCTCGACAATCCGATGCGCTGTTTGACCCGGGGATCGGACGTTTGATTGCGCTGTGGGGCTTCCATGCCGATACCTACGCCGAGCATATACCGGATACAACGGCGATCAAAAACTGGCTCAAGACGCACCCATCCATCATGCAACTGAAGATTGAAAAAGACGCCGACGGCGCCTGGGTGAGCAGTCCCAATCGGCAGGTGGGGCTGGATTTCGGTGGTTCGCTCAAGGGCAAGGCGCTGGACCGGGCGGCTATGATTCTGAAAGCGGCAGGCGTGCGTAATGCATTGATTAATATCGGTGGTAACGTGATGGCTTTGGGTTCACGCTACGACCGCCCCTGGCGGGTGGCGATTCAGGCGCCGCGCTATGCCGGGCCGCTGGCCATCCTTGAGCTCAAGGATGGCGAGGCCACGGGCACCTCAGGCGACTACCAGCGCTATTTTGAAGTCGACGGCGAGCGTTACACCCACTTGCTGGATCCGCGTACGGGAAACTCCGCGCCAGGTACACAGGCCGTCACCATTGTCGTTTCCGGAGCCGATGCGGGCCTACGCTCCGATGTGCTGAGTAAGCCCGTTTTTATCGCCGGAGAGGCCGGTTGGGAGGCGATGGCGCGACGTTTGGAATTGGTTCAGGTGCTACGTGTGGACGCCGAGGGCAAGGTCAGCGTCAGTGCATCATTGGCAGACCGGCTGAAATTTATGCCACATGATGGCAAACTGCCGGATATCCGACGCATTGAATGAGTGGGCATGACTGAACAACATAAAACCCCGGTGGGTATTTTGCTGCTGACACACGGCCGCCTTGGCGAATCGCTCGTCGAATGTGCGCGCCATGTGCTGGGCGGCAATGTGCCAGATCACGTGGCGATTCTGTCGGCCGGGCAGGATGAGCCGGTCGAAGAGGTTGAGGCCAAAGCACGGCAATTGCTGGGGGCCCTGGATCAGGGTGCGGGTGTGCTGGTGTTGACCGATCTGCTGGGCGCGACCCCGGCACGCGTTGCCGCACGCTGTATCGAGCCCGGTAAAGTCGAGGCGCTGTCGGGCGTGAGCTTGCCGATGGTGCTGCGCGCGATCAATTACCGCAACCGTCTGCTCGATGCGCTCGTCAAAAAAGCGCTGCTGGCGGGCACCGAATGTACGGTGGCCATGACGGCCGCTGACGCGGGTTGATTATTGTCGTTTTACGAAAGCCACTTCATGACCACGATTCGCCAGGATGTCGAGATCATTAACAAGCTGGGTCTGCACGCGCGGGCCTCGGCCAAATTCACGCAACTTGCCGGGACCTTTGCCAGTGATGTTTGGATGGAACGCAATGGCCGGCGTGTTAACGGGAAGAGCATCATGGGCGTCATGATGCTGGCCGCCGGTAAAGGTACGACTGTGACGCTCGAAACTGACGGGGATGACGCGGAAGCGGCAATGACGGCGCTGGCCGGACTAATCAGCGATTACTTCGGCGAAGGCGAGTAAGGAAAAGGACAGCATTCATGAGCTTTACCCTGCACGGCCTCGGCGTTTCCGGTGGCATCGCCATCGGCAAGGCGCAGCTGTTGTCGCACGCGACGCTGGAGGTGTCTCACCTCACGCTACCGGCACGACAGCTGGAGAAGGAAGTCGTGCGCTTTGAAAAAGCGGTGGATCGCGTTCGTGCCGAACTCGACGAGTTGCGGGACGATATGGCCGAGTCGGCGGCGGAGATGCGTGCGTTTATCGATGTGCATGCACTGATTCTGCAGGATCCCGAACTGGTCGATGAGCCCAAGGCCCTGATCCGGGAACGCGGCTGTAATGCCGAGTGGGCGCTGGTGCAGCAGATGGATGCGCTGGTGAAGCAGTTTGAGGCTTTTGATGACCCCTATTTACGTGAACGCAAAGCGGATGTGGTGCAGGTGGTCGAGCGCGTTATCAAGGAGTTGATGGGTCGTTCGGGCAAAATCAGTCAGGCCAATAAAGCGGCGAAGGGCGTTAAGGAAGAAGAGCAGATCATCGTGGCACACGATCTGCCACCCTCGGATCTGATCAGCTTCAAGGAGCACCGGTTCGCGGCGTTTGTCACCGACGTCGGAGGCGCGACATCGCATACGGCCATTCTGGCACGCAGCATGGCGATTCCGGCCGTGGTGGGTCTGCGCGGTGCACGTGAGGCCATCAAGGATGGCGAACTACTGATTGTGGATGGATTCCGGGGTGTGATCATTATCAACCCGGATGAACGGGTGTTGGAAGAGTACCGTCTGCGCAAGACGCAGATCGAACTGGAACGTAGCAAGCTCAAGCGTCTGAAGAAGGCCGAGTCACTGACGCTGGACGATGTACGCGTTGACCTGATGGCCAACATCGAACTGCCGGATGACGTTCAGGCGGCCAAGGATAATGGCGCCGATGGTGTCGGATTATTCCGTACGGAATTTCTGTTCCTCAACCGCCGAGAAGTGCCGTCGGAAGACGAGCAGTATGAAGCCTATCGTAAGGTAGTGAAGGGCATGGCCGGCAAGCCGGTGGTGATCCGAACTTACGATCTGGGTGCCGATAAGACGTTTGATCAGGCGCGCAGTGCGATCAATCCGGCGCTGGGTCGACGTGGCATTCGGCTGTCGTTGTCTGAGCCCGCAATGTTCGGCATCCAGCTACGCGCTATTCTGCGTGCCGCACGATTTGGTCCGGTGCGCATACTGATCCCCATGATTTCCAATGTTCAGGAGGTCGACGCCACACAGGCGGCACTGGATCGGGCGCGTGAGCAATTGCGGGAGCGGCGCGTCGCCTACGGTGACGATGTGCAGCTCGGCGGCATGATTGAAATTCCTGCAGCAGCGCTGGCGCTTAATATGTTCCTCAAGCGCCTGGACTTCTTGTCGATCGGTACCAATGACCTGACGCAATACACGCTGGCCATTGACCGTGGCGACGAAGAGGTTGCCGATTTGTATGATTCCCTGCATCCGGCCGTGCTGATGCTGGTAGCACATACGCTTGCGGGTGGCGAAAAGGCCGGTGTACCGGTTTCCATCTGCGGGGAAATGGCCGGTAATCCGCGTCTAACCCGGTTATTGTTGGGAATGGGGTTGCGCCATTTCTCAATGCATCCTTCGCAAATTCTCGAGGTAAAACAGCAGATTCTGACCTCGGATGTAGGACAATTAGCCCCTATGGTGCGCAAATTACTACGCATCGACGATGCTGCCCAGATCCGTGAGCAGATTCGCCGCCTGAATTCGACACCGGCCGATCATCCGGCCCGTTAAATCTGAATACCATGAACGATGTTATTTCCGGCTCCGTTGGCCAGGTCCGGCCGCAGACTTTTCAGTGCAGCGAACCGCTGCCGCTGAAGAGCGGCGCTGTACTGCCCGGGTTTTCACTGGTTTATGAAACCTATGGCAAACTGAATGCGGATGCCAGCAATGCCGTGCTGGTATGTCATGCGCTCTCCGGCAACCACCATGTCGCGGGTTATTACGATGCCGCCAACCGTGAAGAGACCACGGGCTGGTGGGATAACCTGGTGGGTCCGGGCAAGCCGCTCGATACGAACAAGTTCTTTGTGGTTGGTGTGAACAACCTGGGTGGCTGCTATGGCTCCAGTGGCCCGAATACCGTCAACCCCAAAACCAGCAGACTCTATGGCGCTGATTTCCCCGTGGTTACCGTGGAAGACTGGGTCGATGCACAGGCCCTATTGGCCAATCATCTGGGCGTGCAATGCTGGGCAGCGGTTCTTGGCGGTTCGCTGGGGGGCATGCAGGCCACGCAGTGGACACTGAGCTTTCCCGAGCGTCTGCGCCATGCGATCGTGATTGCCTCGGCTCCCAAACTGACGGCGCAGAACATTGCGTTCAACGAAGTTGCCCGCCAGGCGATTCTGACCGATCCGGATTTCCACGGTGGCCATTATTACGAACAGGGTGTGGTACCGGCGCGGGGTCTCAAGCTGGCGCGTATGCTTGGCCACATCACCTATTTGTCCGATGACCAGATGGCCGAGAAGTTCGGGCGTTCACTCAAGGATGGTGCCCTCAAATACAGCTACGACACCGATTTCCAGATCGAGTCCTACTTGCGTTATCAGGGTGAGAAGTTCTCGGGTTACTTTGACGCGAATACCTACCTGCTGACCACGAAGGCGCTGGATTATTTCGATCCTGCGGCACAGGCCGGTGGTAGCCTCGATGCGGCTCTGGCCCAGGCGAAAGCAGATTTCCTTGTCGTGGCGTTCACCACGGATTGGCGTTTCTCGCCGGAGCGTAGCCGCGAAATCATGACAGCACTGGTGCACAATGGTCGTCGCGTCAGCTATGCCGAAATCGACAGCGTGCATGGTCACGACTCTTTCCTCCTGGACGATGCTCAGTACCATGCCGTGCTGCGTACCTACTTCGATGAGGTGGTGTTATGAACGCCAAGAGTGCCGGAAAGTCGGTGCGGCTGGATCTGGCGACATTGCGTGCCGACCTGGATGCGATTGCACAATGGATTGAACCGGGCGAGCGCGTGCTCGACCTCGGCTGTGGCGACGGTAGCTTGTTGCGCCGGTTGATGGATGAGAAACAGGTGATTGGCTACGGCATCGAAAAAGATCCGGCGTGTGTGCTGGCGTGCCTCAAGTCAGGTGTCAACGTGATCCAGGTCAATCTGGAGCGCGGGTTGGCCGGTTTTGAAGATGGCGCCTTCGATCATGTCATCATGTCGTTATCATTGCAGATGATTCAGAACACGGTTGGCCTCCTCAAGGAATTGCTGCGCGTTGGCCATGAAGCTGTCATATCATTCCCGAACTTCGGTTATTACACGCACCGCCAGGCAATTCTCAAGGGTCGTATGCCGGTATCGGAAAGCCTGCCCTATCAGTGGTTTGATACGCCGAATGTGCGCTTCTTCACCATTGCTGATTTTGAAGCATTGTGTGCCGAGCAGGGTATCGTAATTCATGAAATCATCGCACTGGACAATGGCGTTCGTGTGCACGAAGACATCAATTTCCTGGCGGATACCGCGATCTGTCGCCTGGGACGTGCATGACGTCGGTAATTGCAGAAAAGAAACCCAGCATGTGGCGCGCCCTGTGGACGCGCCACATGGCCATTTGCGTCCTGATCGGTTTTGCTTCCGGTTTGCCGCTGTATCTGCTGCTCAATCTGGTTCCGGCCTGGTTACGCTCAAGCGGTGTTAATCTCAAGACTATCGGGCTGTTTGCGCTCATTCAGTTCCCCTACACCTGGAAATTTATCTGGGCGCCGCTGCTGGATCGCTATGGCCTCAATTTCCTGAAGCTGGGTCGCCGACGTGGCTGGATGCTGCTGACACAAGTGGGGCTGATTGGTGCGATTGGTGCGCTGGGCGGTCTGGATCCTCATACCGAAATCAGCACGATCATGCTCATTGCAGCATTGGTCGCCGTATTTTCAGCAACACAGGATATCGCGCTCGACGCATTTCGCCGCGAACTGCTTTCTGACGAAGAACTGGGCCTGGGGAATTCGGTCTTCGTGAACGCCTATCGTGTCGCCGGGCTTGTGCCGGGGTCGGTCTCGCTGATTTTGGCCGATCATTTGCCCTGGAATGAGGTGTTCTGGATTACGGCGGCCTTCATGCTGCCGGGGATTATCTGTACGTTCTGGGTACGCGAACCGGTGGGCGATGATCTGGCGCCACGGTCGCTGAAGCAGGCGGTGGTGGAACCCTTCCATGAATTCATGGATCGTGCCGGATGGAAGAGTGCGCTGACCGTCCTGGCCTTCATCTTCTGTTACAAACTCGGTGATTCATTATGTACGGCGCTGGCCACCCCCTTCTATCTGGATATGGGCTACGCAAAGAGTGAGATTGGCCTCGTTGCCAAGAACGCGGGTCTCTGGCCTGCCGTGATTGGTGGTTTGTTGGGCGGCCTGTGGATGGTGAAGCTGGGGATCAATCGCGCCCTCTGGTTGTTTGGCGTCGTGCAAGTGGTATCGATCTTCGGCTTTGCCTGGTTGGCGGCGTTGGGCCCACAGACGGAGATCGGTGCAACACAATTGTGGAGCCTGGCACTGGTCATCGGTTTCGAGGCACTGGGCGTGGGGTTGGGTACGGCCGCCTTTGTCGCATTTATTGCCCGTTCGACGAACCGTGCTTACACGGCCACACAATTTGCGTTGTTTACTAGCTTGGCGGCAGTGCCGCGGACGATGGTTAACGCCTCGGCGGGCTGGCTGGTTGAGCATCTTGGCTGGTACGGATTCTTCTGGTTATGCGCAGCGTTGGCGATTCCCGGAATGTTGCTGTTATTTAAAGTGGCTCCATGGTCCGGAGATGACCGAGGCACAGCCAGCAACGTCGCTGCATGAGAACCGGCGTGCCGAGTAAGAGGCTGGCTACCCCCCTAACCGAGGCGGCGCATCAACTGTCTGCAGCGCTGGATGGATTGCCTTTCTCTGCCCCAGTCACACATGTATATAACCCGCTTGACTACGCTGGTCAGGCGCATGACCAGTATCTGGCCATGTGGGGTGCGCAACCGCAACCACGCCGTGTGATTTTTCTGGGGATGAATCCGGGGCCGTTCGGCATGGTGCAGGTCGGCGTCCCTTTTGGCGAGGTTGCGATTGTCCATGACTGGTTACGGATCAATGCACCGATACGTCAGCCGCTCAAGATGAATCCCAAACGCCCGATCGAGGGCTGGGCATGTACACGTTCCGAAGTCAGCGGCCGACGCCTCTGGGGCTTGTTCCGTGATCGTTTTGGTACGCCGGAGAGATTTTTTGCCGAACATTTTGTGGCGAATTATTGTCCGCTGGCGTTCTTCGATAACGGGCGCAACGTCACCCCCGATAAGCTAACTACTGTCGAAATGACGCCGGTGATTGCGGCCTGCGATGCACATCTGCGGACACTGGTAGAAACAATGCAGCCCGAATGGGTAGTCGGTGTAGGTGCCTATGCGCAGGTGCAGGCTGAACGGGCATTGGCCGTTAGCCAGCATCAGCCGCGTATCGGTCGTGTGTTGCATCCGAGCCCCGCGTCGCCGGCCGCCAATCGTGGCTGGGCGGAAGCTGCGACAAAACAGTTGGTCGAGCAGGGAATCTGGTCAGCTGCTTAACTGGAATATTAGGCTAGTAGCCGACGAATGAGGCGTAGGGTGCGCCAGCTGACCGCGCCATTTCTGGCAAGTTTGAGAACGCCTTTGGGTCGCCAAATCAGCAAGGCAATCAATCCGATGCCGACAACAACCGGATTCTCGCCGATCCAGCGCCGGGCTTTTCCGGCACCTTCGACGACTTGATCGGCGCTCTTCAGTACGTTGACGAGCGGCGCCCATTCGATAGCCAGTGCACTGCGCTGCAGGGTGATTCGTTCCAGCAGGCGACCGCGTTGAACGGCGCGACGTCTAATCGCCGACATAATTACTTGTGTCGTTGCGCGATGAAGCGGTGGACGTTGCATCGGCCGATGGCGGGCGTAATGCTGCTCGATCTGTCTGTAGCGCCTGGAGGCTATCGGCAAAAATGTCACCGCCCGATTGCGAATGACCAGTCGCCCGCCAGATGGCGATGATCGCTAGCAGTGCAAAAAGTATCGTTGCACCGCCCATGATAGCCAGACGCTGTTCCCAATAAGCCATGATGAGCCAGGCCAGCCCGGCGATGACGGTGATGCCTGCAAAAAAAACGGACGCCGCTGCATAAATCAGTAAGGCAATCAGATGGTCGCGAGCATCGGCCAATTCCAGACCGACGAGCTCGAGGCGGGTTTGCACCACCCCGAGCAATTGGCGCAGGTGATCGCGCGCCGATTCGAGCAACCCCATACGATTAACGACGGCCGATCAGCACACCAATCGCCAGCGCGAGTGCTGCAGCGATGCCGACAGCTTTCCAGGGTTCGGCATGAACAAATTCATCGGTCGCATGGGCGGCCGCCTTGGCTTTTTCTGTAGCCAGGGCCTGAACATCACCCAAGGCAAACTTGGCATCCTGCAGACGCTTCTCAAGACGGGCGCGCAGCTCGGTGACTTTTTCCCCCGCCTGGCCCGCCGTTGCGCGCAGTAACTCTTCGGTATCTGCGACGACCAGTTTGAGGTCGGCAACGAGTTTATCCTTGGCAATTGTCGTGTTCGACATAGGAACCCTTTCTGAATGTATATCTGTAATGATAATGATACCTACGCGAACCTAGGCTACCCTTAACCCGGCCCGCTTGCAATCGATCCGGTATTACAGTTTGACGTCGTAGTCGATGACCAGAGGTGCGTGATCCGAGAACTTTTCGTTCTTGTATACGCTGGCGTGGGTGGCTTTAGAAGCGATGCCCGGCGTGGCGATCTGGTAGTCGATCCGCCAGCCAACGTTGTTGGCGTAGGCTTGGCCGCGGTTGCTCCACCACGTATAACACTCGCTGGTGGCATCAGGATGAAGCGTGCGGTAGACGTCGACCCAACCCAGTTCGTCCAACAGCTTTGTCATCCAGGCGCGCTCTTCGGGCAGGAAGCCGGAGTTCTTCTGGTTCGATTTCCAGTTTTTAAGATCCTGTTCCTTGTGGGCGATATTCCAGTCCCCGCAGACGATGACTTCACGTCCGGAGTTGCGTAGCGCTTTCATGCGCGGCAAGAATTCGTCCATAAAATGGAATTTGGCGGTTTGCCGTTCCGGCGAGCTGGAACCGGAGGGAAGGTAAAGCGAAACAACCGTCACTTTTCCCAGATTGAGTTCCAGATACCGACCCTCGGCATCAAAATCGGGGTGGCCAATCCCCTGTGTGATCTGCCGGGGCTGATGCGCTGACCAAATACCGACGCCGCTGTAACCCGGACGTTCGGCCAAGTGCCAGTAGCCAACCAGGCCAGCCGGGTTTTCCATAGTGCCGTCCTTGGCCATGTCGGCCAGGGTGGCACGGACTTCCTGAGTACAGACGGCATCCGCCTGCTGGGTAGCTAGCCACTGCGCGAAGCCTTTTTTCCAGGCAGAACGTATGCCATTGAGATTGGCGGAAATGATGCGCATATTCGGAGACGGTGATCTGTGAGAAACTTGGGGCATTATCCCCGAAGCCTCTGCCGAAAGCGGCACCGGGGTACAAAATAACAAGACGCTGCGGGGATTAACCGAGGCAGCACTTAGGTCGTTTGTCTCCTGGAGATTTATATGCGTGTCGGTTTTGTCGGTCTGGGCATCATGGGTCGCCCGATGGCCCTGAATCTTGTGAAAAGTGGTCACACAGTCACTGTGTGGGCGCGCCGCCAGGAATCCATGGCCCCGCTTATCGAAGCAGGTGCCCAGGGTGCCAAGAGTCCGGCAGAGGTAGCGGCTCAGTCGGACGTGGTGTTCTCGATGGTCGCCGATGCGCCGGATGTGAGCGAGGTGATGCTGGGTGCACAGGGCGTTGCACAAGGCGCGCATCCGGGGCTGATCGCTGTGGATATGAGCACGATTCCGCCAGCCGCCGCGAAAAGTGTGGCCGCCGATCTGGCGGCGAAAGGCGTTATTTTCCTGGATGCACCCGTCTCGGGCGGTGAAGTCGGCGCTATCGCCGGCACCTTGTCGATTATGGTCGGCGGCGAACAAAAGGCATTCGACCAGGTGCAGCCGTTGTTCGCCTGCATGGGCAAGAATGTCGTCTACATTGGTGCGTCGGGCGCTGGTCAGGTGGCCAAGGCCGCCAACCAGATTCTGACCGGAGTCGGTGTGCTGGCTGTGGCAGAAGCGATGGCCTTCGCCAAAAAGAACGGTGCCGATCCGGCGCGGGTCCGTGAGGCACTGATGGGGGGGTTTGCCGGTTCCAGGATTCTGGAGAACCACGGCCAGCGTATGATCGACCGCAATTTCAAGCCCGGCTTCAAGAGCTGGATGCACGAGAAGGACATGAACATCGTGATGCAGACCGCGCACGAGCTCGGGCTCTACCTGCCCGCATCTGCAGCCACCGCACAAATGTACAAGGCCATGGTGGGCTCGGGGATGGGCGATGAAGACTCTATTGCTGTTCTCAGGCTGTTGGAAAAGTTGTCTG
>VEQK01000005.1 GCA_018883265.1 Rhodocyclaceae bacterium | reverse complement strand
TGCCATACAACCAGACATTGTCTGTCAGATTCGGGGCGCCAATGGCCTGATTACCCTTGCCATCAGCACCGTGACAGCCGGCGCAACCGGAAGATGCAAACAACTCCTTACCCTTGGCGGCAGCCAGCGAGTCGTTGGCCAGCCCCGACAGTGAGCGGACATAGTTGGCAAGATCCTTGATGGCATCGTTACCCAGGTGTGCATGTGGCGGCATCACGCCATTACGACCTGCAGTGATGGTCTGTAGAATCAAGTCAGGTGACCCACCGTACAACCAATCGTTGTCGGTTAGATTCGGAAAGCCCTTGGCGCCGCGCGCATCCGAACCGTGACACTGATAGCAGTAGGTCAGATACAGACGCTTGCCGACTTCCAATGCTTGCGGATCCTGCGACAGATCGGTGATCGGGGTCTGTGCATACTTGGCGAATAGCGGGCCGTACTGCTCATCGGCCTTATTCACCTCTTTCTGCCATTGACCAGTCGACGACCAATCCAGCACGCCTTTGTTATTACCTAGAGCCGGGTATAGGAACACATAGGCCAACGCAAAAACAACCGTGATCCAGAACATATACATCCACCACTTGGGCAGCGGATTGTTATATTCCTCGAGGCCATCCCACTCGTGACCGGTGGTTTCAACCTTGGTGGGCAACTTCACACGGCTCTGGTTCCAGAGAATGAAACCGCAACCGAGGATGCTGCCCAGCACCACGATGGTGACAATAATCGAAGCAACACTAGTTAGCATGATGATTCTTCCGTAAGTTCGTGACGGGTTCGGATTACTTCAGAGACGATTCGCGGGCCTCGTCCTGCTTGGCCTGCTCAAGGGTTTCAAACGGAATACGCGAGGCCACATCAAAACCAGGCTTCGACTTCCGGTTATACGCCCAGAACACAATGGCGAGAAAGGCGATGAAAGACACCACCGTCACCAGGATACGCAAATCGTTCTGATCCATTTTGATTACTGAGCCGCAGGCGCTGCCGGAGCCGCGTTAGCCGCTGTTGCATTTGGCAGCAACGTACCCAGACCCTGCAGGTAGGCAACCAGAACATCCATCTCGGTCTTGTCGCCAATCGCTTCCTTGGCGCCCGCGATATCCTCGTCGGTATACGGAACGCCGACACGGCGCAACGCAACCATCTTGGCATCTGCATCAGCACCTACCGTTGCCGACGCCTTGGTGGTCATCAGGTGCGGATAAGCCGGCATATTCGACTCGGGCACTACGTCACGCGGGTTGTTCAAGTGCGTTACATGCCAGATATCCGAATAGCGACCCCCAACGCGGGCGAGATCCGGACCGGTACGCTTCGAGCCCCACTGGAAGGGGTGATCGTAAACCGACTCACCACCCACCGAGTAATGGCCGTAACGCTCAGTTTCAGCACGGAACGGACGGATCATCTGCGAGTGGCAGTTGTAGCAACCTTCGCGGATATAGATGTCACGACCCACCAAACGGACCGCATCGTAAGGCTTGAGGCCTTCGATCGGGGTCGTAGTCGACTTCTGCCAGAACAGCGGGATGATTTCGATCGCACCCCCGACCAGGACGGTCAGGAAAGTCAGCACGATCAGCAACCCTACTTTGCGCTCAACGAGTTCTTGTGTAATTTTCATCGTCATTCTCCGATTCTGTTGAGCTTAGTGGTGTGCCGGGACCGGAACAGCGGCATCGTCGACTGCACGTGCGCCCTGCATGGTCTTGACCACGTTGTAGAGCATCAGCAGCATGCCGACCAGATACATCAGGCCGCCCAGAACACGAATCGCCCAGAACGGATAGCTGGCCTTAACGCTTTCGATGAAGCTGTAAGTCAACGTACCATCGGCGTTCACCGCGCGCCACATCAGGCCTTGCATCACGCCCGAGATCCACATCGAGGCGATGTACAACACCACGCCCACGGTGGCGATCCAGAAGTGGGTGGTCACCAGCTTGGTGCTCCACATTTCCTGCTTGCCAACCAGCTTCGGAATCAGGAAGTAGATCGAACCGATCGACACCATAGCCACCCAACCCAGGGCACCCGAGTGCACGTGACCGACCGTCCAGTCGGTGTAGTGCGACAGGGCATTCACCGTCTTGATCGCCATCATCGGACCTTCAAAGGTCGACATGCCGTAGAACGACAGCGAGGTGATCAGGAACTTCAGGATCGGATCGTCGCGCAGCTTATGCCAGGCGCCCGACAGGGTCATGATGCCGTTGATCATGCCGCCCCACGACGGTGCCAGCAGGATCAGCGAGAAGACCATACCCAGCGACTGGGTCCAGTCCGGCAACGCGGTGTAGTGCAGATGGTGCGGACCTGCCCACATATACGTAAAGATCAGCGCCCAGAAGTGGACGACCGACAGACGATACGAGTAAACCGGGCGACCGGCCTGCTTCGGCACGAAGTAGTACATCATGCCCAGGAAGCCGGCAGTCAGGAAGAAGCCCACAGCATTATGGCCATACCACCACTGCACCATGGCATCCTGTGCACCGTAGTAAGCCGAGTACGACTTCATGCCGAACAGGCTCACCGGCATTTCGGCGCTGTTCACGATGTGCAGCAGCGCGACGGCGATGATGAAAGCGCCGTAGAACCAGTTAGCTACATAGATGTGTCCGACTTTGCGCTTGGCGATCGTACCGAAGAATACGATGGCGTAAGCAACCCATACCACCGCGATCAGGATGTCGATTGGCCACTCGAGTTCGGCGTACTCCTTACCCGACGTCATGCCCAGCGGCAGCGTAATGGCGGCCAGCACAATAATCAGCTGCCAGCCCCAGAAGGTAAAGGCCGCGAGCTTGTCGCAGAAAATACGCGTGTAGCAGGTGCGCTGAACAACGTAGTACGACGTCGCGAACAGGGCACAGCCACCAAACGCAAAAATGACGGCATTGGTGTGCAACGGACGCAGACGGCCGAAAGTCAGCCAGGGAGCGAAATTGAGTTCAGGCCAGACGAGCTGGGCGGCGACAATCACCCCCACCAGCATGCCGACAATCCCCCAGATCACCGTCATTACGGCAAACTGCCGAACAATCTTGTAGTTGTATACAGATTGCGTATCCGACATTACAGACATTGGACGCACCTCTTTGATTGAACAAACATCATGATTTTGCACGAAAATCATTCCTTAACGTAGCCTTAATTCTAACTGAATACGCATTGTTTGATCTAGGTCAAATTTTGGGTTAGCCGGCCAGACAGGGAAAATCTGACATTCGTACCATGCGGCCATGCAAAAAAAAGGTGCACTGCCTAGACAGCGCACCTCAACCCCAACAGAGAAACAGGGTGAGAACCGAGTTCTGTAACCCTGCGGGATAAAGTATGCAGGGGCTTTGCTATCTGATACAAGACTGCCTCGCTAAAAACATCCGCCTTCTTGAACGCTTGTTGATTTGCGTCAAATTTGGTTGCGCCGCACAATGGCCGGGGCAATCAGTCCGGCATCCGGGAAGCATCATTCTTGGAGGATTTTTCGGGGGGCAACCCGCGTTCACGATCCATCAATATCCTATGCGCCGGCCCCTCCAGATCGTCAAACTGCCCCGATCGCACCGACCACCAGAACAGGCCGGCAATCACAAAAACCAGAAGAATTGACACCGGGATCAGCAAATAGAGTGATTCCACCTAATCCTCCAGAGTTAGGATCGTGGGGTTACTTTGCGCTGTAAGCGCAAGGAATTCAAGACCACCCAGAGCGAACTCAATGACATGCCAATCCCGGCCAGCCAGGGTGTAAGAAAACCGCCCATCGCCACCGGTAGCGCGATCGCGTTATACATCACGGCCCACCAGAGATTTTCGCGGATCGTCCTGCGCGTCGCTTGCGCCAGCCAGATGCTATCCGGCAAGACAGCCAGGTGCCGACCCAGCAGCACGCAATCGCCCTGGGTTCTGGCCAGCTCGGTCCCCTCCCCCATGGCGACCGAGACCTGCGCCTTGGCCAATACGGGCGCATCGTTCACCCCGTCGCCCACCATGCAGACCACCCGACCCTCGGCCTGCCAGGCAGCGACACGTTCCAGCTTGGTTTGCGGCGTTTCCCGACCGTGCGCCTCGGCAGTGCTGATACCCAAACGCGCTGCGAGATCAGACACGACCCCCGGATCGTCACCCGAAAGCAGCGCCACACGACAACCCATTTTTTGCAGCCGGCTGATCGACGTATGTGCGTCTGGGCGGACTTCGTCGGCAATCTCGAACCGGGCCAGCCAGGTACCGGCCTCGCCCAGATAGAGCGGGGTTGCGCTGTACGTGCGGTTGGTTGATACAGGCGGCAATGCCACGCCAACCAGCTGCATGACATAGCTTTGATGACCAATCCGTACACGCCGCCCTGCGATAGTCGCTTCAATGCCGCCACCAGTTTCGTGCAATTCATCGGATGTTTCAGCCGGTTTCAGACCTTGTGCTGCGCCGAGAATTGCCCGCCCCAGTGGATGCGATGATCGTTGCTCCAGGCCGGCGGCCAACCCCAGACAGGCATCGGCATCAAGCCCGGCCAAGGTTTCGATATGCGCTACTTGCATCACGCCGGTGGTCAATGTCCCAGTTTTATCAAAAACAACATCGGTGACTTGCGCCAAAACCTCAATCGCGTGCCCACGTGTCACCAGCAAACCCTCACGGGCCAGACGACCCGTGGCAATAGTCAATGCCACCGGTGTGGCCAGCGATAGCGCACAGGGGCAACTCACCACCAACACGGCGACCGTAACCGGCAGCGCCTGAGACGGGTCGATGACCCACCAGGCCAGCGCGGTTAACGCCGACAACCCCAACAAACCCCAAAGGAACCAGGAGGCCACGCGATCGGCTACGGTCACAGCAGCGGGTTTTTCCAACGCACCGCGTTCCATCAAGCGCAGAATCGCAGCCAGACGCGTGGCTTCACCGACCTGCTCGACGCGCACCGTCAGGGGGCTCTCCACATTCATCGAACCACCAGTCACGGTGCTGCCAATCGATTTAGCGATAGGCTGGCTTTCGCCGGTCAGCAGCGATTCGTCGACACTGGAGAGACCATCGACCACAAACCCGTCGGCGGGAATCTGCATGCCCGGTTTGACGAGTACCCGGTCGCCGACCCTGAGTGCCGAAACAAGCACGCGTTCGGTCTTCTGCTCGCTTGCTGGCTCGATCAAACGATCTGCAAAGGAAGGCGCCAGTCGCCCCAGCTCTTCGGTCGCCCGCAATGCTTTCTGCCGGGCCAGCAATTCGAGGTAGCGGCCACCGAGCAGGAAAAACACGAACATATTGATCGAATCGTAATAGACATCGCCATGATCGGTCAGTGTCGCCCATAGACTGGCGACGAACGCGGCACCGATACCCAGCGCCACCGGCGTATCCATACCGACACGGTGTAGCCTGATGTCGCGCCAGGCGTTTCTGAAAAACGGGCCGCAGGCGTACAGGATGACCGGCAAGGTCAGCAACAAACTCGACCACCGCAAGAGCGTCGCGACATCCGGCGTCAGCTCACCCTCGTTCGCCACATAGGTCGGGTAGGCATACATCATCACCTGCATCATGCCGAGACCGGAGACTGCCAGACGCCAGAGCATGGCGCGTCGCTCCTTCTGGGCAACCGCTTCCTGCCGTGCCGGATCAAACGGATGGGCGCGGTAACCGATATTGGCGATGGCCTTCAGAATCTGGGAGAGCGCAAGGCGCCGATTGTCCCAGCGTACGCGCGCACGCCGTGTCGTGTAATTAACTTCAACCGCCAGCACACCCGCCAAGCGGGCGACATGTTGTTCATTGAGCCAGACACAGGCCGCACAGGTAATGCCTTCCAGCACCAGCGCCGCTTCCTGTTCATTGTCGCCTAGCGCACGGACGAAGGTCTTCTGAAATTCAGCCTGGTCGTAGAGCGACAGCGCCTCCAGGATGTCCGGCTTGGCTTCACGGGGTGACTCAGGCAAAGAGTCACGATTGGTGTAGTAAGCTTCAAGGCCGTTAGTCACAATAGCTTCGGCAACGGCGCGGCAGCCTTCGCAGCACATCGCACGTGATTCGCCGTTAATGGCGACTGACAGCCTGACGCCCTCCGGAACCTCCAAACCGCAGTGATAACAGGAACAGCGGGAGGCAGATTCGGTCATATCAGGAAAAACCGCCCTGGTTAACGCAGCCCGCTCGGCAACGGAAACTTAACGTCTTCAACAACGCCATCCAGATCCTGGACGGCACCAGCGCCGAGTTCATGTAAACGGGCGATCACCTCCGCCACCAGCACTTCAGGGGCCGAAGCACCGGCAGTGACACCGATGCGCGGCGCGTGTAGAAGCCAAGCCGGATCAATATTATCGGCACGGTCGATCAAGTACGCCTGGCGGCCCAGCAGTTCAGCCAATTCACGCAAGCGATTGGAGTTCGAGCTCGTCACCGAGCCGACGACCAGCACCAGATCGCAATCCTGCGCCAGGGCGCGCACCGCATCCTGACGGTTCTGGGTAGCATAACAAATATCGTCCTTTTTCGGGCCAACGATCTCGGGGAACTTGGCGCGTATCGCATTCACGATCTTGGCTGCATCGTCGACCGACAACGTGGTTTGCGTTACGTAAGCCAGCATCGACGGATTCGGCACTTCAAGATTCGCGACATCTTCAACCGTTTCAACAAGATACATACCACCTGTCGATTGCCCCATCGTGCCCTCGACTTCCGGATGACCTTTATGGCCGATCATGATGATTTCACGTCCCTCGGCCCGCATCTTTGCAACCTCGACGTGTACCTTGGTCACCAACGGACAGGTTGCGTCAAAAATGCGCAAACCGCGTGCAGCCGCATCATCGCGCACGGACTTCGGTACACCGTGTGCGCTAAAAACCAGCGTTGCGCCGGCCGGCACATCCTCCAGCGCCTCGATAAAGATTGCACCACGAGTTTTAAGGCCATCGACCACAAATTTATTGTGCACGACTTCGTGGCGCACGTAGATCGGCGCACCGAACTGTTCCAGCGCCCGCTCGACGATGGCAATCGCCCGCTCCACGCCGGCACAGAAACCTCGTGGGTTGGCCAGCGTGATCGGCATAAGCTTGGTCGTTAACTTGGTCTGCATAACACTCATAGCAATCCGATAATCTGCACTTCGAAACGCAAACTCTTGCCGGCCAGCGGGTGATTAAAATCCATTAGGGCATGCGTTGCATCGAGCTCGCGCACGAAGCCCGCGAACTCGGCACCTTCAGGCGAGGTGAATTCGATGAGCGTATTTTCCTTGAGTTCCTGCCCCACCGGCAACGCACTGATGGCAATACGCTGCACCAGACCCGGGTTATGCTGACCAAAACCGGCTTCGGCCGGCACGTCAAAGATGACATGTTCGCCTGGCGTCAGACCAACCAGGCAGGCTTCGAGATTTTCGTTGAGCTCACCATGACCCATCTGGATCGTCGCCGGACCCAGATCAAAGGTGCTAACCACCTCCTCGCCATCCTGTGTGGTGAGTCGGTAATGGAGCGTTAGAAAGCTATCGGCTTCAATACGGGCTGCGTTTTCAAGATTCATACCTACGATTCCTTAGGATCACCACTTCGGGGTTGGCACAACACATAGAGTGCCGCACCCGCACATACCGCACTATCGGCGACATTAAATGCCGGCCAATGCCAACCGGCTACATGGACATCGATAAAGTCGACCACCATGCCCAGCCACAGGCGATCGATCAGATTACCCAGCGCGCCGCCCATAATCAGCGCCAGCCCAATCGCAAACCAGGTTTTTTCACGCAGAGCGCGCAATTGCCAGACGATCCAGCCGCTGATCAGCAACGCAATTGCGGCAAAAAACCAGCGTTGCCAACCGGCGTGATCGGCCAGAAAACTGAAAGCTGCCCCCGGATTGAATACCAGCACCAGATTGAAAAACGGGGTTAGCGACACCGCTTCACCAGGCGCCAGGGAGCTGAGCGCCCAGAACTTGCTCGCCTGATCCAGCGCAACAACCAGCGCCGCGATCAGCAGCCCGAAGCCAAGGGCGTTGTTACGCGGCAACGATCCCACAGCACCCACAGAACCATCAGACACAGCTGCGTACCTCACCGGCGCCATCGACGTTCGCTACGCAGCGGTCACACCAGCCAGGATGGGTCACATTCTGGCCGACACTGTCACGCTGATGCCAGCAACGCTCACATTTGGGCTGCACACTCGGTGTGACGCGGATCTCAAGCACCGTGCCCTCAACCACACTGGCGGCCGAGCTGATGAAGACGAACTTGAGGTCATCACCGAGGCTACGTAACGCGGCGGCATCTGCTGCTGGTGCAGTAACCTGCACTTCGGCCTGCAACGACGAACCGATAGCCCCTTCGCCGCGTACCGTTTCCATGACCTTCGCCACGTCGGCGCGAATGGCGCGGATGCGTTCCCACTTCGCCGATAGGTCGGCCGCATTCGCAACCTCGGGCAAGGCGCTCGCATCGCTGAGCATGATCGATTCGGGAGCGCCCTTCATTTTAAGGGCCAGCAGCGTCCAGACTTCTTCGCTCGTGAAGGCCAGAATCGGCGCCATCAGTCGCAGCATGGTCTGTGTGATCAGCCACAAGGCAGTCTGTGCCGAACGCCGTGCCTTCGAACTCGGCGCAGTCGTGTAGAGGCGATCTTTCAGCACATCCAGATAGAAAGCACCCAGGTCTTCCGAACAGAAGTTCTGTAGCGATTGCACGATGTGATGGAAATCGTACTGATCATAGTCCGCTTCCACGGCGGACTGTAGGCCACGCACCATTTCAATCGCGTAGCGGTCGATTTCCAGCATCTGATCCAGCGGCACGCTGTCGATAGCCGGATTGAAATCATCGGTATTGGCCAGCAGGAAACGCAGCGTGTTTCGGATCCGGCGATAGCCTTCGACGACGCGCTTGAGAATTTCGTCCGAGATCGTCAGCTCACCCGAGTAATCGGTATTGGCCACCCACAGGCGCAGGATTTCAGCGCCCATCTTGTCGGCCACTTCCTGCGGGTAGATCACATTCCCCACCGACTTCGACATCTTGCGGCCTTTGCCATCAACGACGAAGCCATGCGTCAGCAACCCCTTGTAGGGCGCCCGACCATCGAGTGCACAGCCGGTCAGCAAGGAGGACTGGAACCAGCCGCGGTGCTGGTCGGAGCCCTCCAGATACAGATCCGCCGGGAAGGCATGTTCATCGGCATGCGAACCGCGCATCACGTGCCAGTGCGTGGTACCCGAGTCAAACCATACGTCCAGTGTGTCTGATAGCTTGCGGTAATCCTTGGCCTCATCGCCCAGCAGGTCGGCCGGGTCGAGCTGGAACCAGGCTTCGATACCCGATTGCTCAACGCGCTTGGCAACTTCTTCCACCAACTCGGCAGTACGTGGATGCAGTTCATTCGTTTCCTTGTTCAGGAAAAACGGGATCGGCACGCCCCAGTTACGCTGACGCGAGACGCACCAGTCCGGCCGATTGCGGATCATGGCTTCCAGACGCGCGCGACCCCAGGCCGGGTAGAAATTCGTATCCCCAACAGCCACTTCGGCCAGATGACGCAACGTCGGCTGACCAGGTTTCGGCGGCGTATCCATACCGACAAACCACTGGGTCGTGGCACGGAAAATAATCGGCGTTTTATGGCGCCAGCAATGGGGGTAGCTGTGTTGCAACTTCACTTCGGCCAACAGGCGGTGGTTATGACGCAATGTTTCCAATACCTTCGGGTTGGCTTCCCAGACGCTGAGCCCCGCCAGCGGCCCCGTGGGCAACGGCGGTGTTTTCTGCAGGAAGCGACCATCGTCGCCCACCGGGTTTTCTACCGGTAGCCCGTACTTCCTGCCGATGTTGAAGTCATCCACACCATGCGCCGGCGCCGTGTGCACCAGACCCGTACCCGCATCGGTCGTCACATGTTCGCCGCAGATAATAGGCACTTCCTTCGCATAGAACGGATGATGCAGTAGGACATGCTCAAGCGCCGCACCGCTGCATTTGCCCAACACCTGGCCTTGCAGGTCGTAACGCTCAAGTGCACTGGCGGCCAACTCAGCCCCCAGAATCAGGTTGCCCCTAGCGGTGCCGATCAAGGCGTATTCCACCGTAGGATGCACACTCACCGCTTCATTGGCGGGCAGCGTCCACGGTGTCGTGGTCCAGATCACGGCGAAGGCCGGGCCGTCGAGATGATCCAGACCGAAAGCCTTGGCGACATTCGCCGCATGATTCGGATGCACTTCAAAGGCCACGTCAATGGCCGGCGACTGCTTGTCTTCGTATTCGACTTCGGCTTCGGCCAGGGCAGATCGGCAATCCAGACACCAGTTGACGGGCTTCAGCCCCTGGTAGAGATAGCCATCTTGCAGCATCTTGCCCAACGCGCGGATCTCGTTGGCTTCCGCACTGAAGTTCATGGTCAGATAGGGGTTATCCCAATCACCCAGTACACCCAGGCGAATGAAATCCTTTTTCTGGCGCGCCACTTGTTCTGCCGCATAGGTGCGGCAGAGTTTGCGTACTTCATCCGCCGGCAGATTGCGGCCGTGTTGCTTCTCGATCTGGTGCTCGATAGGCAGACCATGACAATCCCAACCTGGCACGTACTGGGCATCAAAACCCGCCAGAACTTTCGAACGGACAATGATGTCCTTTAGGATCTTGTTGACCGCGTGACCGATATGAATATCGCCATTGGCATACGGCGGACCATCGTGCAACACAAAACGCGGTCGGCCTTTGGTGTGCTTCTGAATCTTGTGATATAGCCCGCGCTTCTGCCAGTCGGTAATCCAGGCCGGTTCGCGCTTGGGCAAATCGCCCCGCATCGGAAAAGCCGTATCGGCCAGATTCAGCGTGGCGCGCGCTTCCTGCGCCTGATCGTTCTTGGTGTGTTCGGTCATGAAATTACTGCACAGACAGTTGGGGAATATGGGAAAGCGGATGCTGCTCGAAGAAACGGCGGGCCTGCATCAGATCGGTCTGGATCTGATTGGTCAGGGCGCCAAAATCGGCAAAAGTCATTTCATCACGCAGCTTGGTGAGAAAACGAACGTCGAGGTGGGCACCGTAGAGGTCGCCCTCAAAATCAAAGAGGTGAACTTCCAGCAAGGGTCTGGTGTCGCCGCCCAATGTGGGGCGATAGCCCAGATTGGCGACGCCCGCATAACGGCGGCTTGCCTGCGGAACGGCTGCACGGGTTTCATCCAGCGCCACATCAACGACAAATACACCGCGCAGCGGCAGCGGGTCATGATGGATCTGCACATTTGCCGTTGGGACGCCGATCGTACGCCCAAGCTGGCGCCCCTGCACCACACGCCCTTCCATGGCATACGGATAACCAAGCAGGGCCTCGGCACGGCTCAGATCGCCGGTGGCCAACGCCGAACGCACCTGTGAACTCGAGATACGCTCGCCGCCCAGACACTGCGAATTGAGCGATGACACAGTAAAGCCATAACGTGCCCCCAGCGTTTGCAGTAACGCGAAATCACCCGCACGACGAGCACCGAAGCGGAAGTCGTCACCAATCAGGACATGTTTGGCATGCATGGCCCCAACAAGTACGTCGCGCACAAAATCTTCCGGCGACAGCCCGGCAAAGCGATCATCAAAACGACAGACACGGGTTTCATCGATCCCCGCCGCTGCCAGAGCTTCCAGCTTTTCACGCAGCGTGTGCAGGCGCGCCGGAATCACGGCCGCAGCACCTGCCGCCTTGCGGGCAAAGAATTCCCGAGGGTGCGGTGCAAAGGTCAGTACGGACGAGTGCAAACCACGTGTCTGCGCCTCAGCGCGCAGCTGACGCAACAGTGCCTGGTGCCCGAGGTGCATGCCATCAAAGTTACCTATCGTGATGACCGCACCGGCATCAGCGGGAGGATTGAGCCCGCGAAATACACGCATGAAATGAAGGGGCGCGACTTGCCGTCGCAAAACCTCGTCGCTATTTCGGTGAAACCTTGCATTATAAAGGCTTAGCGCCCATTTCCGCCCCTTGCCGCGGCGAATGCGGGAAATTCCGGTTCCCCCGGGTCGGCCGAATCAATTTTTAACGATGTCAGGCCTTGTTGAAGGCGGGGTTTTTCGCCAGGTATTGGCGGATACCACGCATAATCGCCTCCGCCAGCTTTTCCTGATACTCCTCATCATTCAGGCGCTTTTCTTCTTCAGGATTTGAAATAAACGCCGTTTCAATCAGGATCGATGGAATATCGGGGGCTTTCAGGACGGCAAAGCCCGCCTGTTCGACGGAAGCTTTATGCAGCGCATTGACGCTTCCCAGATTGGTCAGCACCGATTTACCGAGTTTCATGCTGTCGTTCTGCGTCGCCGTCTGGGTCAGATCCATCAGCGTACGTGCCAGATGCGGATCGGCCACTGTAAAGTTGACGCCGCCGACCTTGTCGGCATCGTTCTCTTTTTGCGCCAAATACCTTGCGGCAGCGCTGGATGCGCCCTTCTCCGACAGCACGAACACCGACGAGCCCCGTGCCTCGGGCTTGATCCAGGCGTCGGCATGAATGGAGACAAAGAGATCCGCTTTGGCGCGACGCGCCTTCTGCACCCGCGTCTGCAACGGTACAAAAAAATCACCGTCCCGGGTCAGCGCCGCTTTCATCCCATAGTCATTCTCGATGCGCTCGCGCAGACGGCGCGCGATCGACAAGGTGACATGCTTTTCCATCGACCCCCGCGAGCCGATCGCACCCGGATCTTCGCCGCCATGACCGGGGTCCAGCATGATCGTGACAGCCTTGGCCGATTTTTTCGTGGCTCGCGCCGGTACTGCATCAGCCTGTTTTGGTGGCGCCTCCGTCTCGACAGCCGGTCTGGCCGACTCGGGCTTCGCTACTTCCGGCTTGATTTTGGGTTCCGCAGCCTCCTTTAACGTCTCCTTGGCCGGTGCCTGCTTGCTGCTGACCAGTTGCATCAGAGGATCCTGCGGCACCAGCGGATAAATATCCATTACCAGACGGCTCTCGTAAGCCCCCACGGGCGGCAGGTTAAAAACCTGGGGCGCCACTTCGCCTTTCAGATCCATCACGAGTCGCACAACACCCGGTTTGTAGTTTGCCGCGCGCAGTTGCCGGATATACGGGTCGCCGGGACCGACCTTGTCGCCCAGACCCTTGAGTACCCCGTTGAGTTCAATCCCTTCGATATCGACAACTAACCGTTCGGGGTTGTGCACCATGCTCTGGGTGAATTTGACAAGTCCTTTATGTTCGATGGTCACGCGCGTGTAATCTTCGGCCGGCCACACACGCACCGCCACAATGGATGAGGCGGCCGCAGCGGCCAGCGTTCCGATCGGCGTTACCGATAACAAACACAGCGAACCTGCAGCGCGCAGCAAGGCTCGGCGGCCCGGCGAGGGCATCAGGGGTAGCCGGGCCTTCATGAACCGAGCCTCTCAAGCAAGGCAATTCCCGGTGGCGTCTGGGCGTCAATCGACAGCAGCCGACCGCCCTCCGGCGCATCCCTCAGCGTCACACACCAGTCCGGCGTTGGCATGCGATTTCCCGCACGATCCGGCCATTCGACAAAACGAAGTCCGGTGCCCACAAAGTAGTCTTCAAATCCGGCTTCGCTAAACGCCTCCGGTGACTCCAGTCGGTAAAGATCGAAGTGCTCCAGATTCAAATTGCCGATCCGGTAGCTTTCCAGCAGTGGATAGGTCGGGCTTTTGACGCGCCCGGTATACCCCAGACCACGCAGGACACCGCGCACCAGCGTTGTTTTGCCTGCCCCCAGATCCCCTACCAGATTGACGTGCAGCTGCGCCCGTGCCGTCGGCAAACCCGCCAACATTCGGCCGATGGCCTCGCCGCTGGCCAGTGTTGCCGCTTCATCGGGAATCGTTATGGGGAATGTCTGCATCAGGTATGAATACCAATCAAAAGCGGGATTGCTGTTTTACAAAGCCCGAATGTTGCCGCAACTCGACAGAATATGCCATTGATCTGATCTCAACATCGCGGATAATTCAGCGACCAACCTCGTAAAATGAAAACCATGCCAAGTACCATCCGCATCGATGAGGCGTTACTAGACCATACCTGTCGCCTCGCTGCCGAATCCGACCGAAAGCGCAAGAACGCCAACTTTCACCCGGGCAACGATTTTCCGGCGCATCGGCTCATTAACGCCATTCAACCTGGCTCCTACATCCGCCCCCACCGGCATCAGGATCCAAACAAGGATGAAAGCATTGTGGTACTGCGCGGTCGATTCGGTTATCTGAGCTTCACCGAGGATGGCGCCGTCGCTGAAACACTGACGTTATCGGCAAACGGTCCGGTGTACGGGGTCGACATCCCGCACGGAACGACCCACACCCTGCTGGCACTGGAAGCCGACAGCGTTTTCTTTGAAGCCAAAGCCGGTCCCTTTGTGCCTTTGTCACCCGAAGAGATCGCCACTTGGTCCCCGGCCGAAGGGTCGCCGCAAGCCTCAAAACTCTTGCAGGATTGGTACACACGCTTTGAATGATTCCTCGACCAATCTGGACGCACTCAAAGCATGCGTTGAACGCGAGGCCGCTCAACTCGGCTTTACAGGCGTTCGCATTGGCCCAGCCTGTGTCCCCGATTCAGCCCGCGCCCGATTGGATTCCTGGTTACATGATGGCTGTCATGGCAGCATGGATTACATGGCCCGACACGCCGAACTTCGTAAGCACCCTGAGCATCTTGTTCCGGGCGCAATAACGGTGATCAGTGTCCGCCTGCCCTACTGGTCGGCAAACGCAAAAGCCGCAGACGCCCAACTTTCCGACCGGGATGCGGCATATATTTCACGTTATGCCCTGGGGCGTGACTACCACAAGGTGATTCGTCAGCGCCTGCAGGCACTGGCCGATCGCCTGACCGAGGTCGCCGGTGATTTCACGTATCGGGTATTCACAGATTCCGCGCCGGTCAAGGAAGTTGTGCTGGCAGAACAGGCCGGATTGGGTTGGGAAGGCAAACATACCCTACTATTAGATCGGCAGGGCTCCTGGTTTTTTCTCGGTGAAATCATCTGCGATCTGCCACTTGCCCAAGACAAACCCGCTGAACCCCACTGTGGCGACTGCACACGGTGCATAGATTTCTGCCCGACCCGCGCTATCACTGCACAGTACCGGGTTGATGCCCGACGCTGTATCAGTTATCTCACGATTGAAAACAGGGGCGCGATCCCTGTCGAATTCCGAAAAGCAATCGGCAACCGCATTTACGGCTGCGACGACTGCCAGCTTGTGTGCCCGTGGAACCGTTTCACGCCGGAAGGCGACACCGAGTTTGCCCCCCGACATCAACTTGATGCCGCCACCCTACTCGATCTGTTCGCGTGGGATGAAGACACGTTTCTGAGCCGTTTCGAAGGCAGCCCGATCCGGCGCATCGGCTACGAACGCTGGCAACGTAATCTTGCCGTGGCATTGGGCAACGCTTCGCCCACACCGGAACACGTTCGCATCCTTACTGAAAAAAACACCCAGTCCAGCCCCCTGGTTCAGGAGCATATCGACTGGGCGCTTATGCAGCTAACCGCTTCATACTAAAGCAGCTGCAACATCCGGCGTGATTATTTTCGCTCGGTATTACAGCCGGTACCGCAACCCGTGCCGCAGCTACCCGAACCGCCGGTCTTGCAACCAAAGATGCTGTAGGCCGGGCAGTAACGGAACAGGCCCGTCATCAGCGGTACCACACCGATGTAACCCCAGGCGCCGATGTTACCGGTTGCGGCCAGACCGATCAGCACAAGGCCAACCACGATACGAAGGACACGGTCCAGACCACCTACGTTCTGAGTCATATTGCTCTCCTTGAAAAGTGACACCCACTTTATACACCATGTTCAATATTATATACTAATATATATTTTTAGGCCGCACCCGAGTTTCGGGTCAAACAGAATAATCATCATAAAGGAACATCATGTCTGAAAAATCCTTCAAAGCCGTGACACAGTCAATCAGCAAGGGCCTCGCCCAGTTTCGGGCCGAGGTACCCGATGTTCAGGCCGGCTTTAGTGCCCTTCATAATGCGTCGATGAAAGAGGGTGCACTGGATGCAAAAACCAAAGAACTGATCGCACTCGGCATCGGCGTTGCCGCTCGCTGCGATGGCTGCATTGGCTTTCATGTGCAGGCACTGATCAAGCTGGGCGTCACCAAAGCCGAACTGTCGGAAATGCTTGGTGTTGCAGTGATGATGGGCGGTGGACCGTCGTTGATGTATGCGGGCGAGACGATGCGCGCCTACGAGGAATTCGGCGGCAAGTAAAGATTGTTTAAATTTTCTTGCGCCAGACGGCTGCAAAAAAGCCATCCGTATTGTGCCGGTGCGGTAATAGCTGTAATCCAGGCAAGCCCATGGCGCCCTGCGTCACGGCGTCAGTCGGCAGATCGACACCAACGGCGGCAAGCTGCTGTACCGGATTAACCACCTCGAATTCGGTATGTTTCTCGCTGAAGGCCTGCTGAATGGCGCCGTTTTCCTGATCGAGCAAGCTGCAGGTCGCATAGACCAGCAGGCCGCCCGGGCGTACCAGGGGCGCGGCCGCTTCCAGAATTTTCGCCTGCATGTCGCTAAGCTCGTTGACTTGCTCGACTGACTGACGCCACTTCAGATCCGGGTTGCGACGCAAGGTGCCCGTACCCGAGCATGGCGCATCGACGAGCACGCGATCAAACTTGCCGGCCAGCCGCTGGATACGATCATCACGTTCGTGGGCAATTCGGATAGTCTGTACGTTCGACAGCCCGGCGCGCGCCACTCGTGGCCCCAGTTTGGCTAATCGCTTCTCGGAAATATCGGTCGCATACAAACGGCCGGTGTTTTTCATGAGCGCACCCATCAGCAGGGTCTTGCCACCCGCACCGGCACAGAAATCAAGCACCATTTCACCGCGCTTCGGCGCCAGCATGGCAACCAGTAGCTGGCTCCCTTCATCCTGGACTTCAATATCGCCTTTTTCAAAAGCGGGATGACGCTGAATCGCGGGCTTGCCCTCGACACGCATCCCCCACGGCGAATAAGGCGTTTCTTCTGCCACAATGCCGTGCTTATCAAGTTGCGCCAGAATCTCCGGGCGCTTGGCGCGTAGCGGATTAATCCGCAGATCCAGGGGCGCTGGCTGTAAGAGAGAACGGGCTAAGGCATCACGATCAGCATCGGGCATCGCCGCCAACGCCGTTTCCAGCCACTCCGGCCATTCATGACTCACCGCCGGCGTCATGGTCTCGGATTTCTCTTGCCCTGCCGCCTTCAGACGACCGAACCACTCGTTCTCGTCCCCCTTGAGCAGATGCTCGATCTCACGCAAATTACGACCTTGCAGTCGCACCAGCGCGGCCAGCACAAGATGACGCGCCTCATGGCCTTCAGGGGGCGCAGAGCGGGCGACCACCGCACGCAAACTGGCCAGGTGGCGCAGAATCGCGTAAATCAATTCCGCCAGACGGCCACGGTCCGCGTGGCCCAATTCACGATGCGTTTTGAAATACTGCGAAAGGACACCGTCAGCCGGGCGCTCGAATTTAAGCACTTCGGCCAGCAGGCTGATGGCCTGGGCAACCATCGGACGCGGTAAGGCCTGCTCTGCAGGGCTCAGCGGCATCGGGCTCTTCCCAGACGAAGGCTTGCGCGGGGCTTGCCGATTGGGAGACTTACGGGCTACAACCTTCTTGTTCATACAATGGCTTTCAGGCGGGGGGCAACAACAGCCGAAAGCGGGTCAGCACGACCCTCGACCCGGACGCCCTGCCCCGCAATGTGTAAACGACCCTCGGCAAACCAACGAACGGCCGTCGGATAAATCTGATGCTCTTCGCTCAGAACACGAGCGCCCAGCGAATGCGCATCGTCATCCGCATGCACTTCCACCGCCGCCTGCACGATGATCGGACCATGATCCAGTTCGGCGGTCACAAAATGCACGGTGCATCCATGAAAGCGCACACCAGCATCCAGCGCCCGCTGGTGCGTATGCAAGCCCGTAAAGGCCGGCAACAGTGACGGATGAATATTGATCATCCTGTTTTCATAATGCGCCACAAATTCCGGCGTCAGTATCCGCATAAAACCGGCCAGCACCACCAGATCCGGTTCAAAGGTATCCACCACGGTCTGCAATGCGCGATCATAAGCGACTCTGTCCGGGTAATCGGTATTGGGCACCACAGCCACGGGAATCCCGGCATCTCTGGCCAACTGCAGGCCGAGCGCATCAACTTTGTTAGAGACCACGGCAACGACGGCCGCCGGATAATCCGGCGCACCAGCCGCCTTCAGAATCGCTTCGAGGTTGCTGCCGCGACCTGAAATGAGGACAACGCAGCGGGTTTTAACAACCGTCATACCTCAGCTTCCCGACTTACCGGCAGACCGTGCCTTCAGGTAGGCAATGATGCCCGGCAGAATCGACAGGAAGATGATCAGCAGAATCACCGCCGTCAGGTTATTCTTGACCAGCGGAATATTGCCGAAGAGATAACCGGCTACAGTGAGCGAGACTACCCACAGGATGCCGCCGGAGACGTTATAGGTCAGAAAGCGCCTGGCCTGCATACCACTGAAACCGGCGACGAACGGGGCCATGGTGCGCACAATGGGTAGAAAGCGGGCGATCACAATCGTCTTCGGGCCATGCTTTTCAAAAAAGTGCTGCGTATATTCAATTTTCTCCGGGCTGATCAGGCGGGTACGCGTCATCAACGCCTCGCCGAACCAGCGGCCGACCGAATAATTGACGGCATCGCCCAGAATCGCGGCGACGATCAGCAATGCCATCAGCAGGGGCAAACTCATGCCCTCGGTCACACACAGCGCACCGGCTACAAAAAGCAGCGAATCGCCTGGCAGGAACGGGGCGATCACCACCCCGGTCTCGGTAAAGATGATGGCAAACAACAGCGCATATACCCAGTCGCCGTACTGCTGCACAAAAAACACCAGGTGCTTGTCCAGATGCAGTACCAGATCAGCAAACGAGCTCAGCCATTCCATAGAGGTCTTTCACGCCCGGCAGCCATGCCGCCGACAAAATCACAAAGGCGCTATTTTAGCCGATCCCACTATAATTCCACGGATGAATACCCTCGCCTCGCCTGTCCAGCAACCCGTCATTCGCGCCCTGCCTGATCACCTAATCAGCCAGATTGCGGCGGGCGAGGTCGTTGAACGGCCATCCTCAGTCCTTAAAGAACTGCTGGAAAACGCGATTGACGCGGGCAGCACCCGTATCCGGATCGACCTGGAAGAAGGCGGTATGCGCCTGATCCGAATTACGGATAACGGCTGCGGCATCGAACAAGGGCAACTCGGTCTGGCGCTGACCCGCCACGCCACCTCCAAGATCCGTTCGCTGGATGATCTGGAACGTGTCGCCACCATGGGCTTCCGCGGTGAAGCGCTGGCGGCCATTGCCAGCGTGTCCCGTCTCACGCTGACCAGCGCCGCGCGCCACAGCGATCATGCATGGCGTATCACCGCCAATGGCGAACTCGTGCCGGATTCGCTACCGGCCGGCACGGTGGTGGAAATGCGCGATCTGTATTTCAACACCCCGGCGCGTCGCAAATTTCTAAAGAGCGCCGGCACGGAACAGGCGCATTGTATGGAGGCCATTCGCCGACAGGCCCTTGCGCACCCCGAGATCGCTTTTGCCGTCAGTCGTGATGGCAAACCGTCTCATGCGTGGCCGGCCGACAGCAGCGAAGGGCGCATCCGTCAGGTGCTCGGCGACGATTTTCTCAAGGCCTGCCGCCCGGTAGACGTGGGCAACGACCTCTTACAACTGCGCGGCTGGGCGATGATTCCCACCGCCATTCTGTCGGATCGCGAAGCACAGCATACGTTCGTCAATGGTCGTTATGTGCGCGACAAGGTCATCCAACACGCGATCCGCGAAGCCTATCGCGACCAGTTACACGGCAGCCGGCAGCCAGGCTGCTGCCTGTTCCTGACTTTCGACCCGACGCTGGTCGACGTCAACGTCCACCCAGCTAAAACCGAAGTCCGCTTCCGCGATAGTCGTGCTGTCCACCAGTTCATCTATCACGCACTCAAGCAGGTGCTGGCCGTCAGCACCGAGGCCGCGCCACCGATCAGTCTTGATCGCGTGGCCGCGTCGGCGCCTTCGGCAACCTACCAGCAGCAGGGGCTGGGATTGGCTCGTCACCTGGCCGAGCAACGGTCGCCCTATCAAAGCTATCCGACCACACCCGACAGCATCAATACCGCCATCGCCTGGCAAGCACCCCAGCACACCGTGCCCACATCCAACGACGACATCCCGCCGCTGGGTTTCGCGATCGGTCAACTCCATGACCGCTACATCGTCGCGCAGAACGCACAAGGCATGATCCTGATTGATCAACATGCAGCGCATGAGCGCGTACTCTATGAAAAGCTGAAGACCAGCTGCGGACTACAGGCGCCGGCGATGCAACCCTTGCTGATTCCGGTCTCGGTCAACGTCGGCGATCTGGAGATGGCAACCTGGCAGGAACAACCGGCCGCACTGACCGATTTGGGGTTCGAAGTCTCCGAAGCGGGCCCCAATACCCTGGTCGTACGTCAGGTACCCGCCGGCCTCGGAAAAATAGACGCCGCCGCGCTCATCAAGGAACTACTCCACGCGTTGCAGGAGTCTCCGGCGCAGGCCAACCTTGTGGCTCGTCGCGAACGTCTGCTCGGCACCTGCGCCTGTCACGCCGCCATTCGCGGCCAACACAGCCTGAGCCTGACTGAGATGAACGCGCTGTTGCGGCAGATGGAAGCAAGCGAGCGAGCGGACCAGTGCAACCACGGCCGCCCAACCTGGATTCTGGTCGATCTGCCGGCGATTGATGCCCTCTTTCTGCATGGCCGATAAGCAGTTACCACCGGCCATATTGCTACTCGGCCCCACGGCCAGCGGCAAAACCGATCTGGCCTTACGCCTAGCCGAACAGCACCCCATCGATCTGATCAGCGTCGATTCGGCGCTCGTCTTCAAAGATATGAACATCGGCACGGCCAAACCCGATGCCGAAACCCTGCACCGCTATCCGCACGCACTCGTTAATATCATCACGCCGGAAGAAATCTATTCCGCTGCCCGCTTTCGAGAAGACGCGCTCGCCGCCATGGCCGACAGCACCGCACGCGATCGCATACCGCTGCTCGTCGGCGGCACCATGCTCTATGTGAAAGCGCTGCTCGAAGGTCTGTCGGATCTCCCCCAGGCAGACGCCGCGCTGCGCGCCGATCTCGATGCGCGTGCCCGTGCACAAGGATGGCCGTCGATGCATGCAGAACTCGCCAAGCTGGATCCGGTCACGGCCATACGGCTTGCACCCAATGATTCGCAACGTATTCAGCGTGCGCTGGAAATCTGCCTGATCAGCGGCCGGCCGGCATCTGCGCTCTATGCCGAACAAGCGCAACAAGAAACTCCGCCCTATCGCTTTCTGTCTCTGGCGTTACTGCCCAGCGACCGCGCCTGGTTGCACGAACGCATCGCTTTGCGCTTCAAGTTCATGTTGCAACAAGGGTTCGTCGAGGAGGTAGAAGCACTCCGTGCTAAATACACCTTGCACACAGATCTACCCTCCATGCGTTGCGTGGGTTATCGCCAGGCCTGGGAGATGTTGGAAGGCACATTGCCGGCCGATGAGCTTGAAGAACGCGGCATCTACGCCACGCGTCAACTGGCCAAGCGCCAGATCACCTGGCTCACCAACTCCATCGACTGCGAAGCTTTTGACTGCCTTCAAAAAAACAACGCCGACCTCATCGGCCGGCGCGTTGCAGAATTTCTCAGCGTTTGATCAAACAACCACGGTCGGTGCTTCACCTGGCTGGCTGGCGCGGATCACACCAATGCGGCTGACCTGCTCGCCATGCTCGGCCAGGACCTTGCTGACAGCATCGGCGTTTTCCGGGGCGACGACGATCACCATACCGATACCGCAATTGAACACACGGTGCATTTCGTCATCGGCCACGCCACCGGCTTCTTGCAGCCAGTTGAACAGCGCCGGGCGCTCCCAACTACTGCGCTGGATTTCGGCGGTCAACCCGGGTTGCAGAATACGCGGCACGTTTTCGGTAATGCCGCCGCCGGTGATATGGGCGAGACCTTTAAGCGCCCCCGGCAGGGCAGCGAAAGCCGCCAACACCGACTTCACGTAAATACGCGTAGGGGCCATGACCCGATCACCCAGGGTAACCTCATCCAGCATATCGGTGGGCTTGGCGCCGCTGCGCTCGATGATCTTGCGAATCAGCGAGTAACCATTTGAATGCGCACCGCTTGAGGCGAGACCCAGCATGACATCGCCAGCCTTGATGCTCTTGCCATCGATGATCTGCGATTTCTCGACCGCACCGACCGCAAAGCCCGCCAGGTCGTATTCACCGGCTGGGTACATGTCCGGCATTTCGGCCGTTTCACCACCGATCAGTGCCGCACCGGCCAGTTCGCAGCCCTTGGCGATGCCGCCCACCACGGCAGCTGCGGTATCCACATCCAGCTTGCCGCAGGCAAAGTAATCCAGGAAGAACAGCGGCTCGGCGCCCTGCACCAGAATGTCGTTGACACTCATGGCGACCAGATCCTGGCCGATGGTGTCGTGGCGATTCCAGGCGAAGGCCAGGCGCAGCTTGGTGCCCACGCCATCCGTGCCCGAGACCAGCACCGGTTCTTTGTATTTCTTCGAGACCTCGAACATCGCGCCGAAGCCGCCGATGCCGGCCATCACGCCTTCGCGCATGGTGCGCTTGGCCATGGGCTTGATGCGCTCGACCAGTTCGTCGCCGGCTTCCATGTCCACGCCCGCATCACGGTACGATAAGCCAACCCCACCACCAGTTTTGGCATCGTGAGTAGCAAACAGGCGACGGGCGGGCATCAGCGGGCAAAACATGAGCGTTCCTCAAGCAAAGTTGGGCGCAATGCCGTGTAAAATGGCGGCTTGCGGCCGTAAGGCCTGAATTGTACCCGATTGAGAGCCCCTCCTGCCCCCGCGCAGGGCCCCCATGCAACAACTGCTGCTGAACCTTCTTCCCGACCCGTCACCATCATTGAGCCACTTCATG
The DNA here is from genome assembly GCA_018883265.1 of Rhodocyclaceae bacterium. Taxonomy (GTDB): domain Bacteria; phylum Pseudomonadota; class Gammaproteobacteria; order Burkholderiales; family Rhodocyclaceae; genus Fluviibacter. Next base: position 53,602 of record VEQK01000005.1, on the reverse strand, counting down.
CCTGGTGACAATGCCGAGTTCCTGGAAGCTTTACAGCGCTGGCTGGAAGCCCCACAGGCGTATCCGGGCAATCTGTTTGTTGTCTGGGGCGCCGAGGGCGTGGGCAAATCCTTTCTGATCCGTTGCCTGGCCGAACAGGGCTTCATGCCCCTGCCTCTTAATGAACAGATACTACCCACGACCCAGACCGGCTGGTTACTTGACGACGCCCAGAAGCTCGACGCTAAGGGTCAACAAGATCTGTTCCGCCAACTGATTCGCCTGGCACAGACCAACGAACGTCTGTTAGTCACACTGGATGTTTCTCCGGACATGCAAGATGCCTTACGTGAAGATGTGCGCACCCGTTTGGGCGCCGGGCATATTTATCGATTGAATCCCTTGAGCGAACCCCAACAGCGCGCCCTGTTGGCAAAGCGTGCCGCCCAGCGCGGTTGGCAACTCACCGATGATGTCCTGGATACGCTCTACCAACGCGCGCCGCGAGACCTCTCTCACCTGACACAACTGATTGAACGACTGGATCAACTCTCGTTGGAGCAGAAGCGGCGCATTACACTCCCATTGCTGCGCACGGCGCTCACTGAAACCAACGCGCCTTTCTGATGACCACCATGACCCCACCATTGCAACTAGCCCTCTTCGATCTGGACAACACCCTGCTCAATGGAGACTCCGACTTTGAGTGGGCGCAGTTCCTCATTAAAAAGGGCGTGGTCGATCCCGAACTGCAGGCCGCCAAGAACGCCGAGTTCTACGCTGACTACAAAACAGGCACGCTCGATATTCATGTCTTTCTGGATTTCCAGCTGGCGCCTCTGGCACGCCATCCGCGTGCCCAGCTCGACGCCTGGCACCGGGAATTTATGGCGGACCATATCCGCCCCATCATGCTGGCGAATGCCCGTGTACTGGTGCAACGTCACCTCGAACTCGGCCACCTGTGCGCCATCGTCACAGCCACCAACGCCTTTGTCACCGGCGACATTGCCCGTGACTTTGGCATCCCGCATCTGATCGCGACAATTCCCGGCTGTATGGATGGCCAGTTCACCGGCAAGCCCGTGGGCACACCGTCGTTCCAGCGCGGCAAAATCACCCGCGTTGATGCCTGGTTGGAATCGCTCGGGCTATGGCAAGGCAGCTTTGCCGAACGGTGGTTCTATAGCGACTCGCACAACGACCTGCCGCTCCTGGAGTGGTCGACGCGCCCGGTCGCCGTCGACGCCGATGACACACTGACCACCCGGGCTCAGCTCGAAGGATGGCCCATCATTTCCCTGCGCGACGCCACACCGGCTGTGGAAATTTTCAAGAAGATCGGGCTTGCCGGATGATTCGCCGCTTCGTCAAAAAACTGTTCAAGTCTCCAGGCGCACCTGCTGCACCCGCACCTCGCAGTGAACCGGACATCATTCCGCTGAAAACACATGGCATCACGCATGACATGCTGAGCCGCGGTGCCGAACGCGTCTGTGAAGATCTCGAGCGCGCCGGCTACCAGGCTTTCGTAGTTGGCGGCGCCGTGCGCGACCTGCTACTGGGGCGCGACCCCAAAGATTTTGACATTGCCACCAACGCGACGCCTGAACAGGTGAAACGCCTCTGTCGCCGCTCACGCATTATCGGCCGGCGCTTCCAGATCGTGCATGTGATGGTGGGCCAGGAGCTTATCGAGGTCACCACCTTCCGCGCACTGCATGATGACGATACCGCAACGGACGCCCACGGCCGCGTGCTGCGCGACAACACCTTCGGCTCGCAAGCCGACGACGCCGCTCGCCGTGACTTCACGGTAAACGCGCTGTATTACGACCCCTACGACGAAACGATTCACGACTATCACCACGGCTACGCCGATCTCAAAGCAGGCAAGCTGCGCATGATCGGCGACCCCGAAGTCCGATACCGTGAAGACCCGGTGCGTATGCTTCGCGCCGTCCGCCTGGGCGCCAAGCTTGGGCTGGAGATCGACACGGCTACACGCAAACCGATCCGCAGCATGGCGCCGCTACTCGACAACGTGCCGCCCTCGCGCCTGTTTGACGAGATGCTCAAGCTCTTGACCTGCGGTGATGCCCTGACCTGTCTCAAACGGTTGCGGGCCGAAGGGTTACACCACGGCGTGCTGCCGCTGCTCGACGTCATTCTGGAGCAACCTCTGGGGGAACGTTTCGTCGAACAGGCGCTGACCAACACCGACCGCCGTATTCGCGAGGGCAAATCCATTTCTCCGGGTTTCCTGTTCGCCGCCCTACTCTGGCACGAAGTGCTGGCCAACTGGAATCAGCGCAAAGCCAAGGGCGAGATCAGCATCCCGGCCCTGTTTGCCGCCATGAGCGACGTGCTGGATCGGCAGGCCGAAAAGCTGGCCATCACCAAACGTCTGGTCGGCGACATCAAGGAAATCTGGTCGCTGCAACCGCGCTTCGAACAACGCAGCGGCAAACGCCCTTATGCGCTGCTGGGGCACGCCCGCTTCCGTGCCGGTTATGACTTCATGTTGCTACGTGCCGAGACCGGTGAAATCGATCCCGAAGTGGGCAACTGGTGGACCGCCTTTATAGAAGGCGACCACAACGCCCAGGAAACCCTGATCTCTCAGGCGCCGCGCGATACGGCGCCGACCAAAAAGCGACGCCGTGGCGGCAACCGGCGCCGTCGGGGTGTTGCTAGTGGCGAAGGTTCCGGCTCGCCGACCGACCATAGCGGCGTATGACACAGTCCGTACTGCCCCACCTTGCCGTCATCGGGCTGGGCGCCAATCTGGGTGATCCGGTCTCCACGATGTGCAACGCCGTCGCCGCATTGCGTGCTCACCCGCAGACCGCTAATTGGCGCATCTCGCCGTTCTACCGTACGGCGCCGATCGGTTCGAACGAAGCGCAACCGGATTACATCAATGCCGTCGCCGTCTGCCAAACCAGCTTGACACCAGCATCGATGATGCACTGGCTGCTGGAAACCGAGCGCGAGTTCGGTCGGGACCGAAGTCACGATATCGCCCGTAACGGGCCGCGAACGCTGGATCTGGATCTACTAATGTTCGACGCAGTGACGATGCACTCACCTCTGCTGACCTTGCCTCACCCACGCCTGCACGAACGCGCCTTTGTCCTGCGTCCGCTGCTCGATCTGCTACCGGACGCACAACTGCCAGCACTGGGACGCCTCGATCACTATCTGCCTGCAGTTGCCGATCAGGCCATTGACCGCCTACCCGCTTAAACGACAGGGCTTGCCCTATACGGATAGCTGTGTATCCTAGGCATCCTCATATCGTATTCCAAGAACCCGAACCCGCATGTCTGCCCAAACCGCACAGCGACGTCTGACACCCCTCGATCTAGCCCGCCAGCGCGAGCGCGGTGAAAAGATCGTCATGCTGACTTGCTACGACGCCACCTTTGCCCGCGTTTCCGAGGCCAGCGGCGTTGATGCGCTCCTGGTCGGCGATTCGCTCGGTATGGTGTTGCAGGGTCACGATTCAACCCTGCCGGTGTCACAAGCCGATATGGTGTATCACGTCGCCTGCGTCGCCCGCGGCTGCGATCACCCGCTGATCATTGCCGACATGCCCTTTGGCACCTATCAGGAAAGTCCGGAACTCGCGTTTCGCAATGCCGCCCAACTCATGGCGGCAGGCGCCCAGATGGTCAAGATCGAAGGCGGACGCGACATGGCCACGACCACCGCTTTTCTCACCAACCGCGGCATTCCGGTCTGCGGCCATATCGGCCTGACCCCCCAGTCGGTTTTCCAGCTTGGCGGCTATCGCGTCCAGGGGCGCGGCGACGGCGATCGCGAACGCCTGCTCACCGACGCGCTAACGCTGGAAGAAGCCGGCGCCAGCCTGCTCGTCCTCGAAGCGATGCCTGCCAAAGTCGCTGACTTCATTACCGATCACCTACGTATTCCCACTATCGGCATCGGCGCCAGCGCGCATTGCTCGGGCCAGGTTCTGGTCTTGCACGACATGCTCGACATTGCGCCAGGCAAGAAGCCGCGTTTCGTCAAAAATTTCATGGCCGGTCGCGATTCCGTTGCCGCTGCCATTGCTGCCTATGCTGACGAGGTCCGCGCCGGAACTTTCCCCGGACCGGATCAGCAGTACCCGGAATAAACCATGCAAATCCACGCTACGGTCGACGCGCTGCGTGCGTCGCTGAATCAGTCGCGCCGCGCCGGCAAGACTATCGCCTTCGTGCCTACCATGGGCAATCTGCACGCCGGCCACATCAGTCTAATGCGTCAGGCGCGAGACCACGCCGATATCGTCGTCGCCAGTATTTTTGTGAATCGACTGCAGTTCGGCCCCAACGAAGACTTCGACAAATACCCGCGTACCTTTGAGGCCGATTGCGCCCAACTGCGCGACGCCGGTGTTGAAGTACTCTTTGCGCCGACCGAAACCGATCTGTATCCCGAGCCACAGACCTACACCGTCGAACCGCCGGACATCCAGTTTATGCTTGAAGGCGAATGCCGCCCGGGCCATTTCCGCGGCGTCGCAACGGTCGTCATGAAACTTTTCCAGATCGTGCAGCCCGATGTCGCCGTCTTCGGCAAAAAGGATTACCAACAGCTCATGGTGCTGCGGAATATGAGTCGGCAGTTCATGCTGCCTATCAAAATCGTCGGCGGTGAGACCGTCCGTGCCGAGGATGGCCTGGCCCTGTCCTCGCGCAACGGTTACCTGAACCCGACCGAGCGTGCCGAAGCGCCACGACTGCAACAGTCTCTGCAGCGCATCCGCCAGGCCGTTCTGGCCGGAGACAAAGACTATGCCGCACTTTGCCAGAAAGCTAGCGCAGAACTCGACAGCCACGGCTGGCAAACCGATTACATCAGCATACGGCGACAGCAGGATCTGATGCCCGCCGGGCCGGAAGACCGCGATCTGGTGATCGTTGCCGCCTCTCGGCTAGGCACACCGCGCCTTCTTGACAACCTAGAGATCTAAAACCTGCTGATTTATAAAGGTTTTTTGTCCCGCACAAAAAACGAAAAAAGGTTATTGACAGGCACAAATTGACGCGACACAATGCGTTTCCTTTTGCCGTTTAGGGTTAAGAATCCATGCAAAGAACCATGCTCAAGTCGAAGCTGCACCGCGTGACCACCACGCATGCGGAGTTGCACTATGAGGGCTCTTGCGCCATTGACGAAGATCTACTCGACGCCGCGAATATCCGCGAGTACGAGCAGATTGACATCTGGAACATCAACAATGGCGAACGCTTCACGACTTATGCCATCCGTGGTCAACGCGGTTCGGGCATCATTTCGGTCAACGGCTCGGCTGCCCGCCGTGCCGCGCCCGGCGACCTGCTGATTATCGCTACCTTTGCCGTCTACAACGAAGTCGAGTTGGCCAACTATGCACCGCAGCTGGTGTATGCCGACGCCAATAACCGTATCGCCCGCATCGGCAACGGTATCCCAGCTCAGGCAGCTTAAATACTCTAAGTTCTGTTTGGCCGATAAAGCCGAACGACCTCACCCACGATTAACAACGCCGGAGGCTTCAAACCTTCGGCGTTAATCTTTTGGGCCAGCGTTTCCAGTGTCGCCACCAGCACCCGCTGATCCGGCCGGGTGCCGTGATAAATCACCGCGACCGGCGTCGTCTCGGGACGGCCTTGCGCGATCAGGGCTTCGGCAATACCTGCCGCCGCGCTGATGCCCATATAAAACACCACCGTCTGATGCGGCCGTGACAGCCCCGCCCAATCCAGCTCCTGCAAGCCATGCTTCAGATGGCCGGTGGCAAACGTAACCGACTGCGCCCAATCCCGATGCGTCAACGGTATTCCGGCAAAAGCCGCACAGCCGGTCGCAGCCGTAATCCCCGGCACAATCTCGACCGACACCCCGGCCGCCATGAGCGCTTCCATCTCTTCACCCCCGCGCCCGAAGATGAATGGATCGCCGCCTTTCAACCGCACCACGCGTTTGCCAGCCTGCGCCAGGCGCACCAGCCAGTCGTTCACCGCATCCTGCGGTAGCGCATGCTTGGCGGCTTTCTTACCGACATAATGCTTCTTCGCAACCGGGGAAATCAGCGCCAGAATATCCGGCCCCACCAGATTATCGTAGAGCACCACCTCGGCCTCCATAATGCGGCGCACCGCGCGCAGCGTTAGAAGCTCCGGATCGCCAGGACCAGCCCCAACCAGGCTGACAGTTCCCTGCACCAACGGCGACCCGGCTGCAAGTAGCTGATGGATACGGGCTTCCAGAGGCACAGGTGCGCCAGCTTCAGATACGGAAGAATCAGGCTCGATCATCATAAAAGGGTCTTATTGCACGTGCCCCTTGCCAGAAGCGGCGAGGCAGCATATCTTACTACCCTCACGCCATAAAAAACGGGTCAATCCCGAACACATATCACAGGAGACAGGCATGCCTCTTACCGTTCGCCACTTGCTGGACCACAAATCGTCCGGTGTTTCTTCGATTCGCCCGGACGCATCGGTTCTCGAGGCGTTGGAGCTCATGGCTCGTGAAGATATCAGCTCGGTGCTGGTTACCGAAGGTGAAGAGCTCAAGGGTATCTTCACCGAGCGTGACTACGCTCGCAAAGTCATTCTGCGCGGCCGCAATTCGCGCGACACGGTTGTCCGTGAACTCATGACCACCCAGCTCATCACGATCTCCCCGCAAAATACCATTGCCGATTGCATGAGTATCATGACCGATCGTCACATCCGGCACCTGCCGGTCATGGATGGCGGCAAGGTTGTTGGCGTAGTCTCGATTGGTGACGTCGTCAAATCGATCATCTCGGATCAGGAAGCAACCATTCAACAGCTGGCGGGTTATATCTCCGGCGACTTGAAGACCTGATAACGAACGCTTGAATCGAACAACCCGCCGGCCTCAAATGCCAGCGGGTTTTTTCATGCCATGGCGACCGAAACCGAACTCAAACTCCGCATCGATCCTGAGCATATCGATACCCTGCTCAAGCATCCGTTGCTGTCTCTCGCTCCCCGGCGCCAGCACCTCTATAACACCTACTTTGATACGACGGATCTGGCGTTAAGCCGCCAGAAGGTCGCCGTACGCGAACGACGCGTCGATGATCGGCAACTGGGCGAGCTGACCCTGCTCACCGTCAAAACGGCTGGCAACAGTAGCGGGGGGCTCAGCCAACGACGCGAGTGGGAAGCACCCTCCCAAGCAGGCGTCTTCGATTTCGAGCGTCTGGTCGACGATGCGTCGTTAGCAAAAACCCTAGCGGGCTTCGCAGTGCAGTTAGTGCCGGTGTTTACTACCGACTTTGAGCGCCTGAGCTGGCGTGTTCCTGTGGCGAACAGCGAGGTTGAAGTCGCCTTAGATCGGGGTGCTATTCTGGTTAACCGCAACGGCCGGCAGGCCAGTGTGCCTATCTGTGAGCTGGAACTCGAACTCAAATCCGGTGATATCGATGCGCTCAATGACCTCGCAGCACAACTACGCGCCACCACCCCGCTGACCCCGACCGACGACAGCAAGGCAGCACGGGGTTACCAGCTATTTCACAGCCTCGCGCAATAAAAAGCCGCCGGAGCCCAGGCTCACGACGGCTTTGCGAAAAACAAAACGACTACTTACCAGTGCAGCCGGACGGCAGGTACTTCTGATCTAGTGTCGAGGTACAGGCCCAGCTCGACACCGTCGAATTGGCCACAGCCCCGGTGTAGACAATCGTCTTGCCGTCGACATTCTTATCAATGCCCTTGAGGGCCACCGTCACGGTGGCGTTAGCGGCATCGCCGCCGGAAACCACGCTCTCCACATACTGCGTGCTACCCGAACACAGATTATTCGGAATCGTTGCATTACCACTCTGTACGGCTTCGGTTACCGAGACTTTACAGGCAGATGCCGCCAGCAAACCTTCCGACACTTTGGCGCGGATGGTGTAATTCTGATACGCCGGGAGCGCCACAGCCGCCAGAATACCCACGATGGCAATCACAACCATCAACTCGATCAGAGTGAACCCCTCTTGCAAAGACTTACGCATGTATTTCTCCCGATAAACCGCAAAAAACGCAGGGTCATCTTACCCCATGGGTCAGTCACTGGCAAAGCCAACGCCAATACCACACAAATTCCATCGGTTATTCTCTGGGGGCCGGATAAAGTCTCTTCAGCGCCCAATGGCTCGGCAGAAAGACCAGAAAAACAAGCATCAACTGCAACAGGACAAACCAGGCCAACTCGGGCATCCATGATTGCGGCGCTGCATCGCTGAACCCGTACACATAATTGATATTCACGGGTAAATTCGGGTTAGAGACGGGCGCCGGTGGTGCAGGAATAAAGAAGTAACAGATATACAACGACGTAAAAGACAACACCATCCAGACAGGCAACCCCTGAGGATGATACCCCGTTCGCCGCAGTAACCAGATGAGTAGAAACGGCAACCAGAAGTGAAAGAGTGACAAGACTCGCACATGCAAGGGAATGGTGTCCTGGAACATGTATTCCGTCATGCCGGTAATCGGCATTCCCAACAATGACGACATAAAATCCAGCGCCCATAACAGCTGCGGCAGCAGTATACCCACGGCCGCTGCCGAAACCAGCAATGCGCTTTTGTGCCACATCGCCACCAGCGTCAGCAAAAGCGCCATGTCACAGAAATACAGGAAATTCGTCGGGCCGTAAGTGGCCAGATAGATCGGGATCAACACAGCCACGTAGATCGTCAGAAACCATCTCAATTCTCGTGGCAGGTGTGACGTCGCACTCCGGAAAAGACTCATTGGCAAGCCTTCAGCATCATCAGCACATCGTCATCCTCGACCTGACGGAAATCCCGGTAAAACTGCCCCACCCCGCCAAAGTCGGCCTCGATGGCCAGACAAATCACATCATCACATAAGGGGCGTACACGCATCACGGCATCGCGCGATGCCACCGGCACCGCGCAGATTAACCGGGCAGGTTTTTGCGCTCGGACTTCCTGCAACGCTGCGCACATCGTCGACCCCGTAGCCAACCCGTCATCAACGACGATGACGGTCCTCCCTGCCGGGCTCAGCGGTGTATGTACCTGATCATATTGGATCCGTCGCCGACGAATTGTTGCCAGCTGGCGCTCTGCCTCTTGCGCGATATATCGGCTATCGGCCCCGGCACGTTCTGCATAGTCAGCCACCATCACATGGCCTGACTCGCCCACCGAACCAACCGCAAACTCGGGGTTGTACGGTGCACCCAGTTTGCGCACCAATACCACGTCTAGCGCACCACCCAGCGCTTCGGCCACGACACGACCAATAGGCACTGCACCGCGGGGGATCGCCAGCACTAGCGGCTGCTTTCCCCGGTAATCATCCAGCGCCTTAGCCAACTGGCGACCGGCATCGGTCCTATCGTCAAACAGCATTATCCAGCCTTAAAAGCTCGATCTGGAATAAAGATTCATACGGCGGGACATGACACTCGACTACATCGCCCGGCGCCACCTGCAGGTGAACACCGACCACGTCCGCCCTGATCGGCAGCTGCGTCACATGGCGATCCGCCAGCACCGCCGTATAAATGGCGCGTGGCGATTTGACCTTGAGCCATTCGATGACCCGCAATAACGAACTACCGGTATACAGCACATCATCTACAACCAGCAGCGTATAACCCTGCAGATCCAGTTCGGCTTGACCGGCCGCCTCAGTTAACTGCGTTTCCGGATGTAGCAGCGTCAGATCATCGGCGTAACGTTTCACCTTGAGATCCAGCCTTAACGGTTGAGCAATCTCGAATTGCCTGGCCAGAGATTGGGTCAACCGATCAGCGAGTGGTGCGCCGCGACGCAGGATGCCGATCACGGCAACTTTATCCTGACCTATCAACAGTGGGACTGCCTGTCGTGCCATAGCATCCACCACATCCTGCATCTGCTCGGGGGCATAGGCAAGAAAACGGGTTCCGGGCGGGTGGTCTGCCGGATCAACCTTATCAGTCATTCGCTACCTCAACGTCGATAATCTCAGCGTCGAGGGTACACCTTTTCCAGACGCTATGCCTCTTGCAGTGCAGCCGACTCTGCATCGGTAAAAAGCCGTGAGCGCGTCAAAAACCTTAAGCCTGTGGGTCGTTCCAGAGAGAACATCCCGCCGCTGCCGGGGATGGCATCGATGATCAGATGCGTATGCTCCCAGTAGGCAAACTGCGATTCGCTCATGTAAAACGGTACGCCACCGATCTCGCCGAGCTTGACGTCCACATCGCCGAGCAGAAACTCATTGGCCGGAAAACACATGGGCGCGCTACCATCGCAACAACCACCCGACTGATGAAACAGGAGCGCGCCATGCTGTGCCTTGAGCTGCTCGATCAGCGCCAGTGCTGCAGGCGTCACGCTGACACGCGACACATCGGGAGAGGATGGGGTTTTATCTTGCGGCATAGACCCACACTAATAAAAAAGAGCGCCCACCCGGCAAACCGGGCGGGCGGCTCGAATCGGCATCAGAAGAAGCCGAGGGGTGACTCGCTGTAGCTGACCAGCAGGTTCTTGGTCTGCTGATAATGGTCGAGCATCATCTTGTGGTTTTCACGGCCAATGCCCGACTGCTTGTAGCCGCCAAAGGCGGCATGCGCAGGATAGGCGTGATAACAGTTCGTCCACACGCGACCCGCCTGAATGGCTCGACCGACGCGGAATGCACGGTTGCCGTTGCGCGTCCATACGCCGGCACCCAGACCATAGAGCGTATCGTTGGCAATCTCGATCGCCTCTGCTTCATCCTTGAACGTCGTGACCGATACCACCGGCCCGAAGATCTCTTCCTGGAAGATGCGCATCTTGTTGTGACCCTTGAACACCGTCGGCTGGATGTAATAGCCGCCGGCCAGGTCGCCGTCCATCTTGGCCTGCGCACCACCAATCAGGCACTGGGCGCCCTCTTCCTTGCCTAGCTTCAGGTACGAGTTGATCTTCTCCAGCTGCTCGTTCGAGGCCTGGGCGCCAATCATGGTGTTCGGATCGAGCGGGTTGCCCTGCTTGATGGCGGCCACACGTTTAAGAATGCGCTCCATGAACTTGTCGTAGATCGACTCCTGAATCAACACACGCGATGGACAGGTACAGACTTCGCCCTGATTCAGGGCGAACAGCGTAAAGCCTTCGAGCACCTTGTCGAAATAACTGTCATCGGCATCCATCACGTCTTCGAAGAAGATGTTTGGGCTCTTACCACCCAGCTCCAGTGTCACAGGAATCAGATTCTGGCTGGCATATTGCATGATCAGGCGACCGGTCGTGGTTTCACCCGTAAACGCGATCTTGGCGATACGCGGACTCGATGCCAGAGGCTTGCCGGCTTCAAGGCCGAAACCATTCACCACATTCAGCACGCCCGGGGGCAGCAGGTCACCGATCAGTTCTACCAGAACCAGAATCGAGGCGGGCGTCTGCTCCGCCGGCTTCAGCACCACGCAGTTACCGGCGCCCAGTGCAGGGGCCAGTTTCCAGACCGCCATCAGAATCGGGAAGTTCCACGGAATAATCTGACCAACCACACCCAGCGGCTCCTTGTAGTGATACGCGTAGGTGTCATGATCGATCTCGCTGATGCCACCCTCTTCGGCGCGAACGCAACCAGCAAAGTAACGGAAGTGATCAATCGCCAGCGGAATATCGGCAGCCATCGTTTCACGGATCGGCTTGCCGTTGTCCAGCGTCTCGGCGGTAGCGATCAGTTTCAGATTCGCTTCCATGCGATCAGCAATCTTGTTCAGAATATTGGCGCGATCGGCCAGCGAAGATTTCCCCCAGGCGGCCTTGGCGGCATGCGCAGCATCGAGCGCCAGATTGATATCCTTGTCGTTCGAGCGCGGGACTTCGCACAACGCCTTGCCCGTGATTGGCGTCGTGTTCTCGAAATACTGACCATCGACCGGCGCCACCCATTGACCGTTGATGTAGTTGGCATAACGCGGTTTGAACGGGTTGTCGACCGTAATGTTGTTGATGGTGATACTCATGGTTGTCTCCTGGGATGGCGATGAGGGGCGGTGCAGACATTCACACCTTAACTGTTGATGGCATCACTAATGCAGGAGGTGTGCCAGACTTTTTTAGATTTCTGCATTGCTGCGACGCACATCCGAGCGGGCTCTAGGAAATTGGAGATAATTTTTTTACTGCTGCCACGCAGCATTCCAAGACCCCGTCTGGTTTGGAATTTTTCAGAAGTTATTGCAACACTTTGTCGCAATATCTGCGACACTCTGTCGCTCAAGCAGCAACATACGCGACACTTTTCGCGAGGGTACACCGCCATGCGACAACCTGCCGTCAACAACCTGCCGGACACCATCTTGCGGTCCTGGCACCGCTGTACCGATCTCGGCGTCATTGAAGATCAGATTCCTTACGCGGAGCCCCTCACGCAGGGGGAGCTGCAGATTCTGCGTGAGGCCTCCGGCGAGTTGTTACCGATGGTCGAACCCGAACTCGACTTCCTTGGGGAAATGTTTCAGGGCACCGACTCCGTCGTGCTACTCGCCAACGCTAACGGCATGATTCTCGATGCACGCGGCACGGGCAACTTTCTGGATCGCGCCGGCCAGGTCGCACTCAAATCCGGCGTGATGTGGAGCGAATCCGAACGTGGCACTAACGCCATCGGCACCGCCATTGCCGAAAATGCCCTAGTTGAAGTCTGGGGCAATGAACACTTCCACCAGAAACATGCCGGTTTGTGCTGTACCGCCGCACCCATCCTCGATCACCAGGGCCGCATCGCTGGCGTGATTGACATCTCAGGTGACGCCCGTCTGCCCCGTGGTTATGCTCAAGGCGCACTCAGCCGTTCTATACGTGAGGTAGAACACCGTTGGCTCATGCAATCACCCGGCCAGCTTCAACGCTTACGCTTTCACGAGAAGAGCAACCATCTCGGTAGCTTTCGAGAAGGCGTACTGTTGCTCGACGGGGAGATTATCGTCGGCGCTAACCGTGAAGCCGTCCGCTGGCTCGGTGCCACCTGGTCGCTCATTGGAGAACGCTGGTCGACCCTATTTAAAACGCCACCGCTCAAACCGGGCGAAGAAGAGTCCTTGTTGGTCACGCATAGCGGCCTGATGTACCGCGGTCTACTTGAAAAGCCAGCCCCCAGCGCCAGCAACATGTCCGCCCAGGCTCCCACCGCCCACGACGAGGTGGCCATACCAACGATTGTGCCGCATACCTCACTCTCCTCAGTCTCCTCTGCCTGGCTCGACAACACCACCCGTCAACAGCTCGATCAGGCAGTCCGCGCCGTCGATGCAGAACTCTCAGTCATCATCCAGGGTGAAACCGGCACCGGCAAAGAAGTCATGGCCCGCCTTATTCACGAACAATGCCAGCGTGCCCATAAACCCTTTGTTGCCATTAACTGTGCTGCCCTGCCCGAGGGCCTGATCGAATCGGAACTCTTTGGCTACGCCGAGGGCGCCTTCACTGGGGCACGCAAGAGTGGTTCTATCGGTCGTGTTTTCGAAGCTGATGGGGGCATTCTGTTTCTGGATGAAATCGGCGACATGTCGCTGACGCTTCAAACACGTCTCTTGCGCGTATTGCAGGATCGCGCCGTACAACCCCTGGGCGGCGGCAAATCACGCCCAGTCAATTTCGTCGTCCTATCAGCGACCCACCGCGATCTGGCCGCCATGGTCAGCGCCGGCACCTTCCGTGCTGACCTGTATTACCGCTTGCACTTCCACCAGATCGATCTATCACCACTACGCCATCGCACCGACAAGGCCGCCTTTATTGACGCCCTGTGGCAGGAAGCCGGCGCACCTCGCCGACAGCTCACACTCACCAACGATACACGTCAGGCGCTGGTCAACTACGACTGGCCGGGCAACTTCCGCCAGTTAGCGCATCTGGTTAAAACCCTTGTTGCACTCGCCGAACCAGGCCAGAACATCGGCATCGACAACCTGCCGGCCGAATACCGCATGACGAGTATTCCTGTTTCGCCAGATGTAACCAAATCCGAAACGATGACAAGTAGTGGCACTGGTGATGAACTCACGCCGGAACGAATCAAACAGGCGCTCGAACAATCACACTACAAAGTCGCTGCGGCCGCGCGCCGACTCGGTGTACACCGCTCAACGCTGTACCGGTATATGGCGGTCTATAACTTGTAGGGTATCAGCCCAATGCCTTGCCCAAACTTGGCTGCACTGGCTAGGGATTCCTGGCCTGATGTCAGGAAAATAATGTCATCGTAACTATGTAACCCACCGTACAGAATGTCCGCTTTTCAGCCAATACCTCATAAGTTGAGCATAGATAACTTTTAGTGCAATACTGCAGCACCGCCACAACACTTTTTAAATTTCTTACCGCTACCGCAGGGGCAAGCGTCATTACGGCCAATCTTTGGACCAAGTCGTTTGGCAACTTCACGCCCATAGACTGCATGACGAATCGGCAGCCAGTAGGCATGCATGGCTAATACCGCTTGCGGGATCTGCACCGCAAGTTCATGGCGCTGTTGCGGTGTGCTGGAAAACGCAAAATCCTCAGGATCTAGCTCCATTTCACCCAGCAAGCGGATGGGGCGATACCAGGCCTGACCTTCCTCGCTCTCGAGCAACGGCTTCCAGGCTTCAGCGCTTAGGGCAACACCTTCGACGAAGCCATTCGCCCAACCTTCGGCATCTTCCACCTCCTGCCCCTTGTACTCCCTAATAAACCAGAAGGGTTGGATTTGTGCCGGGCTGGCCTGAAAGCCACCGATGATGGCGTTGTAATGGTGCATCAACAGACTGAGAATTTCGTTGGCGTGATCAAGGTCTTCGAAGTCTGGACCCTTACCGTCCTTCGAACCCCAGACTTTTGGGAGCCACTGGCTAGGCATTAAGGTCACCGGCCCAATCACCAAGGCATGCAGAAAGCCATCGACCATGTCGAAGGTCATGGCTTCTTCAGGTGCTCCATGGATAAAGAAGCTATTCAGTACGTCCAGTTCTTCATCAGACAAAGGTTGGAAAAAAGTATGCAAGTCGGGAGGGACCGCTTTTGCAGGTTCCTCTACTGGGTGATCGATGAACGCCTCGTTGCCCTCGGCATTGATATCTGCCAGGGCGCAATCCAGTGCTTCCTGGTCTGTAGCGAACTCGCCATCCCAGACGGTGGAGTTGCCAAGATCATCGACCACTTCCAGCGTCCAGCCGGTGTCTTCTAGGCGATAAATCTGGATGTCCACACAGCGACCCTGTGAGGTGTAACGCTGTTGCAGCGGAGAATAAATGAGTCTGACGTCGTCGAGCATGGTGGTTCATTACACTGCTGTGGAATCAAGGCGCAACATCAGTGTCATCGGGTTCAGCGGCGATGCTTGAAATCCATAGTGCACGTAGAACTGTTTGGCCTGTTCATGGAGCGCATGCACCAGTAAGGCATGAACACCCGTATTCTGCGATACAACGATGGCACGATGAACGGCGTCTTGCAGCATGGCCGCGCCGAGCTTGATACCCTGTGCGCGTTGATCAACCGCCAATCGACCGAGGACTATAACCGGCACGGGGTCTGGCATGTTGCGGCGTACCGAACCGGTGGCGAGTTGATGTGAGACGGCGCCAGCAGCCATGGCGTAAAAACCATACACGTCGAGATCTTCGTCAGCAACAACAAAGGTTCTGCTGGCACCGGTGATCTGATTGATCATCGCCCGGCGTTTGAGCCAATCGTCCAAGGCCTGTTCACCACAATGAAAGTTTTCGACCAGGTGGTTTGCCGCAAGCGTCTGTGGCGCCGTGAGTTTCAAACTCATGCGAGATTGCTGCTCCAAGGTGCTTTAAGGTTCATGAGACGATCAAGACCCTCATTGGCAGTCGCTGGCGAATCCAGCATGGCCATGAATTGCTGGAATTTTTCTGCATCTAGCCCAAAAAACACCTGATCCAGCAAAACGGACTGCGCACGTTCGCACGCAGCCTCCAGCATAAAGTCCGAGCGATTTTTGCCCAGCACATTTGCAGCCTGATCAATGAGATCACGCTGTTCTGGCAAGGCTCGTAGATTAATGGCGGCGGCACGCATAGCACCCTCCTTTTGTATATGCAACAGATACACGTATCATAGGCGCACGTATAGCTGATGTCAACACAAAATCTGAGAAATGATTGAAGCCTGAATCTACCACCTAAGCCGTTGCACTAACCATGCCACGAAGACCACACTCAACACCATGGCGAACATCATTGGCACAACCGTTGCCAGCGGCAAGGTATGCATGGCAAATAGCCCTGCCAGCATCGGTATGGCGGAAATCAGCCATAGGCAAAGCACGGTAACGCCAAGGACGATGAGGCTTAAACCAGGTAAGCCGGCAAATAGCCGGCGCAGACTGACGTGCGGCTGACGCAGCGCCAGCACGAAGCCGATGGTGGATGACACCATCAGTGTAAAAAGGATGGCGCGGGTCTCCGCCAAAGGCACGCCATCGCGATCCAGGAACATATAGAGCAGCATCAGTAGGCCACCCACGAGTAGACCCAGCATGGTGTGCGTGAGGACTTGCGGCACGCCGAGCAGCGGATCCGTTGCTTTGCGTGGCGGGGTGTTCATTTCATCCCCGCGCCCGCGCTCAGCTTCAAACACGAGTGAACAGGTGGGGTCGAACACCAGTTCCAGAAACGCAATGTGAATCGGCAGCAAGAGCAGCGGTAAACCCAGTAATACCGGCATGATCGACAGGCATATAACAGGGATATGAATCGTCAGCGTATACAGCAGTGCTTGCCGCAAGTTACTGAAGATACGGCGACCTAGCGCAATGGCGGTGACGATTGAGGCAAAGTCGTCTTCCATCAACACCAAAGAGGCGGCTTCGCGCGCTACATCCGTCCCCCGCTTACCCATGGCGATCCCGATATGGGCTGCTTTTAATGCCGGGGCATCGTTAACCCCATCCCCAGTCATGGCAACAATGGCGCCTTCACGTTTGAGGTTTTCAACAATGTGCAGCTTACGCTCAGGGGTAATACGGGCATGGATGTCTTCCGGCGCAATGCCCACCTGCCGAGCAATGGCGGCGGCCGTTGTCGGGTGGTCACCCGTGATCATGACCACGCGAATGCCTGCCCGCTGGCAGGCGGCAACTGCCGCAGGCACGTCCTGTCGAACGGGGTCTGCCAGACCCACCAGCCCAATGAATTGGTAATCAAAATCGTGCTGGATATCGGGCCAAACATTGCCTACCGGATACGTTGCACGTGCCACACCCAAAACGCGTAAGCCTTGCTCGGCCAATTGGCGAGCATGACTTGCTACTTCTGACGTCTGAGCTTCGGACAAATGACACAACTCACCAATCGCTTCAGGCGCTCCCTTGGCGGCGATCACATGCTCTGCCAGCCCTGGCCCATGCCAGAGATGCGACATGGCCATCAGCGACGGGCTTAATTCATATTCGCGGACCAGCTGCCAATCGTCAGCCGGCAACGGCGCTTCATTGAGATGGCGTTGGGCGAAATCATGAAATGCCTGCTCCATCGGGTCGTGCGGTTCGATCTCGCTGGCTAGCACGCTGTAACGAACCAGCTCGGCAAATTCAATCGGCAACTTGGCCAGAGCCTGGGTAGACAGCATCTGACCACCAACGGACAACGCCGACACACGCATTCGGTTCTCGGTCAGCGTGCCGGTTTTGTCGGTACAAAGGACCGTTGTCTTGCCCAGCGTTTCAATCGCATTGAGATTGCGGGTCAGCACCTTGTGCTGGGCGATGCGTCGTGCACCGAGGGCAAAAAAGACAATCATGATGACCGGGAACTCCTGTGGCAAGGCGGCCATAGCGAGCGTAATTCCGGATAGGGTGCTTTCAAACCAATTGCCTGTCTTAAAGCCATAGAGCAGCACCAGACCGACCGACAGTGCTAAAGCAATCACAGCAATTCGCACCGTGAGCCGTTTAACTTGCTGGTGCAACGGCGAGGCTTCAGGGTCGATTTCTTCAAGCGCTTTGCCAATACTGCCCAGGCGCGTGGCCTTACCCGTGGCCACCGCAACGGCCACGCCCTGCCCGCGCACGATCATCGTGCCGGCATAGACCATTTCATCCAGGGACAGTTTTGCTACGCTGACTGATTCACCGGTAAGCATGGACTCATCTGCCGATAGCTCATGGAATTCCAGCACCCGGGCATCGGCGGGAACGCGGTCGCCTTCAGCCAAAAGTAGAATATCGCCCTCCACCACATCGCGGCCAGCAATACGCGTTTCGACACCATCACGAATCACTAACGCACGCGGGCTAGAGAGATCGCGTAGCGCCTCCAGCGCGCGCTCTGTTCGCTGTTCCTGCGCAATCGTCACGGCAATGATGATCGCTACAAAAGCCAGCAGCACCAGCGCATCGTGCACGTCCCCCATGAGCAGATACAACCCACCTGCCGCCAGGAGTAGCAGAAACATGGGCTCAGCGACTACTTCGGCACAGATCTTGAACAAGCCACGCGTTTTTTCCAGCGACAGCTCGTTCGGGCCGTCTTGCGCCAAACGGCGTGCAGCCTCTTGCGAAGTTAATCCGACGACGTGCGTTTTCTCTTTCATGAGCAAAGACTATCCCACAAAAAAAGAAACCCGGCCGAAGCCGGGTTCCTTCTGAGTGCTGAATCAGCGAACGATTACAGCAGACCTTTGAGCAGCTTGGCCATTTCAGACGGGTTACGCGTCACCGTGAAGCCACACTCTTCCATAACGGCGAGCTTGGCATCGGCGGTATCTGCGCCACCCGAAATCAGGGCGCCGGCGTGACCCATGCGCTTGCCCGGAGGGGCGGTAACACCCGCGATGAAGCCAACGATCGGCTTCTTCATGTTGGCCTTACACCAGCGAGCAGCTTCGGCTTCATCCGGACCACCGATTTCACCAATCATGATGACGGCGTCGGTATCTGGATCGTCGTTGAACATCTTCATGATGTCGATGTGCTTCAGACCATTGATGGGGTCACCACCAATACCGACAGCGGTCGACTGACCCAGACCCAGTTCGGTCAGCTGACCGACGGCTTCGTACGTCAGCGTGCCCGAACGAGACACGACGCCGATACGGCCTTTTTTGTGGATGTGGCCCGGCATGATGCCGATCTTGATTTCGTCCGGGGTAATCAGACCCGGGCAGTTCGGGCCGAGCAGCAGCGTCTTCTTGCCGCCCTTGGCTTCTTTTTCTTGCATCTTGTTGCGCAGCATCAGCATGTCGCGGACGGGAATACCTTCCGTGATACAGATGGCCAGATCCAGATCGGCTTCAACGGCTTCCCAGATGGCAGCAGCGGCTCCCGGGGGCGGCACGTAGATGACCGACACAGTAGCGCCGGTATCGGCAGCAGCTTCTTTAACGGTACCGTAGATGGGCACGTCGAGAATCTTCTCGCCGGCTTTCTTCGGGTTAACGCCAGCAACAAAGCAGTTCTTGCCGTTTGCGTACTCGATACACTTTTCGGTGTGGAACTGACCGGTTTTACCGGTGATGCCCTGGGTGATGACTTTGGTGTCTTTGTTAATCAGGATAGACATTCAATGCTCCTTACTTGACCGCAGCAACGATCTTGGTGGCGGCTTCGGCCATGGAATCGGCAGAGATAATCGGCAGGCCCGAATCCTTGAGGATTTGCTTGCCCAGATCTTCGTTAGTGCCCTTCATGCGGACAACCAGCGGTACCGACAGCTTGGTTTCCTTGGCTGCTGCAACCACGCCGGTGGCGATGGTGTCGCAACGCATGATGCCGCCGAAGATATTGACCAGAATGCCCTTGACCTTCGGGTTCTTGAGCATGATCTTGAAGGCTTCAGTCACCTTCTCGGTCGTGGCACCGCCACCGACGTCGAGGAAGTTGGCCGGTTCAGCGCCGAACAGCTTGATGGTGTCCATCGTGGCCATGGCCAGACCGGCACCGTTGACCAGACAGCCGATGTTGCCGTCGAGCGAGATGTAGGCCAGATCGAACTGCGATGCTTCGACTTCGTCGGCATCTTCTTCGTCCAAGTCGCGCAGCGCCACGATTTCCGGGTGGCGATACAGGGCATTGGAGTCAAAGTTGAACTTGGAGTCCAGAGCGATGATGTTGCCTTTGCTATCACAGTTCAGCGGGTTGATTTCCACCAGCGATGCATCGGTGTCCATGTAGCACTTGTAGAGCTTTTGCAGCACATCGGCAGCCTGATCGGCAGAAGCGCCTTCCAGACCCACAGCCTTGGCGATCTTAAGCGCCTGTGCCTGGCCCAGACCGGTTAGCGGATCAACCAGCTCGGTCACGATCTTTTCGGGCGTCTTGTGGGCAACTTCTTCAATATCCATGCCGCCTTCGCTCGAAGCGATCACAGCCACCTTCTGGCTAGCGCGATCGGTCACGAGAGAAACATAGTATTCCTTCTTGATGTCAGCGCCGTCTTCGATATAGAGGCGACGAACCTTCTGGCCTTCAGGGCCAGTCTGGTGCGTTTTGAGCTGCATGCCTAGAATCTGTTCGGCCAGTTCTTTGACCTGCTCGATCGACTTGGCAACTTTAACGCCACCGCCCTTACCGCGACCACCGGCGTGGATCTGAGCCTTGACGACCCACACGGGTCCGCCCAGTTTCTCGGCGGCAGCAACCGCCTCTTCCACCGTGAACGCCGCAATGCCACGCGGGACCGGCACACCAAATTGACGCAAGATTTCCTTGCCTTGGTACTCATGAATCTTCATGCGTTTTCCTTGCCTATTATGGTTACGAAGATCAGACGGATAACTCCCCCACCCGCCCGATTAAGAACGTATAAAACCTGTGTTGCCGAACAATGACACACGCTTTCTGCCCGTTTTGAGCCCAGTGTTATGCCTCGATCGGATGAAAGGATTCTAGCACGCAGGCGCCCAAGCGCGCGCCCTAAAATTCATAATTATGGGGGTTGGGAACGATCGCTCGGCGGCAACCCAGTTTGCTTAAAATTTAGGCAGTCAGACCGGGCTATCGACTTCCAGAAACGTCACCGCAACCCCAAAGCGGCTGGCAATATCGGCGCCCAGTGCCTGTACCCCGAAACGTTCTGTGGCATGGTGCCCTGCAGCAAAATACGCCACACCCGTCTCTCGAGACAGATGCACCATGGGCTCAGACACTTCGCCGGTCACAAAGGCATCGGCACCGGCGTTGATCGCAGCCTCGAAGTAACTCTGCGCGCCCCCGGTACACCAGGCGATGCGCCGGATTGGTTGATCGCCTGTTTCGGCCAAAACAAAAGGTTCGCGCCCGACTGCCCGGGCCAGGTCGGCTGCGATAGAGGCCACGGTAGCGCCGGCCCCCGGCTCGCCGAGACAACCTAGGCTCTGTTCACCAAACACGCCGGTCTGCCCCCAACCAGCGGCTTTGGCTAGGCCGGCGTTATTGCCAAGCGCCGGATGGGCGTCGAGCGGCAGGTGGTAGGCATAGAGATTGATGTCGCTGACGAGCAAGGTCTTCAGGCGGTTGCGCTTAATGCCGGTGACCGCGCCGCCCTCCCCCCGCCAGAACCAGCCGTGATGAACCAGAATTGCATCAGCGCGTTCTGTAACGGCCAGGTCGAGCAAGGCCTGGTTGGCGGTCACCCCGCACACAACACGCGTAATCTCGCTGCGACCTTCCACTTGCAAACCGTTTGGGCAATAATCCTTGAAGCCCTCCGGCTTGAGGAGTTCGTCCAGATAACGCGTCAGCGTGTCGCGAGCAACAGAAGCCATAAGTGGTTCCCTGAATGTGTTTTACGTGGAGTGTAATGCATGTGCCAGCTGCTCGGCATGAGTTGTAACGTACCAACCGACATCTGCTTTTCGTTTAGCGGGTTTGCCAGACGTGGCGGCGGCACGGACGTGCATAAAGATGGCTGGGGTATCGGCTTCTTCGAAGGCGACGATGGTCGAGGTTGCCGACTCTTTCTCGACCCGTCGCCCTCGATCGAATCACCGCTGGCCGGATTGGTGAAGGACTACCCGATTCAATCCATGAATGTGGTGGCGCATATCCGCAAGGCCACGCAGGGCGATATCTGTCTGCAGAACACCCACCCCTTCCAGCGCGAACTCTGGGGCCGCTACTGGGTCTTCGCCCACAACGGCAATCTGCTCGATTTCAATCCGGAGCTCTCCGGCCGTTACCTGCCCGTAGGCACCACCGACAGCGAGCGCGCCTTCTGTTTTTTGCTGGATACGCTGGCGCAGCGCTTTGGTCCGACGGCGCCCAGCTATGAATATCTGCTCGACACCATGGCCGAAGTGGCCGCAATCCTCCGCGCTCATGGCCCCGCAAATTTTTTATTATCGAACGGCCGTTGGCTGATCGCCCACTGCTCGACTGATCTGCATTACATCGTCCGCCGTGCACCGTTTAATCAGGCGCATCTCAAGGATGAGGATGTGTCGATCGATTTCAGCGAAGTGACCACGGATACGGATTGCGTGACAGTGATCGCGACCACGCCGCTGACCGACAATGAGCCTTGGCAGCGCATCGAACCGGGGATGCTCCTGCTATTCCGACAAGGCGAACCGGTCGAGATCCGCCACGCGGATCAAGCCGTTTGATCGACTTGGGGGGTGGCGCGCGGTTTTATGAACTGTGCTACCAAAATCCCGAGCTCGTATAACAACCAGAGCGGCACTGCCAGCAGTACCTGGGACATCACATCCGGCGGCGTGAAGATGGCGCCCACGACAAAGGCACCCACAATCACGTAAGGTCGCCAGGCGCGCAGTTTTTCTAGCGTTACGACCCCCATATAAACCAGTACGATCACTACGACCGGCACTTCGAAAGTCAGTCCGAAGGCTAAAAAGGTGGTCAGCACGAATGACAGATACTTGTCGATATCGGTCATCCAGGCCACGCCATCCGGCGCAATCGCCACCATAAAACCAAAGACCGAGGGAAATACGACAAAATAGGCAAAGGCCATGCCGGCGGCAAATAGTCCCAAGGAAGCCGCCATCAGCGGCACAATCAGCGACTTTTCGTGCTGATACAGGCCGGGTGCGATAAAGGCCCAAACCTGCCAGAGCACTACGGGCAGGGCGATCAGAAACGCCAGCATCAGCGTGACTTTGACGGGCACCAAGAAGACACCGACCACATCGGTGGCAATCATCTGACCACCTTGCGGCAGTGAGGCGATCATCGGCTCGGCCAGCAAGGCATACCACTCTCGCGCCCAGGGAAAGAGCACGATAAAGACGATCAATACTGCCAGCGCAGCACGGATCAGGCGTGACCGCAGTTCGACCAGATGTTCGATCAAGGTGCCATGCAAGCCATCGCTCTCGACCGGGCCTTCAATCTGGGGCGCTTCGGCTTCGGCCGGTTTACGTTGTAATAGTTTGAGCAGGCGCATCATGATCAGAACAGACGATACTGGTCATCATCGGCGGTCGTTGCCGGCGCTTGCGCCACAGCTGCGACAGGCCCCATGACTGCTGCGGACGTTTCGGGCTTTGGCTCACGTTTCTTGCGGATACGCGGCTTGGTCAGCGCCGGTATTTCTTCAACCGGCAACGCACTGGTCTCTGAGACGATATCAGATGCCAACGTTTGATGCCGCTCGACTTCATCCTTCAGCGTGGATTCAACGACGCGCATGGATTCCTGCATGGACTGAACCGTCGTTTCCATTTCCTGCTGCAACCGTCGAATCTCTTCCAACTCGACCTCGCGGTTGAAATCACGCTTGACGTCGTTGACGTAGCGCTGGAGCCGCCCAACAAACTGGCCGATATTACGTGCAACACCGGGCAGTCGCTCAGGGCCGATAACGACCAGGGCAACTACCGCAACCAGCAGAATCTCGGAAAAACCGATATCAAACATATTCCATCAACCGTTCAGTGCATACCGTGACTTACAGCCCGGCCGAAAGATCAACCGGGGCTTTCAGCCATCAGTGGTTTACTGCTTGGTGGCCTGACCCT
Source organism: Rhodocyclaceae bacterium (assembly GCA_018883265.1). GTDB lineage: Bacteria > Pseudomonadota > Gammaproteobacteria > Burkholderiales > Rhodocyclaceae > Fluviibacter. The sequence goes on along the minus strand of VEQK01000005.1, from coordinate 29,670 downwards.
CGATGGTTCTGCCTTCAGTCGGACTGGCGGGATTGGTCGAATTGGCCGTAGTGGTAGGAATCTCGGGGCTGGCGGCTGCTTCGCCATCCTTCAACCCATCTTTGAATCCTTTGACAGCGCCGCCCAGATCCTGGCCGACATTGCGCAGCTTCTTGGTCCCAAAAATCAGCAGAATGATGACCAGTACGATCAGCCAGTGCCAAATACTGAATGAACCCATGATGTTTGCTCCCTGCGTTTTGAATAATGATCGATGCGCTCAAGCCTGACGCTTGAGCATGGGGCCAACGGGCTGCTCACCGCCCACCACGTGCGCATGCAAATGGGGGACTTCCTGGCAGCCGATTTCGCCATTGTTGATGATGACACGGAAACCACCCGGGCTACCGGCTTCGACCGCCAACTTATTGGCAACCGCCAACATACGCCCCAGGGCGGGTTCATCAGCTGTCGAAGCATGCTGCAACGAGGTGAGGTGATGTTTGGGGATCACGAGAAAATGGACCGGACGCTGCGGATTGATATCGTGAAAGGCTAAAACCAGCTCATCTTCGTAAATCTTTTTTGACGGAATTTCGCCGGCAACAATTTTGCAGAAGAGGCATTGACTGCTCATGACGATGTCTCCTCAGGAAGTCCGCGAACGCTTTTCGTCGATGCCGGAAATCCCTTCACGACGGTGCAGCTCCTGCAGGATGTCATCGGCCGACATATCAAAGAAGGCCATCAGGACGAGGATGTGGTACACGACATCGGTCGCTTCATTGACGATCGGCAGTCGCTTGCCGTCTTTGGCGGCCATAATCAGTTCGGCGGATTCCTCGCCGATTTTCTTGAGGATTGCATCCGGGCCTTTGGCAAACAGCGAAGCCGTGTAAGAGGTCGACGGATCGGCATGACGACGCGCGAGCAGAGTTTCGCTCAGACGATTGAGTACTTCCAGTGTGCCAGCTTTCATTGATAGATATCCTTTGGGTCTTTCAACACGGGTTCCACAGCCGACCAGTGTTCTCCGATCAGCGCATAGAAAAAACAGGTTGAGCGTCCGGTGTGACAGGGAATACCGCCCTGCTGTTCCACCAGTATGAGAATGGCATCGCCGTCGCAGTCTGTTCGAACGGCCCGAACGAGCTGTTCATGACCGGATGCCTCGCCCTTACGCCACAGACGCTGACGAGAACGCGACCAGTATACCGCCCGGCCGGTTTCAACGGTCTGCATCAGGGATTCACGGTTCATCCAGGCCTGCATTAGGATGACCCCGGTCTCGACGTCCTGGGCAATCGCCGGTATTAGCCCTTCGTCGTTGAAACGCAGCGCGTCCAGCCAATTGAGCTGCGGGTTCAGATCCTGACTCATATCAGATACGCACGGGGATGCCCCGTTCCCTCATGTAGGCCTTGGCTTCCTGCACCGTGTGCTGGCCGAAATGGAAAATCGAAGCAGCCAGCACCGCCGAGGCATGGCCTTCACTGACCCCATCGGCCAGATGCTGGAGCAAACCGACACCACCGCTGGCGATCACCGGAACCGGCACTGCATCGGAGACGGCGCGCGTCAATGCCAGATCGAAACCTTCGCAGGTACCGTCACGATCCATACTGGTCAATAGAATCTCGCCAGCGCCGTATTCGGCCATCTTGCAGGCCCAGGCCACCACATCGAGGCCAGTGGCTTTACGGCCACCATGCGTGAATACTTGCCACTGTCCTGGCGTCACCTGTTTGGCATCAATGGCGACGACAATGCATTGCGAACCCACTTTGTCGGACGCTTCGCGAACCAGCTCCGGACGATCCACCGCTGCGGTATTGATCGACACCTTGTCGGCACCCGCATGCAGTAAACGACGTACATCGGCGACCTGACGGACGCCGCCACCGACGGTGAGTGGAATAAAGACTTCGGCTGCGCAGGCCTCAACAACCTCGAGAATGATGTCGCGCTGATCCGAGCTGGCAGTGATATCAAGAAAGGTCAGCTCGTCGGCGCCCTGTGCATCGTAACGGCGCGCAATCTCGACCGGATCGCCGGCGTCTCGCAGACCAACGAAGTTGGTACCCTTCACGACGCGCCCGGCAGTCACATCCAGGCAGGGAATAATGCGCTTGGCGAGCATGGCCGTTACTTGTCGCCGACCAGACCGGCAGACTTGCTCAGCTTGTCGGCTTCGGCCTGTGCCGCAGCCAGATCTAGCGAGCCATCGTAAATGGCGCGACCGGCGATCACGCCAGTCACACCCTCTGACTCGACGGCACACAGTGCCGAGATATCCCCCATATTGGTGAGACCGCCCGAGGCAATGACCGGAATCTTCAAGGCCTGCGCCAGCTTCTTGGTCGCTTCGACATTGATGCCCGACAGCATGCCGTCGCGACCGATGTCGGTGTAGATGACGGCTTCGACGCCATAGTGTTCAAACTTTTGTGCGAGGTCAATCACGTCATGACCGGTAATCTTGGACCAACCATCGACAGCGACCTTACCGTCCTTGGCATCCAGACCGACGATGATGTGACCCGGAAACGCCGTACAGGCATCCTGCAGAAAACCCGGCGTCTTGACGGCGGCGGTGCCGATGATGACGTAGCTGATGCCCAGATCAAGATAGCGCTCGATGGTATCGAGGTCACGGATGCCGCCGCCAATTTGCACGGGGATGCGTTCTTCGACGACTTCCAGAATGCTACGCACGGCGGCGTCGTTGACGGGCTTGCCGGCGAAGGCGCCGTTCAGATCCACCAGATGCAGGCGGCGTGCGCCCTGATCGAGCCAGGCCTGTGCCTGCGCTGCCGGGCTATGGTTGAAGACGGTCGCGTCTTCCATGAGGCCTTGCTTGAGTCGGACGCACTGGCCGTCTTTGAGGTCGATTGCGGGAATGATCAGCATGATGAGTGTTGATGTCGCGTCAGATCAGAGAATCATACGGGCGCCCGGCAATTTAGGGCGCCCAGCTCACAAAATTACGGAGTAACTGCAGGCCGTCCCGCGCACTCTTTTCAGGGTGACACTGGATGGCAAAAACATTGTCGCGTGCAACAGCGGCGGTAAACGGCAGACCGTATTCGGTCTGCCCGGCAACGAGCGCCGAGTTCGTAGGTACCACATGGTAGCTGTGTACGAAGTAGAAGAATGCCTGATCGGCGATGCCCGACCAAAGGGCATGCGGTTTCTGGCCGACCTGATTCCAGCCCATGTGCGGCACTTTCAAGCGCTGGCCGTCGGCGCCTTTGAGGTCGCCGGCAAAACGTCTGACCTGACCGGGCAGGATGCCCAGGCCCGCGGCATCGCCTTCTTCGCTGTGATCGAACAGCATCTGCAAACCGATGCAGATGCCCAGAAACGGTTTGTTGGCAGCAGCGTTCTTGACCGCCTGGCGCAAATTGCGTGCATCCAGTTCGGCCATGCAGTCGCGCATGGCGCCCTGACCCGGAAAAACGATGCGATCAGCTGCCTCGATCACGTCCGGCGTCGAGGCCAGCTCGACGTCCGCACCATCCGCCACATGGCGCAGGGCCTGTTCGACCGAGCGCAGATTTCCCATGCCATAGTCAACCACGGCAATACGGTTGGTTAACGTCATGAGCGGCTGTTCCCGAAGTCGTACTGATTGATGCCCATGCTTGAAACAACAATCAGAGCGAACCCTTCGTTGATGGAATCACGTTGGCCTGACGCGCATCCGGCGCAACAGCCATCCGCAAGGCACGACCGAAGGCCTTAAACACCGTCTCGGCCTGATGGTGGGCATTTTCCCCGCGCAGGTTGTCGATGTGCAGCGTCACCTTCGCGTGATTCACGAAGCCGTGGAAAAACTCAGAGAACAGGTCGACATCGAACTGGCCGATCCAGGCGCGCTTGAATGGCACATCCATTACCAGCCCCGGGCGGCCCGAGAGATCGATCACGACGCGCGACAAGGCTTCGTCGAGTGGCACATAGGCGTAGCCGTAACGAACAATCCCTTTCTTCTCGCCTACGGCTTCGGCAAAAGCCTGACCCAGGGTGATACCGATGTCTTCAACCGTGTGATGGCTATCGATATGCAGATCACCCTTGGCCTTAACCGTCAGGTCGATCAACCCGTGACGGGCGATCTGATCCAGCATGTGATCCAGAAACGGCACGCCAGTAGCCAGGTCGGCCTTGCCCGTGCCGTCGAGATTGATACTGACGGTAATCTGGGTTTCGAGGGTATCGCGCTGAATCGTGGCTTGCCGCATGATGACGCCGTTGGGATGAATTCTCGTCATGATACCATCGCAACGCCCTGCCAAGCCTGATTTACCGCAGGGCTCGACTGCCTGTTATTGCACCTACTTTCCCGGAAAACCCCACACGCATGAGCCGATTCTGGAGCCCGATCGTCCATGGACTGACCCCCTACACCCCGGGGGAACAGCCCAAAATTGCCAATCTGATCAAACTGAACACCAACGAGTGTCCTTACCCACCCTCGCCACGCGTTCTGGCGGCGATCGGGTCCGCCGTTAACGGCGACCTCCGCCTGTATCCGGACCCGGATTCCACGGCCCTGCGGCAGGCCATTGCCGAATATTACGCAGTTGGCCGCGATCATGTCTTTGTCGGTAACGGTTCGGATGAGATTCTGGCCTTTGCCTTCCAGGCACTACTCAACCACGACGGCCCGTTGGTCTATCCGGACATTACCTACAGCTTCTACCCAGTGTATTGCCAGCTGAACGACATCACGGCCGAAACCGTGCCACTCAACGACGATTTCTCGCTGGATCTCGACGCCATTCCGCACCATGCCGGCGCAGTGATTTTCCCGAATCCGAACGCTCCTACCGGTCAGGTTGTCAGCCTGGAGGCGATCCGCCGTTTGTGCCAACGTCTGCCGGATCAGGTGATTGTGGTTGATGAAGCCTATGTGGATTTCGGCACAGAGACCGCCATACCGCTGGTCAAGGACCATCCGAATCTGCTGGTGGTGCAGACCTTCTCCAAGTCGCGGGCTCTGGCCGGACTGCGTGTCGGCTTCGCCATCGGCCAGCCCGAACTACTGGCCGGTCTGGAACGCGTCAAAAACAGTTTCAATTCCTACCCGGTCGATCGCCTGGCCAGTGTCGGCGCCATCGCTGCGATTGAAGATCGCCAAGGCTTTGATTACGACCGCCAACGGATTATCGAAAGCCGAACATGGTTGGCTGAACAACTGACCGTCATGGGTTTTGAAGTCGTGCCATCCAAGGCCAATTTCGTGTTCGTGCGTCACCCGAACCGCGATGCGGGTGAACTAGCGGTTGCGCTGCGTGAGCGCGCCATCATCGTGCGTCATTTCCGTTTGCCCCGCATTGATCAGCACTTGCGCATTACCATCGGTACACGTGAGGAATGCACCGCGCTGGTGACGGCGCTGCAAGCCATAATGGCCTGAGTGCTAAACGAGGCCTGTAAACCCAAACACGGCGCCAAGCAGAATCAGCCACAGCGGATGCAATCTGGACCGAAGGCTTAGCCAAACAGTCAGGACCACCAACGAAATTCCCGCCCAGCCCGGCATTGCCGAGTGCGCAATCAGGGTGCCGGAGGCTAACACCAGCCCTACGGCCAGTGGCGCCACACCCAACTGAATGGCCGCACGACCACGCCAGTCTTGCAGGCGATCCCAGTGTTTGAAGAGCAACCCGACAACCAGGCTCATCGGCAGGCACATCCCCACCGTGGCGGCCAACGCACCCTGCCACCCATCGACGTGCTGACCTATCAAAGTGACAATCAGGACATTCGGGCCGGGCGCCGCCTGGGCGATGGCAAACAATTCGGTAAAAACCCGGGCGTCCATCCAACCATGTTCCGTCACGACGATCCGGTAGAACTCCGGAATGACCGCCGAGGCGCCGCCAAACGATACGAAGGCCACCAGGAAGAAGCTGATAAAAAGATCGAGCAGCAAACTCATGTGCGCACCACGCGAGCCTGGCGCGCCAACTGCCACCAGCTTAGGCTCACCGTGAGCACGGCGCCGCCAATCATGACCACTGGCAGCGGCCAGTGTAAAACCACCAGCGCGATAAAGGCGGCGGCTGCGAACGGGAGATAGACAGCACGTTGCTTGACGTTGATCCCCATGCGAATTCCGGTCGCGATAATGAGTCCAGCGCCGACCAGCGTCACGCCGTACAACATAGATTGCACGGCCGGAATTTCACCATAGCGCGCATAGAGCAAGCCCAGCAACAATGCGATCAGGAACGGGCCCGTCATCAAGCCCAGTACACCGGCAACAGCACCACGCCAACCACAGCAACGCACGCCGACTGCCACCGCCAGGTTGATCACATTGGGGCCCGGCAGAAATTGGCACAACCCTAGCAGGACGTTAAATTCTTCCGCTGTTAACCAGCGTTCGGTTTCGACGAGCAGGCGACGCGCCCACGGCAACACGCCGCCAAAGCCGGAGAGTCCGACGCGGGCAAACCCCCGAAATAACGCGGCGGGCCCCGGAACGGCCCGGGCCGTTACAGCTGAATCAGCGACCGAGTCGGAAGTCTGCGGAACGGGCATGGGCAGTGAGTCCTTCGCCCTCAGCCAAACTGGAGGCGATACGACCCAACGTCTGAGCGCCCGCCCGCGAGACGTGAATCAGGCTGCTGCGCTTCTGAAAATCATAGACACCGAGCGGCGACGAAAAACGTGCACTCCCCGAGGTCGGCAACACATGGTTCGGTCCCGCACAGTAATCGCCCAGCGACTCGGAGCTATACGCACCCATGAAGATGGCGCCTGCGTGACGAATCTGCGGCAACAATGCCTGCGGATCTTTCACCGACAATTCCAAATGCTCGGGGGCAATGCGGTTACTGATCGCACAGGCTTCGGCCAGATCTTTCACCAGAATCAGCGCGCCACGATCCGTCAGCGACGTGCGAATCACATCGGCGCGCGGCATCTGCGGCAAGAGGCGTCCGATGCTCTCGGTGACCGCATCCAGATACGCGGCATCCGGAGAGATCAGAATCGATTGCGCCAGTTCGTCGTGTTCTGCCTGCGAGAACAGATCCATCGTCACCCAGTCCGGTGGCGTCGTACCGTCGGCAATGATGAGAATTTCCGAGGGGCCGGCGATCATGTCGATGCCGACCGTACCAAAAACATGGCGCTTGGCGTTGGCCACATACGCATTACCCGGTCCGACGATCTTGTCGACCTGTGGCACGGTTGCCGTGCCATAGGCCAGCGCCCCGACGGCTTGCGCACCGCCGATGGTGAACACGCGATCGACGCCGGCGATGGCGGCGGCCGCCAGCACCAGCGGATTACGTTCGCCACCCGGCGTCGGCACCACCATGATGAGTTCGCCCACGCCGGCGACCTTGGCCGGAATCGCGTTCATCAATACGGAAGATGGATAAGCCGCTTTGCCGCCCGGCACATACAGACCGACGCGGTCGAGCGGCGTAACGCGCTGGCCGAGCTCCGTACCATCGGCTTCGGTGTAGGTCCAGCCTTCAGCGCGTTGACGCTGATGAAAATCACGAATCCTTTGTGCGGCTGTTTCCAGTGCGTCACGTTGTTCATGCGATAAACCAGCCAGTGCATTATCCAGCTCGGCACGTGGCAATTCGAGCTGGTGCGCATCGTGCACATCCAGCCGATCAAACTGACGGGTAAATTCCAGCAGCGCAGTATCGCCACGCTGGCGGATATCGGCAAGAATATTCAGGACGGTACGCTCGATGCTGGCATCCTGCTCGGCTTCGATCGCCAGCAGTGCTTTCAGTTCCGCATCAAAATGGGCTGATTTGGTACTCAGTCGTCGGATCATCACACAGCCCCGATTCAAGCAGCTGATTGACGGGCAACTGCGCCCTCAAAGTCGGCAAGCATGCGCTGCAGACGGTCGTGCTTGAGCTTCAGCGACGCCGGGTTAACGACCAGACGCGACGAAATCGGCATCACCTCTTCGACGGCCTGCAGGTTATTGGCGCGCAGCGTATTGCCGGAAGACACGAGATCGACGATGGCATCCGAGAGGCCAACCAGCGGTGCCAGCTCCATCGAGCCGTAGAGTTTGATCAGATCGATGTGCACACCCTTGGCCGCAAAGTGCTGACGAGCGATGTTCACGTACTTGGTCGCCACACTCAGGCGGCTGCCTGGCTTGACCGCCGCTGCGTAGTCGAAGCCCTCGGGCACCGCCACCATCATTTTGCAGCGGGCAATCTGCAGGTCCAGCGGCTGATACAAGCCCTGCCCCCCGTGTTCGATAAGCACATCCTTACCGGCCACGCCAAGGTCGGCTGCACCATACTGTACGTAGGTCGGTACATCGGTGGCGCGCACAATGACGATACGCACATCCGGATCCTGCGTCGGCAGAATCAGCTTGCGCGAGGATTCCGGATCTTCGGTCGGCAGAATACCTGCCGCTTCAAGCAGCGGCAGCGTTTCTTCCAGAATGCGCCCCTTGGAAAGGGCGATCGTAAGGCCGGTGGGATTACGGGTCACAGCGATGATTCCAAGCGAAAACCGTATTCTATCGGACGCGGCGCACCGACGCGCCCAGACGGGCGAGTTTTTCCTCGATGCGTTCGTAACCGCGATCCAGGTGATAGATGCGTTCGATCAGGGTTTCACCCTGCGCCGCGAGGCCGGCAATCACCAGCGCGGCGGACGCCCGCAGATCGGTTGCCATAACGATGGCGCCCTCTAGCTTATCGACCCCGGTCACAGCGGCCGAGTTACCATCGATGTGGATGTCGGCGCCCAGTCGCATGAGCTCCACTGCGTGCATGAAGCGATTCTCGAAGATGGTTTCCTTGATGATAGCGGTGCCTTCGGCCAGACAGTTCACCGCCATCAGCTGCGCCTGCATATCGGTCGGGAAGGCCGGATACGGCGCCGTGCGAAAAGATACCGCTTTGAGACGTGACGGCGCCTTGAGCGTAATATGCTGGGCGTCGCCGCTGATGATGCAACCCGCTTCAACCAGCTTGGCGGTCACGGCATCCAGATAGGTGGCCGAGGTGCCTTGCAGCACCACATCACCGCCGGTAATCGCCGCGGCGCAGAGATAGGTACCGGTTTCGATGCGATCCGGCATCACCGCGTGGGACGCGCCGTGTAGCGCGGGCACGCCCTGGATCACAATACGGTCTGTCCCGGCGCCCTTGATTTTTGCGCCCATGGCAATCAGGCAGTTGGCGAGATCCACCACCTCCGGTTCGCAGGCGGCGTTTTCGATGATCGTTTCACCGTTGGCCAGCGTGGCGGCCATCATGAGGTTTTCTGTCCCTGTGACGGTGACCATATCGGTGCAGATACGCGCGCCCCTGAGGCCGCCCGCCGGCGCCTTGGCGTGGATATAACCCGCTTCGACTTGAACCTCGGCCCCCATGGCTTGCAGACCCTTGATGTGCTGATCGACAGGGCGTGCACCAATCGCACATCCACCGGGTAGCGACACTTTGGCCTCGCCCCAGCGCGCCACCAGCGGACCCAGCACCAGAATCGACGCGCGCATGGTTTTGACGAGCTCATAGGGCGCCGTCGGATCGGTCAGCCCTTTCGCGTCCAGCGTCACGCCGGCATCTGCGCCATCCAACGTGGAGGCTACGCCCATATTGGTGAGCAGACGGATCATCGTCGCTACATCGTGCAGATGCGGCAGGTTGGTTAATTCCAGCGGATCGTGCATCAACAGGCTGGCGCACAGAATCGGCAGCGCCGCATTCTTGGCGCCCGAAATACGAATTTCACCTTGCAGGCGATTGCCGCCCTGAATCAGAAGCTTATCCACGGTTTGCCCACTCCTCCGGGGTCAATGTCTGCATGGTCAGGGCATGTACAAGTTCGTCACGCATGGCATCACCCAATGCGCCATACACCGTTTGATGACGCCGTACGCGTGGCATTGTGTTGAACACTTCGCTCACAATCAGCAGCTCGAAATGGCGCCCATCACCCTCCAGCGTTAGGTGCTGCACGGGCAATTTGGCGCGCAATGTTGCTTCAATATCTTCCAGTCGGACCATCATTCTTTCCATCAGGTGCGTAGCTTGTAGCCACGTACCAGCAAACTAAAACTCAACAAGCCGATTGCCACCGTAAAGGCGCTCGCCACGCCCAGGCTCAACCAGGGTGAGGCATCGGATACGGCAAAGAACCCGAAACGGAATCCGTCGATCAGGTAAAACACGGGGTTGACTCGGGAAACCGTCTGCCAGAACTCAGGGAGCGATTGTACCGAGTAGAAGACGCCGGACAGCATGGTGAGCGGCAGAATCAGAAAATTCTGGAAGGCGGCCATCTGATCGAACTTTTCGGCCCACATCCCCGCGATCAGGCCCAGACTGCCCATCAAGGCGCCGCCCAGCAAGGTAAAAAGCAGCACCCAGACCGGTTCGGCCAACGTCAGCCCACCGACCCAGCAGGTGGCCAGAAGCACGCCGGCCCCGACCACCGCACCCCGGATGGTGGCCGCCAGCAGATAGGCGGCAAAGAACTGGAGGTTCGAGATCGGCGTCAGCAGGACGAAGACCAGGTTGCCCGTAATCTTGGACTGGATCAGCGAGGACGAGCTGTTGGCGAAGGCGTTCTGCAACACCGACATCATGACCAGTCCGGGAATCAGAAAGGCCGTGTAACGCACCCCGTGCACCTGCACATGGTTATCCAGCACCTGGGAAAAAATCATCAGATACAACAATGCGGTCAGCACCGGCGCACAGACCGTCTGGAAACCGACCTTCCAGAAGCGCCACAGTTCCTTGCGCAACAGCGTCAGAAACTCGGTCATGCCGATCCACCTGACGCCTGGTCGTGACCCATGAAACTGAGAAAAGCAGTTTCGAGATCGGGCGGCGACAGGCTCATGTCTTCTAGTGTACATCCCGATTCACGCAGCGCGGCCAGCACCGATTCGATATCGGCCAGCGCATCCAGCGTCCATTCCCAGGTGCGTGTCGACTCGGGCACAGCCTGCGCCATGGCCTGCAACATCGGTGGCAGCACGCTGGCTTCGCCCAGGCGGACGATCAGACGATGTTTGGCGAAGCGGCGGATCAGGGTTTCGGTTTTTTCCAGCGCACAGATTTCCCCGGAACGCATGAGCGCCAGCCGGCCGCAGAGCGCCTCGGCCTCTTCCAGGTAATGCGTGGTCAGAATAATCGTATGGCCGTCACGGTTGAGGCGTCGAATAAATTGCCAGAGCCCTTGACGCAGGGCGACATCAACGCCGGCGGTCGGTTCATCGAGGATGATGACCGGTGGACGGTGAACCAGCGCCTGCGCCACCAGCACGCGCCGCTTCATGCCGCCGGAGAGGCTGCGCATCGAGTGATCCGCTTTATTGGTCAGATCCAGTTCGGCCAGCAGTTCGTCGATCCAGGCATCGTTGTGCGTAATGCCAAAGTAGCCGGACTGCAGCCGCAGAATCTCGCGTACCGAGAAGAAGGGATCGAATACCAGCTCCTGCGGCACAACACCCAACGCACGGCGGGCTACACGGTAGTCGCTGCGGGTATCGTGCCCCAAAATGCGGATATCACCCGTGTCCTGGCGACATAATCCGGCCATACAGGAAATCAGCGTGGTTTTGCCTGCCCCGTTGGGCCCGAGCAGACCAAAAAACTCGCCGGGTGCGATTTCCAGCGATACATCACGCAGTGCATGGACGCTCTGTCGACTGCGCAGAAAAGTTTTCGAAACGTGCCGTACGGAAACCGCCGGAGCAACTGCTGGCTTAACCACCCGCTTAAACTACCCAGAACAGTGTCTGTAGACCATAAAGATCATTCAGCGCTCTCAGCGAGGGCGGCGCGTGGTAGACCGTTACGGTATTGCCACGGGTCTGGCGCCCCAGCTCCAGCAATAGACTCAAGGCCGACGAATCGACGCGGTCAACCGCCCTCAGATCGACATGAGCAATACCGTAAAAGGGCTCCAACCCTGCGAGCAGCGCCGGTAGCTCGTCGACCGTCATGCCGCCGGTGATCTCCAGGCACAAACCGTTGTCGGCCAGTTTCAGCGCAGACATTGCCAGGATCAGGAGGCTTTGGCCTTCAGAGCAGCCGCACGGTTCTTTTCCGCTAGCTGCTTGATCAGGCCATCGATACCGTTGTTGCGGATTTCCTGCGTGAAACTCTCACGATAATTGGTGATGAGCGACACGCCGGCCAGTACGACATCGTAAACATGCCAGCTTTCGTCGCCTTTCTCAAGGCTAAAGTTCACGTCCACCGGCTTCTTGCCAGGTTTAATGATGAGCGTTTTAACGATCACGTCTTTTTGATCGTCCTGCATTTTGAACGGCAGATACTCCAGCGTCTGATTTTTGGTAATCCCGATAAACGCATTGGCGAAAGTACGGATCAACAGCGTGCGGAATTCCTGAACCAATTGCTTCTGTTGTTCGGGGGTAGCCTGTCGCCAATCTTTGCCGACGGCTAACCGGGTCATGCGTTGAAAGTCAAAGCTGTTGACGACCGATTTTTCTGCCCACTCGATCAGCTTGCTGGTATCACCCTTTTGCAGCAACGGGTCCTGATTCACGTAAACATAGGTTTCTTGTGTGATCTGCTTGACCAGTTGATCCGGGGGCACGACGCTGGCAAACCCCACCGGCGACACGACCATACAAACCAACAACAGAATTCGGCGCAGATATTGAATCATCGGGTACTCACGGGTTCATACAAAACTTTATTCTACTGCGATGTATCTTGCCCGTCAGCCACTACCCATCATTACGAGGGGTTGGCAGCTGTTTTTTCCTTCGAATCAACATCTTCCGGGTCATCAATGTCCAGCCCCGGCGGCGGTGCGCCTTCATTGATCAGGTTCAGACGGTTCTGCATGAAGGCATCGCGCAGGTAACTGTACTTGTCCGTGGCTGCGTCTTCGATGATCTTTTCAGCCGGGAATAGATTGGCGCGGGTATTCACGTAGTTGACACCCCAGGCCGTCCAGAATGCCGTCGGATCGGTCACGACAATGCTCAGCGGACTGGCGGCAATATCGGCCGCCCAACCAAAGGTGTCACGAATATTACTGGGCCCGAGGATCGGCAACACAAAGTAAGGCCCCGACGGCGCGCCCCAGCGGCCGAAGGTGACGCCAAAATCGTTGGCGTTTTTATACCAGCCGGCATTACCCGCCACATCGAACAAACCGCCAAAACCCAGCGTCGTATTGATGACCACCCGGCCGAAATCGTTGACCGCCTGCTCACCCCGACCCTGCAGTAGATCGTTGATGCCGATCACGACATCACTGAGGTTGGAAAATACATTGGTCACCAGAATCCGAATCGGCTCGGGAAAGATGAACTCATAGGCCTTGGCAATCGGCTTGGCAACCACCATATCCAGGGTTTCGTTGATGGCAAACATACCCCGGTTGTAGCCTTCCCAGGGGTCGCGCGGATTATCGTACTCTTCGGCGATTGCGCCGCCCGACATGCCAACCACCAGAACCAGACCAACCAGTAGGCGTTTAAACGTCAGATTACTCGGCTGCATTCTTCTTCCCTTCCGAGGCCTTGTTGAACAGGAACTGGCTGATCAGTTTTTCCAGCACGATCGCCGATTGGGTTTTGCTGATTCTGCCACCGGCGGGGATCATTTGCTCATCCCCCCCGGCATCCAGGCCAATATATTGCTCACCCAGTAAGCCCGAGGTCAGGATCGAGGCGAAAGTGTCCTTGGGAAACTGATACTGGCTGTCGATCTTGAGAATCACATTGGCTTCGTAACTTTGCGGGTCAAATCGGATATCTGCCACTCGGCCGACCACGACACCGGCGCTCTTGACCGGTCCCCGCACCTTGAGCCCACCGATGTTGTCGAAACGGGCGGTCAGTTCATAAGTCGTTGCAAAGCCCGAGGCCGAGAAATTGCTGACCTTGAGCGCCAGAAAAAGGATGGCGGCAAAACCGATTGCCACAAATACGCCCACCCAAAGATCCATCACCTTTCGGTTCATCATAAGCCTCGGAACATAAATGAAGTCAGAACAAAATCGAGTGCAAGAATGGCCAGCGCCGAGGTTACCACCGTCCGGGTAATGGCACGAGACACCCCTTCGGCGGTCGGCACCGAATCAAAGCCCTCAAACACGGCGATCAGGGCGACGGCCACCCCAAAAACGGCGCTCTTGATTAGACCATTCAGAACGTCGTCCCGGAAATTCACATTGGCCTGCATCTGGGCCCAGAAAGCGCCCTCGTCAACACCGATAAAGATGACGCCAATCAACCAGCCACCGAAAATACCTGCTGCGGTGAATAATGCCGCCAGCAACGGCATCGAGATCACGCCACCCCAGAACCGGGGCGCCATAATCCGGGCCAGCGGATTGACCGCCATCATATCCATTGCCGTCAGCTGTTCGGTGGCTTTCATCAATCCGACCTCGGCGGTCATCGATGACCCGGCGCGCGAGGCGAACAGCAAGCCTGCGACGACCGGTCCGAGTTCGCGCACCAGCGAGAGGGCTACCAGAATCCCCAACGCCTCCGACGAGCCATAACGCTGCAGCGTATCGTAGCCCTGCAGACCCAAGACCAGCCCCACAAAGAGACCGGAAACCAGAATAATGATCAGCGACAGGACGCCGCTGGCAAACAGTTCGCGCAACAAGAGCCGTGGCCGGCGGAATGTTTCGGCCGACTGGGCCAGCATGGCCAGGAAAAAACGGGCAGCGAAACCCAGACGCCAGACCCGATCGATCGTATTGGCGCCGATGGTCGAAAAGAACCGCTCCAGAAAACTCATTCCGCACACCCCATGAGCTGTGCATCCAGTTCCGCTGCGGGGTAATGAAAGTGCACCGGCCCGTCGGGCTGGGCATGAACGAACTGGTAGACATAAGGATCTGTGGAAACACGAATCTCTTCCGGCGATCCCTCGCCCACCACACGGCCGTCCGACATGAAGTAGACATAATCGACCACGGCCAGCGACTCGTGAACATCATGGGTCACCATGATGGCCGTCGCACCCAGCGCATCTGTCAAGCGACGAATCAGTGTCGCGATGATGGACAGAGAAATCGGATCAAGCCCGGTAAAGGGCTCATCGAACAGAATAAGTTCGGGATCCAGCGCGACCGAACGGGCCAGCGCGACACGACGCGCCATACCGCCGGACAACTCGGCGGGCATCAAGGATGCCGCCCCTCTCAGGCCGACCGCCTCCAGCTTGAGCAGCACCAGATCGCGAATGGCCGACTCCGGTAGGCGGGTGTGCTCGCGGAGCGGAAAGGCCACGTTGTCGTAGACCGACAGATCGGTAAACAGGGCGCCAAACTGGAACAGCATCCCCATCCGGCGACGCAGCTCATAAAGACCCGGCTGATCCATGGCCCCCACATCCGCTCCCGCCACCCGAATCGTGCCGCGGGTCGGCGTGATCTGCCCACCGATGAGACGCAGGAGCGTCGTCTTGCCACAACCTGACCCGCCCATAATTGCCGTCAGTTTCCCCTTGGGCAGACGCATATCCACCCCAGAAAGTACAGGTCGATCGCCATAGGCGAAATCGAGTCCGGCAATTTCTACGTAAGGGGTCGGCATCAGGCAGCGGTTCCAGAAAACATCGTTTTCAATTCTATCACCCCCATTAGCCCGAAAATATGCCCGCGTTTTGCCAAAATATTGCTAATTCGCGAATCGTCGGAGCATTCACGGACAATCTTCATTGCTAGAATGCCGGAAAGCCTTTCACTATCGATCCAATGACCACCATGCTCTTCCACGATCTCTTCCACAGCCTAGAAAAAGCCCGCTGGTCCATGGCTGATGATGTCCCCTGGAACGACTTCGATGCCACCAGGCTATCTGAAGAGCAGGCACTGACCATCAAGTACAACGCCATCACCGAATGGGCGGCATTGCCCGCCACCGAGATGTTCTTGCGTGACAATAGCGATGATTCGGACTTCTCCGCATTCATGAGCATCTGGTTCTACGAAGAACAGAAACACGCGCTGGTGTTGATGGAATATCTGCGCCGCTTCCGACCGGAAATGTGCCCCACGGAAGAAGAGCTCCACGCCGTTCGCTTTGAGTTTGACCCGGCGCCTAAGTTGGAAACGCTGATGCTGCACTTCTGCGGTGAGGTGCGTCTGACCCAATGGTATCGCCGTGCGGCCGAGTGGCACACCGAACCGGTCATCAAGAAAATTTACGACCTGCTCTCGCGCGACGAGGCACGCCACGGGGGGGCCTATCTGCGTTATATGAAGCGCGCACTGGACACATACGGCAAAGTGGCTGCCCAAGCCTTCGCCAAGATCGGCGTGCTGATGGCCAGCTCTGCCCGCACACAGAAACCCCTGCACCCGACCAACCTGCACGTCAACAAGGCGCTGTATCCGCAGGATACGGTGCAGAGCCGTATGCCGGACCCGGCGTGGCTGGAACAGTGGCTCGACACCCAGATCAAATTCGACAAACCCTGCGAAGACCGGGTTGTCGGCGGCATTCTGCGTAATCTATCGAGCCTCTTCGAACAGACCTTTGAATCGATTCAGGATCTGAACCGGTTCCGCAAGTCGCTCGGCGCTGCCTGATCTGCCACGATGAGCCAATCGATCACGCCTCTGCCGCTCCCAGCATTCGAGCGAAAAATCGTTGCACCACAGGATCTGAAGACACGCGTGACGAAATTGCCCCGCCCGATCGTATTTACCAACGGCTGTTTTGACATTCTGCATCGTGGTCACGTCACCTACCTCGCCCAGGCCCGTGCGCTGGGCGCCTCTCTGATCGTCGCGGCCAACACCGACGCCTCGGTCAAGCGACTGGGTAAAGGCGATGACCGCCCGCTCAATAAGCTTTACGACCGCATGGCCGTGCTAGCTTCGCTTGAGTGCGTCTCGCTGGTGACCTGGTTCGACGAAGACACCCCGCTTGAACGGATTCTTGATTGCAAGCCCGATATTCTGGTCAAGGGCGGCGACTGGGCCGTCGACAACATCGTTGGCGCACCTGAAGTGCGTGGCTGGGGCGGCAAGGTGGTTTCGATTCCATTCCTGCATGAGACGTCGACCACCGCGATGGTCAACAAGATTCGCGGCGGTTAAAGCGCGACTTGCGTTCCTAACTCAACCACGCGGTTGGTGGGAATATTGAAGTAGTTCGTCGCACTATCCGCATTGCGGTACATGGTGATGAACAGCTTCTCCCGCCAGAAAGCCATTTCCGAGTTGAGTTTCGGAATCAGCGTTTCGCGACCCAGGAAAAACGAGGTTTCCATCATGTTGATTGGCAGGCCATGTTCTGCGCAAAGCATCAACGCCGCCGGAATATCCGGTTCTTCCTTGAAACCGTAGCGAATCAGAATCGTCCAGAAATTTTCCTTCAACGGCTTCAATTCAACGCGATCGGTTTCAGGCACAAAGGGCACGTCTTCAATCTGTACGCAGGTGATCAGCACCTTTTCGTGCAGTACCTTGTTATGCATCATATTGTGCAGCAATGCATGGGGTACGCCGGTCAGATCACCATTTAGAAAAACGGCAATCCCCGGGACGCGTTGCGGTCCGCCCACGGCCAGACTACCGACAAAGGCATCCAGGCGAAGCTCTTCACTGCGCAAGCGTTTGCGTAACAGATCACGACCGCGCTTCCACGTGGTCATGATGGTAAAGATCACCAGGCCAGCCACGAGCGGGAACCAGCCGCCATCCGGAATCTTCTGGATGTTGGCCCACAGGAAAATCAACTCGAAGACCAGGAAGCAGGCGAACAGCAAGACGGCGCGATACCAGCCCCAGTTCCAGATCTTGGCGGCAACAACCACGGCCAGCAACGACGTAATGACCATGTCACCGGTCACGGCCAGACCATAAGCGGCCGCCAGATTATTCGATGACTTGAACGTCAGCACGAGCAGAATCACTGCGGCCAACTGCAACCAGTTGACGCCCGGCATGTAAATCTGCCCCTGCTCCTTTTCCGAGGTGTGCGTCACCAGCATGCGGGGCACAAAACCGAGCTGCATGGCCTGACGCGTCATCGAGTAGGCGCCGGTAATGACCGCCTGCGAGGCGATCACCGCAGCGCAAGTCGCAAGACATACCAGCGGAAAGCGCAGGAACTCGGGGACACCCATGTAGAAGGGATTATCCATCGCCTCCGGATGCCCCAGTACCAATGCTGCCTGGCCGAAATAGTTCAGCACCAGCGCCGGCAAGACAAAAAAGGCCCAGGCCATACGGATTGGCTTACGGCCGAAGTGGCCCATGTCAGCATAGAGCGCTTCGGCACCGGTCACTGCCAGCACCACGCTGCCCATGGCAAAAAACGCCATATGCGGATTGTCGGTCAGCAGATGGATGGCGTAGGCAGGATTCAGCGCCAGCAGCACGTGTGGATTATCGATCACGTTGTACAGGCCCATAGCACCGAGCACGCCGAACCAGGCCGCCATCACGGGGCCAAAGAACGCCCCCACCTTGGCCGTGCCATGCTTCTGGAACATGAACAGCACCGTCAGAATCAACAGCGTGACCGGAATAATGACATTGTGTAACTGAGGCGCAACGACTTCGAGACCCTCGACAGCCGACAACACCGAGATGGCTGGCGTGACCATGCCATCGCCGTAAAACATCGCCGTTCCGAGAATGCCGGCCAGCATGATCCACTTGGCGCGCTTTGGTTTGTCCTGGGCTTCATGCAGGGCAAGCGCGATCAGCGCCATCATGCCGCCCTCACCCCGGTTATCGGCACGCAGAATAAAAACAATATATTTGAGCGAGACAATAATCATCAGCGCCCAGAAAATCATCGACAGGCCACCAAAGACATTGGCTTCGGTCAGCGGTATCGGATGATTGCCGGCGAAAAGTTCCTTGAATGCGTACAGCGGGCTTGTGCCGATATCCCCGTAAACCACGCCAAGCGCACCAAGAACGAGCAACTGCAGTCTCGTCTTGTGCTCATGAGCAGAAATATTCGACGTTGCTGCCGACATAGAGACTCCCAACCGCTAAACCAGAACAAACGTCGAGTATCGAAAGCAAACCGTCTATCAGAACGGGATATCGTCGTCCAGATCTGCCACATTGGCTGGCGGGCGACGATTGGCATTACCACCTGCGGCCGCTGCCGGGGCAAAAGGATCATCACGGCTGACTGGCTCGCCCTGCCCTTCACGACGGCCGAGCATTTTCATTTCGGTTGCTTCGACTTCGGTCGTATAACGCTCCTGGCCATCCTTGTCCTGCCACTTGCGGGTCTTGATACGGCCTTCGATATAAACCTGCGAGCCTTTTTTCAGGTACTGGCCGGCAATTTCAGCCAGACGGCGATAGAACACCACACGGTGCCATTCCGTCGATTCGCGCTGCTCACCACTGGCTTTATCGCGCCAGGAGTCGGTCGTCGCCAGACGAATATTGCATACGGCATCGCCTGAGGTAGTGTAACGGGTTTCGGGATCTGCGCCGAGATTACCGATGAGTAGGACTTTATTGAGCGATGCCATAATTAGATCTCCAAGGTTAACGAGTGTAGCGGCCAAAAAGATGGCTTACCGAGTGAAAGAATAGCATGCCGGTGCAGATGCCGGCGCTTATGACGGAATTCGGGCCGGCCATTTCAAAGAAACGACCAGCCAGACCAGCGCTAGCAACCCGCATCCCGAAAAGACGGCAACATAACCGCCCGCTTGTAGTAATAGCCCGCCCACGGCCCCCCCGGTGAACAAACCAAGGGATTGCAGGGTGTTGTAGATACCCAGGGCCTGCGCTTTGCCAGCTGGCGGCGCGATGCGGGAGATCAACGAGGGTTGCAGGGCCTCCAGCATATTGAAGCCCGTAAAAAAGACGGCGATCAGCCCAAAGATGATCCAGGTCGTCGCAAAGGCATCAAGTGCATCTGCCTCCATCAAGCCCAAAAATCCCAGCTGCGTGAGGCACAACAGGAAAATCGCCAGGCTATAAACCTGTGCCATGCGCTTGTGGCGTTCGGCCTGCATCATGGCCGGCCAGAGCAGTACCAAGGCCGCCAATACGGCCGGCAGATAAATCATCCAGTGGCGGTTCAGCGGCAGATTGGCCATTTGCAACAATAAGGCCGGCACCGCCACCCACATGGCGATCTGGATGGCATGCAGCATGAAGACGCCCAGATTCAGCCGGAGCAGGCGCGGGTCGCACAATACCAGCGCAAAGGTGCCGGTCACTGGCGCCGCTAACGCTGGCGCCGGCGGCACCAGCCGGAAGAGCGCCCAAAACGCGCCCAACCCCAGCACACCGGTAAACCAGAAGAGCCCGCGAAGACCAACCCAGCCATAAAGCACCGGCGCGACGGCCAGTGACAAAGCGAACATCAGAGCAATCGAACCGCCGATCATGGCCATGGCCTTGCTGCGCTGACCGTCCCGGGTCAGATCCGCCACCAGCGCCGTAATGGCCGCGGAAATCGCCCCGCTGCCCTGAACCATGCGGCCCCAGGTCATGGTTTCGATGGAATCGGCCAGGGCGCAGACGATGCTGCCGGCCACAAAGAGCGTCAATCCGAAGGCAATCACCGGTTTACGCCCCCAGCGGTCGGCCGCCAGCCCCAGCGGCAGTTGCAGACAGGCCTGGGTCAGGCCGTAGGCGCCCAGCGCCAGACCGATAGCAGCCGCATCCTGCCCACCGGCCAGATCGCGCGCCGCCACGGCAAATATCGGCAGGATGATGAACAGGCCCAGCATGCGCAAGGCAAAAATGGCGGCCAACCCCATCGCTGCGCGTCTTTCGGCAGGCAGCATGGGTTCTTTGGGCGGACGGGAAGATTCGGACATAAATAAACAGTTGCGGTGCACAAACGCGGCCGCGTAATATTACCAGTTGGCCTCCGGCCGACCGGCCCCCGGCCGCTGCTTTTTCGGAAGACGTCATGGAAGACATCCGCATCCGCGGTGCGCGCACCCACAACCTGCAGAACATTAGCCTGGACCTGCCCCGTCACAAGCTGATCGTCATCACCGGCCTCTCGGGTTCGGGCAAGAGCTCGCTGGCCTTCGACACCCTGTACGCCGAAGGCCAACGCCGTTATGTCGAGAGCCTCTCGGCCTACGCCCGCCAGTTTCTGCAGCTCATGGAAAAACCGGATGTCGATCTGATCGAAGGGCTCTCTCCGGCTATTTCAATTGAACAGAAGGCCACCAGCCATAACCCGCGCTCGACTGTCGGCACCGTCACTGAAATTCACGATTACCTGCGTCTGCTGTTTGCCCGCGCCGGCACCCCTTACTGTCCGGAGCACCATCTGCCGCTACAGGCGCAGACCGTTTCCCAGATGGTGGACCATGTACTGGCTCTACCGGAAGAGACCAAACTGATGATCCTGGCCCCGGTGGTGGCGAATCGCAAAGGGGAACAACAGGACCTCTTCGCCGAACTGCGCGCCCAGGGGTTCGTCCGATTGCGCGTGGATGGCGAGATTTGTGAGATCGACGCGCTGCCCAAGCTTGATAAGAACAAGAAGCACGATATCGATGTCGTTATCGACCGCCTCAAGGTGCGTGAAGACACGCGCCAACGTTTGGCCGAAAGTTTCGAAGTCGCGCTCCGTCATGCCGATGGACGCGCCATTGCATTGAACATGGACACCGGTGAAGAGCACCTCTTCTCCGCCCGATTCTCCTGCCCGCACTGCAACTTTGCGCTGCAAGAGCTGGAACCCCGCATCTTCTCGTTTAACAACCCGATGGGCGCCTGCCCCAAGTGCGACGGCCTCGGGGTGATCCAGTTCTTCGATCCCAAGCGCGTGGTCGCGCATCCGGAGTTGTCGCTTTCTTCGGGTGCTATTCGCGGCTGGGATCGGCGCAACCAGTTCTATTTCCAGATGATTGTGGCGCTTGCCGAGTATTACGGCTTCGACGTGGCAACGCCGTTCAACGAACTGCCCGACGATGTACGCCAGGTGGTCCTTTACGGCTCAGGTGACGAAAGCCTGCCCTTCCAGTATCTCAACGAACGGGGCAAGCTCACGGTGCGCGAACATAGTTTTGAAGGGATCATTCCCAACCTGGAGCGCCGCTACCGCGAAACGGATTCTTCGACCGTCCGCGAAGAACTCGCCAAGTATGTCAGCGATACGATCTGCCCGGATTGCCACGGCGCAAGACTGCGCAAGGAAGCGCGTTATGTCCAAGTGGGCGAGCGCACCCTCTACGAGATCAGCCGTCTGCCGCTGCGCGACTGTCGCGACTATTTCGATACGCTCAAACTACAGGGACACCGCGCGCAGGTGGCGGAAAAAATCCTCAAGGAAATTTCGGCGCGCCTCGAATTCCTGATCAACGTCGGCCTCGATTACCTCTCGCTCGAACGTTCGGCCGATACCTTATCCGGTGGTGAGGCGCAGCGGATCCGTCTGGCGTCACAGATCGGTTCCGGCCTGACCGGTGTGATGTACGTCCTGGATGAGCCCTCGATTGGTCTGCACCAGCGCGACAACGACCGTCTACTCGCCACCTTGAAACGGCTGCGCGATCTCGGCAACACGGTCATTGTGGTTGAACACGATGAAGACGCCATCCGCATGGCCGACTACGTGGTGGATATGGGCCCGGGCGCCGGCGTGCATGGTGGGCGCATCGTGGCTCAGGGCACCCCCAAACAGATTGCCGACAATCCGGATTCGATGACCGGTGCCTATCTCTCGGGCCGCGAGGCCATCATGCTGCCGACCACCCGCAAGGCGCTCGATCCCGAGCGCGTGCTGCTTCTGAAAAACGCCACAGGAAATAATCTCAAGAACACCGATCTGACGATTCCTCTCGGCTTGTTCACCTGCATTACGGGTGTTTCGGGCTCAGGTAAATCGACCCTGATCAACGACACGCTCTATGCGGTCTGCGCCAAACATCTGTACGGTAGCAGCCTGGAACCCGCGCCCTACGAAACGCTCGAGGGCCTCGACCAGATCGATAAAGTTATCAATGTCGACCAGAGCCCTATCGGTCGCACACCGCGTTCTAACCCGGCTACCTACACCGGTCTGCTGACACCGATCCGCGAACTCTTTTCCAGCGTGCCCGAATCGCGCACGCGTGGTTACGAACCGGGTCGTTTCTCGTTCAACGTCAAAGGCGGCCGTTGCGAGGCCTGTCAGGGCGATGGCGTGATCAAGGTCGAAATGCACTTCCTGCCGGATGTGTATGTACCCTGCGACGTTTGCCACGGCAAGCGCTATAACCGCGAAACGCTGGAGATCCAGTACAAGGGCAAGAACATCCACGAGATTCTGCAGATGACCGTCGAAGACGCGCTGGAATTCTTCCAGGCCGTACCGACCGTTGCCCGCAAGCTCAAGACCCTAATGGATGTGGGCCTGGGTTACATCCAGCTGGGCCAGTCGGCCACCACCCTCTCGGGCGGTGAAGCGCAACGCGTCAAGCTCTCACTCGAACTCTCGAAGCGCGATACGGGTCGTACGCTGTACATCCTGGATGAGCCCACGACCGGCCTGCACTTCCAGGATATCCGATTGCTACTGGGCGTGTTGCATCGTCTGACCGAACATGGCAACAGCGTGGTCGTCATCGAACACAATCTCGATGTCATTAAAACCGCCGACTGGGTCATTGACCTGGGGCCGGAAGGCGGTGCGGGGGGCGGCAAGATCATTGCCGAAGGCACGCCGGAAACAATCGCCGCCACCAAAGGCAGTCATACCGGGCATTTCCTCAAACAGTTACTGGATCAGTCTCAGACCCGCCCGGCCACGCCAGTAAAAAAGAAAGCGGCGGCAAAAAAGCCGGCTGCTCAGAAAAAATAGGGGCGTCGGCACTTGGCCACTGGCCACTGGCCAGCTCACTCTACCGTAACCGAGTGGTTTAGGTAGGGGGTAATTTTTTTCACCATCTCTTAACCTCTGCCGTCCTTTTTTTTAACGATGCACACCCCTTGTGTGCGCCCTTCGACCACTGCATAACCTTTAGACTTATTTCTGGAATCATTGTACTTGATGGAATCTCCTACTACAGGGAGTCGGAAATGCATTTTTAGTTCATGCTCGCGTTGCTTAGGACGATAGAAGACATCTATACGACTAACGAGACCATCTACATAGGATTTTCTCTGCTGATCCGTGAGGTCATCATAGTTTTTATGACCATCACTAAACGCTTTCATCCAGTCAATCCATTTTCTCTTTTCAGTATCCCCGCGAAGGTCTAACTGTGCCGCCTGTAATGCTGATTCAATTTCTAGGCGCTCATCATCGAGACGCTTCATCATTACCTTGTAACTAGCATCCTTCAATCGACTCATCACGCGATTTGCCTCTAGAGCACCGACTGCTTCGTTGTGTCTTGATAGCGCTCGCTGAAGGCGGCGTATCTTACTTTCAGTCTTTTTGATTTCATCTGCAGTTTTAACGAGGAGACCATGTTCTTTTAGAACGCGGTTCTTTACCTCCTCTCGCAGGATGGATGATTCACTGTGAATATCCTTTAAGACCTGCCATACGGTTTGATCAGTCCTTGTGATGTTCATAGATCGCTCGAAACCGCAACCAGTACCCCGCACCCAGGGCGTATCAGATTTACCCTTAACCGCCCACACTCTCTCCTTGTTAGGACAATAGTAAAGTTCTTCCCCTTTTTTCGGGTTGCTTCTTGCGCTTAACGGTCTTCCACAATGCCCACAAAACATTAGATCACGCAGGAGATAGAATTTCTTGGTCGCATTTTTCTGCGATTGCCGACTGACATCTCTCTTACGTATGTTTTGTACGGCATTCCATGTTAAGACATCTACAATCGACGGGCACTCAACCTTGACCTTTTGCCCAGATTTTTTATCCTCATAGACGTAGTGACCCGCGTAGTGGGAGTTTTTGAGCATCGCCTGTATAGATCCTATGCTCCACAACCCGCCTCGCCTTGCTTGTACTGCATTTGAATCCAACAAGGTCTTTATCTGAGGGGTAGATCGCCCCTTCAGGAGTTCTTTGAATATGCGTTTAACCCACTGTGCTTCAGCAGGATTAGTTTCTAATTTTCGGTTATTGAGTTTGTAACCAAATGGTGGTGGACCACCGTGCCAGAAACCTGACCTTACCCGTTGCAACTTACCAAGTCGTGATCGCTCTGCCCTAGTCGCATTATCAAATTCAGCAACAGCATCAAGCAATTGCTTGAGCAGCATATCTGTCGGACTTGAAAGATCGAACTGCCCATCCTTGGTGTAAAGGGTTACGCCCTGACGGTTGCACTCGTACCTGAAAACTGAAGCAACCTGATCGTTTCGGGAAAGGCGGGACTGGTCATACACCCACAAATGCTTCACAAAACCGGACTTAACTGACTCGTAGAGTTCGAAAAGCACTGGTCTACCCGCAATATCCTCGTGATGAGAACTTTTTCCGCCCTCATCCCAGTGCTTAACTTTAAATCCCAGTTCTCTTGCCTTCTTCTTTCCGAGTTCAAGTTGCGATTGCAAAGATGTTCCCTTGTCCGCCTGTGCGACGGTGGACACACGGGTGTATACGTGAAGGGTATTACCTGAATATGGCAATGAATTGCTAGTCATTCAATAAATCCGACTTGTCGTGCAAAAACTTCTCATCCAAAAACTTTACAATTGAATCAAAGTCATTGTAAAAATACGTTTCTGTACTTCCGTCTTTCAATAGACCTTTTAGGTCATTGTGTTGGTACTTGCTCGCTATGGACGCTTCAAGTTCTCTGATAAATTTTCCACTTTCATGCTTCCAATGTTTGACTAGCGTTACCTGTTCATTCGTTTTCCGATTGATTTGTTTATGCCTAAACTTTGGTTCGTTATTGGTGATTCCACACTTGATACCAATAGGGTTCTCTAGATCACCAATTATCAGAATGTAGATGTATGCGGATTTGCTTTCTTTATACCCATACTCAGCACAGGCAGGGCAACCAACCCCTCCTAAAACAGAAGAAACAGTAGCATCCCAATCTGAGTGCCTTTTGCCTGCTAAACAATGCCATGTTGCATAGTCACCAGACGATTTGAATGTACCCCTTACAATACTAAGCAACCTGCCCTCTAGGCGTTTTGTGATTTTTTCTTCATTTAGTTTCGCATTTCCACCGCATTCAGGGCACCCTGAACCTGCGAGAACAGATCCCACCGTTGCTTTCCAATTTTCGTGGTTTAAGTTCGCCAAACAACCCCACAGAACTTTCTTGTCAGACCCTTCAATTTTTTTACTGAGTAATTTTATTGGTCTGCCAACGATTTTCCGATTCACTACGATTGGATCAAGTTTTTCATGTCCAGTGCAGGCAGGACAATTTGTACCGCCCATAACAGCGTCTGCTGTTGCATACCATACAGGATGATCCTCATTTGTCAGACATTTCCATTGGGATTTTCCTCTTGCCCCTTTTAATGAATTTTTCACAAGTTCAATTGGTCTAGATCCTAATCTCTGTTTTACAACTTCTTCAGTGAGTGGAATGTTTCCTCCGCATTCAGGGCATCCAGTCCCCTGATATAAAACGGTCTTAATGCCCGTACTCCATTGTGAATGCTCTGGGTTCTTTAGACACCTCCATGTCGCAATGCGCGTGCTATGGATATACGAACCGCTTACAAGGGCGATTGTTTTACCAATCAATCGCTTTTCTATTTCTTTCTCATTGAGAGGCAATTTACCTGAACATACTGGGCATCCGCTTTTGGCATTAAGTATGCTGGATGGTGCTGCTGACCAAATTGGGTGGGTCTTATTTGATAGACACCTCCATTGTGCATGAACATCAGAACCCTTCAAAGTTCCAGCAACAAGTTCAATGGGTCTATCCCCTAACCGCTCTTTTACGAGTTCTTCAGTCAGTTTTGCAACTTTTCCACATTTAGGACAATTTCCCTTTGCGTGGATGATTTGTCTAGGCGGCGCAAAAAATGTTCCGTGTGACGGATTCGCCAAGCAAATCCACTCCGCATTGGTTTTAATATTTTTGAAGGTGCCCTTAACAAGAGCAATTGACCGCCCAACTAATCTTGTTGAAATTTCATCTTCGGTTAGTCGTTTTGTACTTGCCATGTCGTAGATTCTATTTGGTTATAGGCAACTGTCGGATCATTGCAAATTTCAAGGTTATTAATGATCAAGTACATTTTTCACCGCCACATGCGACATACGAATCCCTTTGTCTTCTCTTAACCAATCGGCAATAAGGCGGTAACTCACTCCCATAGTTCGCTTCCGGCGCATTTCTTTGATGATTGACTGCTCTTTATCTAAAGGCACCTTTCGCCCGTCCACGATCTTGTAACCGAACGCCCTACGTCCACCGGTGAACTTTCCCTCTGACTTTCGCAGTTGTTTGACCTCACGGATACGGGTAGCAATGCGCTCCCGTTCGAAAGTAGCAAAGGCACTCAATATCGTAAAAACCACCTGACCAATACCATTGCTGGTCACGTCTCCGCCCAGGTCAATGAAATGAACGCTGACGCCGCGCTCCTTAAGGTCATGTAAGACATTAAGCGCATTGCGGGTATTTCTGAAGGCGCGGTCGAGTTTGCTGAAGATAACCACATCGCCAGCGGCAACCAACTCTATCAAACGACCACCTTCCGGTCGCTGCTCGAAATTTGTGCTACCTGAAACACCGGATTCAACAAAAACCCGACCGTCGGGTAAATCAAGACCTTTGCTGAGCGCGTAACCCTGAATCTGCTTCCGCTGTGTTTCTAAACTATCACCATCGGTTGCCTGCTGAACCGTGCTAACGCGGGCGTATCCGTAAACAGTCATATTGCCTCCCCATGTAACCATTCTACCATAAACGTTAATTTATGTAAAGCACGGTTACATCGTAACTAATTGTTTATATGTTTTTATTTGACATTAATTCGTATGCGTGTTAATATTTCGTTATAAAACTTAACGGTCAGTTAACCACGATACAGCGTGCTTAACGGTTAAACGGCGTTTTACGCCGAAAACTGACGAATAAATAAAGCAAAGGGGGTAAACGGTAAGTGACCAATCAGGCAACAAAATGCTTTACGAAATGGGTCGGTGATCAGTCAGTTGATCGCTGGGCGTTGTTTACCCTCGAATTTCCACGTTTCACGAAAGTCGAGTTGTGGGAGTCACCCGTAAGGGCGGCATTCAAGCAACTTGAAAAATCGTACCCGAAATCTGGTTACAAGAAGCACCGGGTGAGAACCGGTGTGCCGGTTCTCAATTACGTCACTATTCTTGGTGGCGATCGTACCGGCGGTGTTGCCCTTCATGCCCAGGGTCTGGTTGAAGTTCTCGATGACCCTGAGTTGACTCGGTTAACGCTGAAAATGGAATCAGCGTGGAAATCAGCAGTAACCAGACAGATTCGACATTTAGGATGCGACTCGTCTGATATCAATATGAATGAAGTGAAGGTATGGGTACGTGAACTGGACAGCGATCCGTCGAATTACCTAGCGTACCTAAACCGCTATGAAGGTCATGACCTTGGATTCGGGGTTAATAAGGTCATGTTGTCGGCGACTATGTTGACACACTAAACGCAGCAAGGAACTTGAAACCCTGTTTGCCGTTGCGTTGGTGATTTATTCGTTATGAACGTATCCGTTTTTATGCGGAGTCTTAGTTACGTCTATCGAAAGGTAACAACGATGAATCTACTAGTACTAAAACCAAGAACCAGGCAAACCATCTCTGTCAGTGAACTGATTGAATATCTGAAACAAGCAAAAACGAAGACCGCGAGCGTGAGTTTGTCGAATGACCTGAAATCTCTACAAATCGAAGTAAAGGTGAACCAATGAAAAATCTACAATCGACAATAGCAGTCCGAGTGCCAGCGAATGTCAAAGAAAAATTAGACCAGATAGCGCAACAGAAGGATCGATCGGTATCGTATCTTGTGCGATCTGTTCTGAAAAATGCTCTACGGGGATTGCTTTGATTTCGAATGAATCTTGAAACAACAAATCTCTACACTGGGGGTTGCCGACTGACGCTGAACCCTCAACAACCCCTTCTTGTAGATCGAGAAGACGTGTTCTGCTTGAATGGGCACACCTCTCGGAGAAAGAAGGTTTTCATGCTCTAAGTGCTCCGCAATCCTTAGAAATGAGAACCTATGAATCTCTCTTAAAGATCGAACTTTTCCAAACAAAAAAACTTGATACGGGGTATAAGAACCGCGACTCAAAAGCGCTTGCGTAGTGACTTTCAGAACAAAATCAATGTGTTGGACAGCATCGAAATTACCCCCTACCTGACTTACTCCACCGTCACTGACTTGGCCAGGTTGCGCGGCTTATCGACATCCGTGCCCTTGGCCAGGGCCGTGTGATAAGACAGCAGTTGCAGCGGCACGGTATGAACGATGGGCGATAAACTGCCATCGTGATCTGGCACGGTGATCACATGCATGCCCGGCTCTGATTTGAAGCCGGTATTGGCATCGGCCAGCACAAAGAGTTCGCCGCCCCGCGCCTTGACCTCCTGCAGGTTGCTCTTGAGCTTTTCCAGCAGCGCATCATTGGGCGCCACTGAGACGACCGGCATGTTCTTGTCAACCAGCGCCAGCGGCCCGTGTTTCAGTTCGCCGGCGGCATAGGCCTCGGCGTGGATATAGGTGATCTCTTTGAGCTTGAGCGCGCCTTCGAGCGCGATGGGGTAATGCACCCCACGACCGAGGAAGAGCGCATGATGTTTGTCAGCGAACTGTTTGGCCCAGTCTCTGATCT